>CAMNJZ010000090.1 GCA_946541955.1 uncultured Lachnospiraceae bacterium | reverse complement strand
CCAGCAGGAACATGACCGATCCGGCCGTGGAATAGTCGCCCCGCAGGAGCGAGACGGCGATGGTCGTGGCATCCAGCACCGGCACCTCCAGCTTCCCGCGGGCCAGACAGCGCAGGCCCTCGCGGATGTAGCGGGAGGCATTGAGCAGGCAGAAGACCCGTCTTACCGGAAGCGGCAGGACAAGGGTACGGACGGCCCGTTCCATCACCAGGAAAAAGAGCCTGTCCTCATAGGACCGGCTCAGAGCGCGGCCTGTGTGCTCGGGCACCTCGACCGCCGAGCTTTCATAATCAAATTGGGACAGGGCGGTGATGATGCGGTCCCGCGCCTGCCCGTTTTTCTTATCAAATAGAATCGTGGCGTCCATGGTCCGTTCGGAGACAGTTACCTTGGATACCTCCGGCAGGGCCGACAGATAATAGTGCAGACGGTCTGCCTGGGCCATGGTCATCCGCCTCTGGGCCATCCGGACCCGCAGGCGGCCGCCCGATTCATGTAGGATTCTGCATTTCATAATGGTTCTCTTTCTAAATTCGAAAACCGCCCCGCGGGATCCATCCCGCGGGGCAGCTCTGTTCATACCGATGTCTGTGATCATTGGATCACAGGCCACTTGGGATCATGCCTCTGCACAATCCTCTCCACAGGCGCCGGCAGCAGCCAGAACCGCCTTTGCGTCCTCGATCTGCTGGGCGTCCAGCTCGGCCTGACGCTTCTCATTGAGCTCCCGCGCATCTGCTGCGATGTCGCTGCAGTTTTCGCGGATGGTGGTGACGTCCTTGAGAATCTCATCCTTCATGCGCAGAACGGCAGCCGTCCCGTGGGTATAGACCTTCTTTGCGTCCTTGCTGGACAGAATCTTTACGCCGTAGGAGCCCAGCAGTGCGCCGGCGCCGATCAGTCTGAGCGCTTTCCAGTTGCAGTGTTCAAAACAATCCATAATAAACATAGGGTGCCTCCTGTTATTTACCGCGCCGCCCTTTTGGATTTTTCCTGCATTTCTGATGTATTATGCGGAATCGGCCGGTGCAGAATATTGACTGCGCGGGAGCCGGAATGCTTCCTGTCCCGCGTGTATTAATTGTTTATGAATTCATGATAATGAGTTAGTTTTGGCTTGTTCGACTCCAAAAAGACGGAAGAAGGAGGTTAGTCAGGACTCTTTTGGCTCCAAAAAGACACAAATTGCGGATCATCCTTCCTTTTGCGCCTTCCATCCCGGCAGCTCAGGAATCAGCAGGCAGCTTGTGGTCCTGGTCCCAGCGGCAGCGTCTTCTGTACTCACTGGGGGAGAGGCCGATCACACTGCGGAAGGCCGTCGCGAACTTACTTCCGTTCTCATAGCCGCATTGGCCGGCAATCTCCAGGACTGAGTCCTGGGTTTCCCGCAGCTGCAATGCGGCAGCCTCCATACGCGCCTTCCGCGTATAGGCGAAGACCGGCATCCCGTAAACCTTGTGGAAGCAGACCTTGATCTGGGTCTGCGACACATGCAGCTCCTGCGCTAGCTCCCCGATGGTGATATGCCGCTCCAGATTTCCAAGCAGGATTTTCTGTGTCTTTTCAGCAATTTCTTTCTGCGACTGTGTGTATTGTTCCATTCGTTCCCCGGTGTCGAAGGGATGCGCCATGCCTCGGCGCCCCTCGGTTAAAGCTGACAAACGGGGTTAGAATTCTCTAACCCATATCCCAAAAAAGTGCCGCTCTTTCAGCGGCATTTTGAGTTTAACGCATCTAACCGCTCATGTCAATTCCTTGCTTCCAGGCGCGATAGAGGAAGCAGAGGCTGGCGGCGTCTGTTTCTGCATTTCAGGCCGGCTTTCTTCTGCTATAATAGTTTTAGCAGTATACCGATTAAGAAAGAACCCGGAGGCGGAATCCGCAAAGCTTACGGCCCTTTCCAAAGACGGGCCAGAGCCCCGGAGCGACGCCTCCTATGCCTTCCGTTTTCTGCAGGGACTGCCGGGGGTCAAAGTCATTCTGTCCGGGATGAACGAGGTGCCGCAGGTGGAGGATAATCTGCGGACCTTCCGGGAGAAGGTTCCGCTGACGGACGGAGAGCGCAGCGTTTTGATGGACATTGCAGAGAACCTTAAAACGGGCGTCCCCTGCACGGCCTGCCGCTACTGCTGCAGCGGATGTCCTCAGGGCCTGGATATTCCCTATCTTCTCCAGTGCTACAACGACTATAAATATGCGGCGACCATGACCCCTTCCGTGCGGATCGACGCCCTCGAGGAGGACAAGCGCCCGGCCGCCTGCATCGGATGCGGACAGTGCAGCCATGCCTGCCCCCAGGGGATTGACGTGCCTGCAGCCCTGGCCCGGCTCTCGCAGATGTATGAGGAGGGCCCCCACTGGTCAGACCAGATCAGACGCAGGCAGAAGTCCATTCATGAGGATCTGAAGAAATAAGGCAGAAGCCGGGCAGACCCTGGTGAGAAGAGACTGCCCGCGATATTTTACTGACAAGCAGGATGGGAATACCGGGACAGATCCCCGAGAAAGAACGAAGAGGATGCAATGAATAAAATAAAAGTCCTGAAAGACAATATTGAGCAGCGCATTGTGGGCAAGGGGGACCAGATCGACAGGGTCATCACGACCATGCTGGCCGGCGGTCATCTCCTCATTGAGGATGTGCCCGGCGTGGGCAAGACTTCTCTGGCCAGGGCCCTGGCCGACTCCCTTTCGCTCTCCTTTGCCAGGATCCAGTGTACGCCGGATACGACGCCGTCAGACATCACAGGCCTCTCGGTCTATAACCCCATCGAGAGAGTCTTCCAAGTGGTGGAGGGCCCCGTCCTCAACAACATTGTGCTGGCCGATGAGCTCAACCGCACATCCCCCAGGACCCAGTCGGCCCTTCTGGAGGTGATGGAGGAGGGCCGCGTCACCATCGACGGAAAATCTCTGCCGGTGCCCGAGCCCTTTCTTGTCATCGGCACCCAGAATCCCTCGGAAATGGCCGGGACCTATCCTCTCCCCGAGTCCCAGCTGGACCGGTTCATGACCAGGCTCTCCATCGGCTATCCCGATACAAAGGCGTCCCAGGATATGGCCGGCCGCTTCCTGGCCGGGTCTCTTCACAGCGCAACGCTTCCGGTGCTGACAGGCCGGGACATCCTGGACATGAAGGAGGAGGTGCGGGCCGTCTCCATCCACGAAAGCCTGACGGCCTATGCGGTCAGGATCATAGAGGCCACCAGAAGCAAACCGGAGCTTTCCTGCGGGGCCTCCTCCCGGGCCCTCCTGTCCATGCTCCGCTACGCCCAGGCCTCTGCCTATATGAGGGAGCGCAGCTACTGCATCCCGGAGGATATCGCGGACGCCGCCGCCCTTACCCTTCCCCATCGTCTCATCCTTTCTCCGGGGGCCAGGCTGGGCCGGGTCACCAGAGAGGAAACGGTCCTGAGCATTCTGAAGCAGATCAGGGTGGAAACATGATCCGCTTCCACGCAAAGGGCATGGCCCTGTACCTGGCGGCGACGGCAGGGAGCCTTGTCTTTTCCAGCTTTTACGGGGGACCGGCCGCTTTTGCATGGCTCTACGCCATGCTCCTTCTGATCCCTCTTTCCGCTGCCTACATCTTTGCAAACTTTCTGTTTCTGCGCCTCTATCAGGAGATCGAGGTCCACAGACCGGTGCGGGGGGAAGACCACAGATACCGGGTCAAGATTGAGAACGCCGGCATCCTGCCCGTCCATGCCATGGGGCTGCGGCTCTGGGGCGAGAGGTGCATCCTTTACGATATAGAGGAGGGCCAGACCCTGTCCCTGGGGGCCGGAGAGAGCAGAGAGCTTGTATCCGGCATCTGCTGCAGATACGCAGGCTCCTACGATATCGGCATTCACAGCGTATCCTTCACGGATCCCTTCGCCCTCTTTACGGTGACACTGCCGGTCCCCTATACCTTCCGGGCGGTGGTCAGTCCGCCGGTCACCGATCTGGCCGACCGGGTCCTGGATCTGGAGAACAGGGTCAACAGCAGCGGCCGCAGGAGCAGCCGCCTTTTGGAGGAAACGCCGGGAAGCGGCATGCGGCTCTATCAGAGAGGTGATCCCATGTCTGCCATCCACTGGAAGGCCACAGCCAGACTGGGGACGCCCATGACCCGCCTGCCCGACGAAATGGAAAAGCGGACCGTCACGATCCTGATGCAGGCTGCCTACGCCCCGGACCGGGAGCAGGACCCTGCCTTCCTTCAAAAACGCGACTATTTCCTGGAATTTGCCGTGTCCGCCGTATGGCATTTCGCGGGGCAGGGCATTCCGGTCCGGCTGATCTATCCGGCCGGGAGAGTCACCCGCGCGTCTGCGGACTCCTATGAAAGTTTTATGGAATTCTACGGCACGGCAGCAGACGGGATCTTTTACTATTCCGGACAGGACTATGAAGAGCTCCTGTCCCTGACAAGAAACCTGAGGAGTGAGGGCAATGAAGAAGGCACCTGGATTCTTATTCGGGAAGATCCCGGACCGGGACAGGATCCTGTCATGGTTATTGAGTGAATGCAGAAGACTCCTCTTTTCGCTGTCCCTGGTCATTCTCTGCGCAGAAAGCATCCTGTCCTTTTTGGGGGCGGGCCAGGGCCTGGAAGGGGGCGCCTTTCCCAGGGGGCTTTTGGCTGCCTCCTTTGGTCTCTTCTTTCTTCTGACAGGGGCCATAGAGTTTCTGGCGGGACTTTTTACGGACGGGCCCCTACCCGCCCTGCTTTCCCTGCTTCCCGCTGCCTTTCTCCTTCTCCTGAGGCCGGGCGCAGGCGTATCCCTGGTCCTTGCAGCGGCGGCCGCTGTCAGGGCCCTTCTTGCCCTGGTGCCCCGCCGGGACCTCCTTATGGTCTGGGGGACCTTTGTCCTGGATGCTGCCGCCCTTTTTCTGTTTCTGAGCGGCAGGGCCTTTGCCGGCCGCTTTGTCACGGACAGGATCCTTTTCGTCTCCCTGGTGGTCCTGACCCTGGCAGCTCTGCAAGGGCTGATGGCCGGAAGGAAGGGCGGGGCCTTCCCCCTGCCCTATTTTCTTCTTCTGGGCGCCCTTTTGCTGCTCCTTCCTATGAGAGAAAAGCCCATCGACTGGTCGCCGCTTGTCAGGGAAGGGACCCGGCTTGTCCGCAGCGTCATGGATCTGGGCGAGAGTCTGTCCTACTATCTGTTTTCCGGCTTTGATGACGGCACCTACCGCGCAGGCTACGCCTCGCTGGACGTGACCGGCGGAAGGCTCAGCGATTCCGACAGGTCCCAGATCATCCTCAGGACAAGCGAGAGCCCCTGCTATTCCTACTTCGATCCGGAGACCTCCCGGAACATGCGGGTCCGGCGCGTTGTCTATCTGGCGGGGGGACGCGGGGCCGACAGGCAGCAGCTGGTGCGGTTTCTGCAGTTTTTGCATGGACACGGCGTGGACCGCAGCCAGGCCTCCCTGTTTTCAAGGGTCTCTGAACTGGATGTGGAGTATGCCAATCTGAATACCTTTGACGAGATCGCACCGGCCGCTTCCTTCCTGCTTTGCAGAGGAAAGAATGAGACCGGAAGAGGGGAAAAGGCCATCATAGAGAGCGGCGTCAGCAGGACCCTGCACAAAAAGGGATACAGGATCGGCGCCAGATACCTGGACATCGACTATGGAAGCCCCTATCTGGCCGCGCTTTTCCAAAAGGCCGGAGACCCCCTGCAGGGGGAAAGACTGTCCTACGAGGAGGTCTGCCTCTATGCCGGGGACCTCTACGGGATCAGCCTGGAGGAGATCCTGACCCGGCAGGAGTATGAGGAAATGATGGAAGAGGGAGCCGGAGATCTGTCTGCCTGGACGGATACAGAGGGCGCCGGAAGCCGCATGGCAGAACTGGCAGCGCAGCTGACAGAGGGCGCTGCGGACGACTATGAGAAATGCAGACGCATAGAAAGCTATCTGCGGCAATACCGATACGATCAGCGGGGGAGCCTCGGACACAGTCCGCGTTCGGATATGACCAGCGCAGCGGGAATGGCGGATATAGCGGACCGGTTCCTTTTTGAGACCGGGGCGGGCTACTGCGTCCACTATACATCTTCCATGGTCATGCTGCTGCGGCTCTGCGGGATCCCGGCCAGGGCTGTGCCGGGGTATCGCTTCGCTTTTCCAAAGGAGAAGGAAGATTTATATGCAGTGACGGGCTCCATGGCCCACGTCTGGCCGGAGGCCTGTCTGGGAAATGCAGGCTGGGTGCCTTTTGAGCCCACGGCCTCCTGCTGGGCGGCGGAGGAATACACCTGGCACAGAGCGGCGCCGGAAGCCGCCATGGAAGAAAGCTCTCCGGAAGGCGCCTCCATAGACCTGCCGGAGCCGCCGGCGCCTGCGGACGCCGGGAAGAATACCGGTTTCCAGGTCCTGGGGATCGCGGGATACCTGGCCCTGTGCACGGCCCTGCTCCTTGCGGCGGTCATTGTCTCCCTGCGGCTGGCAGGCCTCCTCCGCTACAGGTATGGATCGCCGGAGGAAAAACTGGCCCTGGATGCGGAAGCAATCAAAAAGCAGATCCGGCGGGAGGCAGGGGAGGACTTCCCTGACAGGGGACTTTTGTCCGACTATGTCAGCCGGGCGCCCGCAGATCTGCAGGAGGATGTCAGGCGCATTTTTGACGTCTACTACCGGATCCTTTATGGAGATAAAAGCACAGCAGGGGTGTCGCCTTCGGAAAATGATCTGGCCCGCAGGGTCAGGGAGGAACTTGGCCAGAAGAGATGAGAGTCTGCATCCCTTATGAAGGGGAACGAAGCGTATCTGACCAGGCTCTCCGGGTCAGCTGATCTGTCATTTCTGAAGCGTGGTCGGTCCGTTCCGGAATCTCTGTATCACCTGCGAAGACTGAACAAGCTGGAATAAAAATTGCCTTGCCGGGATTGATGACGGCAAGGCAATTTTTT
>CAMNJZ010000089.1 GCA_946541955.1 uncultured Lachnospiraceae bacterium | reverse complement strand
TGATCAAAGAACAGCAGATACGATATCAAAACTAAAATCAAGATATATTTCAGTTATAGCATACAAAGCAGAACGTGCATTTGATTTATCCCGGGGATCGATCTTCAGATGATGTATAAGGAAATGTACTGGGCTTCTGAGGGATGCCTGTGGGAATATATCCAGCGGGGATGTATGAGTGTCGATGCCATGGAAAAGGACTTCAGAAAGCTTCTGGCGTTCTGGAAATCGATTTATCTGAGGAAGAAGCGGGAGGAGACTCGCGATGACAGAAAAGATATTTGAAACGGCATCCGGAGCCATTCATTACTGGACAAATGATATCCTCCAAAACAGAAGGACCCTGGTCCTTCTGCCGGGGCTGACAGCGGATCATCATCTGTTTGACAGGCAGACCGAAGCCTTTGCCAGGGATTTTAATCTGCTCACATGGGATGCGCCGGGACATGCGTCTTCCAGGCCGTTCCGACTTGATTTTTCACTGATGGATAAAGCGGTATGGCTGCATGAAATACTGAAAAAAGAGAACATCTCCCATCCGATCCTGATTGGACAGTCCATGGGCGGGTATGTTTCTCAATGCTTTCTGCAGAAATATCCCGGTGAAGCTGCCGGTTTCATTTCCATTGATTCGGCGCCCTTAAAGCGCAGCTATGTGACTGGAGCGGAGATCTGGCTTCTGAAAAGGACAGAAGGCATGTATCGTGCATTTCCCTGGGCCAGCCTGAAAAAGATCGGTGCCGACGGATGCTCGGTCAGCGCATATGGGCGAAGACTGATGCGCAGCTTTCTGAACGCCTATGCAAAGGACGAATACTGTAAACTGTCCGGCCATGGGATGAAGCTGCTGGCGGAGGCCATGGAAGCGGACCTTCCCTATGTGATCGATTGCCCCGTGGTCCTGATCTGCGGAGAGAAGGACCGGGCGGGATCTGCCAAAAGCTATAACCGCAGGTGGGCAAAAAAGGAAGGTCTGCGGATCTTCTGGATCAAAAATGCCGGGCACAATTCCAATACAGACAAACCGGAAGAGGTAAATCAGATCATCCGGGACTTTGCCCGGTCCCTTCAGGAGGAACAATAGCTATGAATAAAGCGCTTTTTATCCGGGCGATATCCAGATTTCTGGCAGGATTGCTGCTGGTTTCGGGCTTACTCTTTATACCTGCGGGGACATGGAACTATCCCGGGGGCTGGCTTCTGCTGGGGATTTTGTTCGTTCCGATGTTTATCGCCGGGCTTGTCATGATGAAAAAGAACCCGGAGCTGCTGAAGAAACGCTTAAGCGTCAGGGAAGAGGAAAAAGACCAGCGCCGGGTCATTGCCCTCAGCGGAATCATGTTTGCGGCGGCTTTTATGGCAGCAGGACTCAGTTTCCGGCATAAATGGCTAATGCTTCCTGCCCCGGTCAGCCTTATGGCGACCATTGTCTTTTTGGCAGCCTATGCTCTTTATGCAGAGGTCCTGCGGGAAAACACCTATCTTTCCAGAACCGTGGAGGTTCAGAAAGACCAGAGGGTGATCGATACCGGCCTCTATGGCCTTGTCCGGCATCCGATGTATATGGCGACGGTGTTTTTATTTCTTGCCATGCCGCTGGTGCTGGGATCCGTGATTTCCTTTGTGATTATGCTGCTGTACATCCCGATCATTATAAAAAGGATCCGTAATGAGGAAGAGGTTTTGGCGGAAGGCCTCCCTGGTTACAGGAAATACATGGAAAAAGTGAAATACAGGTTAATTCCCTTTGTCTGGTAAGCGGGTGTCGGAAGCCGAGAATGAGGGCGGTCTGCGGACGGCAGTCGATACGGTCCTTAATATAGCGGACAGCCTGCATCACTTCATCATAAAACATAGATATTTTCTCCCTTTGTGAGCATGAATGCATTTATCTTGCATTTTAGCACAAATATGGGCATGATGGATATGTGGAAGAAAGGAGGGGCAGGCATGATTACAGTCAGAAACATTTCCCGGATGGAGGAGATCGGCCGGATCATCATAGATCAGGTCCTGGACGAGGACCTGGGAAGATACCGCTCCAACAGTCTCTACAAGGGACTGAGCAATGAGAAATGGACCCTGTCCACCAGCCTCTACCGCAACTGCAGGTACAAGAAAAAGGAGCTGGAGCCGACGATCTTAAGGAGCTTTACCAAGTACGCCTCCTTCGAGGATTCCCAGCTCATGCATTCGGTCTGGCGCCAGCTGATCATCGGGCAGCATCACGGCCTGCCCACCAGAATGCTGGACTGGACCTATTCTCCCCTGATCGGCCTGCATTTTGCCACAAGCAGCGAACCGGAAAAGCTCGGGACCAGAAGAGTCCTTCTCTGGAAGATCGACATTGACGAGATCAACAGCAAGCTCCCGGAGGCCTACAGAAGGGTCCTGGAGGAGGAAAAAGCCTATCTCTTTACCCTGGAGATGCTGCAGAAGTGCACCGGGTCGCTGAAAAAATACGATCAGGATATGAAGGACCAGGCCATGGTCCTGCTGGAGCCCCCCTCCATTGATGAAAGGATCGTCAACCAGTACGCCAACTTCTCCATTGTTCCGGAGGGCATCGAACCCTCCGACGGCTCCTATTCCATCGAGCAATGGCTGGATGAGCATACGGAGAAGACCGTCAAATATGTCATTGAACGGGAGCTTGTCTGGCGGATCCGCGACATGCTGGACCAGATGAATATTAACGAGCGTACGTCTTATCCCGGCCTGGACGGGCTTTCACAGTGGCTGAGGCGTCATTACTATGTGGTTTAACCAAGGAGGAAAAAAATGGAATTGATTCAGAGCTTTTCAGTCGATCACAGATATATTGTTCCCGGCATTTTCACCAGCAGGGTCGACCGCCTGGGAGACTATGCGGTGACGACCTATGACATCCGGCTGAAAAGGCCCAACAGAGAGCCGGTCATTGACGTTGCGGCCATGCATTCCCTGGAACATCTGATCGCGACCTATCTTCGCAATGACCCTGTCTGGAAGGATGAGGTCATTTACTGGGGGCCCATGGGCTGCCTGACAGGATTTTATCTGATCCTGAAGGGAGAGCGGGCGCCGCAGGACCTTTATGAGCTGGTGCTGGCAGCCTTCCGGTCCGTAGACGATGCCCAGGAGGTGCCCGGCACGGCGCCCGAGAACTGCGGCCATTATCAGATGCATAACCTGGCCATGGCGAAATGGTATGCAGGAGAGTTTGCCGCCTATCTGGAAGCCAATCGCACAAACCCTGCTGTTTTTGAGTATCCTCGGACCGAGAGACTGGTAACAGAGGACGGACAGCATTTCTTCGATTCATAATGGCTCCGGATCCCGGAATGAACGAGAGAAGAGAGGAACCATGGAAAGAGAGTCAGCGGTCTTTGTGGGCGGCTGGCTTTTCTGGATGGCGCTGATCCTGCGGATATTTATACGCTGAAAAACGAAGAAAGGGACCCATGAAACACGAACGAAGCGTGCTGCTGATGATCGGAGCAGTTTTCATCCTGATCGGCCTTGTATTTGTCGCCTGGCAGGGCTCCACCTATACCCTGCAGCTCCGGCCCTATCCCGCGGCGGAGGACGTCCGGGATTTTGCAGTCGAGATCGAGCAGGAGGAGGAAATTCTGTGCCTGAAGGACCAGCGCCTGGAGGAGGGCGTCCTGTACCTGACCCTCCAGTCTCTGGGAAAGGGCACGGCCTATGTCTCTGTGAAGGGCCCCCAGGAATACGCTGAACTGGAAGGTGTCTATGTGCACAGCCTGGGTGTTATTACAGTGGGAACCTATTTTGGAAAGGCGTCCGGCACCTGGATCATCCCTGCGCTTGCGGCCCTGTATACGGCCCTGATCCTTTGCTATGAGATTCTCCATTACAGAAGGGGCATGAAGGAGTGCCTGTATCAGTACAGAAATGTCCGAAGTCTTGGATGGATCATCTATATCCTGCCCCTTCTGCTGGGGCAGATCTTCAGCGCTTCCGGCCACGATTCCCTGGACTACACGGTCAGAGGGCTTTTGGGGCTCTCGTCTGCCCTGTCCTTTATTGCCTTTCCCCTGGCCTTTATCCTTTCGATCCTGGTCTCTGTCAGCAATGTGGAGCTCATGCGGCGAGAGGGAAGGAACTGGAAGAACATGCTGGGCTTTTTCCTGGGCCTTCTGGTCTGTCTGGGAACGATCCTTCCCCGCGCCCTGTCGGAATATCTGCAGCGGTCGACCCTGATCGACGTGCATAATGAACGGGGCTGGGGCGTTTATGCGGAGATGTCCGTGACCAATACGGCCCTGGTGCTTGTGACCTACCTGGAATGTATCCTTTTTGCGACGATCATCCTGAGCCTGAAAGCGGCCAGGAAGATCCCTGCCTTTGACAGGGACTGTATTCTGATCCTGGGCTGCCAGATCACAAAGGCGGGGACCGTAACGCCCCTTCTTCAGGGCAGAGCGGACAGGGCGCTGGACTTTGCCCGCATGCAGGAGGATTCGCAGGGGCCGGCCCTGCTCTTTATTCCCTCCGGCGGCCAGGGGCCTGACGAGGTGGTCCCGGAGGCGGAGGCCATCCGCAGATACCTGCGGGAAAAGGGCGTCCCGGAGGACCGGATCCTGGCGGAGGACCAGTCTGCCAACACCTATGAAAATCTGAGAAACAGCGCCGCCCTGATCCGGGAGCGCCTGGGGGGAAGAGAGCCCAGGATTGCCTTTTCCACTACCAACTACCATGTTTTCCGGGCAGGAATCCTGGCCCGGCAGCTGGGCCTTCAGGCAGAGGGCATCGGGAGTCCTACCAGAAGCTATTTCTGGATCAACGCCTTCATTCGGGAATTTATCGCCACCATGTATTCCGAACGGAAAAAGCACGCCCTTGCACTGGTCCTTATGGTCGCCCTGCTGCACGGCGCCATCTTTATAGTATATCTTTCCAATACACTCTGATTCATAAGGAGGAGATCCGACATGAGCATTCAGAAAGGACAGGTCTGTACAGAGACCTTTTCCATGGACTATTTTTCCTTCGGAAACGGAGAAAGGACCTGTGTGATCCTGCCAGGGCTGAGCATACAGAGCGTCATGGGCGCCGCGGAGGCGGTGGAAGCGGAGTACCAGGTCTTTTCGAGGGACTTTACCGTTTATCTTTTTGACAGGCGCCGGGACCTTCCCCCGGTCTACCGGGTGGAGGATATGGCCGAAGATACGGCAGAGGCCATGCGGACCCTGGGCCTGAAGGACATTTACCTGTTCGGGGCGTCCCAGGGCGGTATGATTGCCCTGGTGATCGCGGAGCGTTATCCGGACCTGGTCAGAAGGATGGTCCTTGGGTCTACCTCGGCCCGGGTCGGAAAGGACCGGTTCCGGACGCTGGAAAACTGGATCCGCCTGGCCAGAGAGAAGGATGGGCCGGGCCTGTATCTGGACTTTGGAAGGGAGATCTATCCCCCTGCCGTTTTTGACCAGTACAGGGCAGCCCTGCTGGAAGCGGGAAAGGGCGTGACGGATGCGGAAATGGACCGTTTTGTGATCCTGGCCGAAGGGATCCGGGGCTTCCAGGCCGTTGAGACGCTGGACCAGATCGCCTGTCCGGTCCTGGCCATCGGCGTGTTTGAGGACAGGGTCCTGGATTCGGACGCGACCATGGAGATCGCCGAAAAGCTGGACCGGAGAGCGGATTTTCGCCTTTACATGTATATAGGCTACGGCCATGCGGCCTTTGATACGGCCCCGGACTACAGAGACAGGATCCACCGCTTCTTTATGGAGGACGGGGAAGGCCCGGCGGCTTCGGAGCACAGCGGGCAATAAGAAGGGGAGGAGGCCAGAGAAAATGCTGCCAAAACATATCAGGATCTGCGATATAGGAACAAAGCTTCTGGAATTTTTTCTGTTTTCCGGGACGGCGCTGACCCTTGGCCTTATATGGCTTGCGCTGGATGAAAAGTATTCCGGAGTCCTGGATGAAACCCGGACCTGGCTTATGGTCCTGGCAGCCGTGGTCCTGGAGTTTGTGATCTTCTGGGCCGGCATCCTTCTGGTCTATGTATCCTCCGGCCAGCTGGGCATTCAAAAGCGGGTCGTGGGAGCCCTATTTGGCTGGGTCCCCCTGGTCAATCTCTTTGTCCTCTTTATGATCCTCAGGGTCTGCAGGGCAGAGGTCAGTCTGGAGAAGGCCCTGGCCGCCAGGGACAAAAAGCGCAAAGACAGGGAGGTCTGCAGGACAAAGTATCCCATCCTTCTGGTACACGGGGTCTTCTTCCGCGACTCCAAACATCTCAATTACTGGGGAAGGATCCCGGCGGAGCTGGAGAAAAACGGAGCCCGGATCTTTTACGGAGAGCACAACAGTGCCTCGGCGGTGGAAGACAGTGCTAGAGAGCTGGAAAAGAGGATCCTGGACATTGTCCGGGAGACCGGCTGTGAAAAGGTCAATATCATAGCCCATTCCAAGGGCGGACTGGATTCCCGCACAGCCATCGCGAGGACCAGTGCAGGAAAGCATATCGCCTCCCTGACGACCATTAATACGCCCCACAGGGGCTGTGAATTTGCCGACTTTCTGCTGGACGAGATCCCGGCGGAGAACCAGCAGGTCATCGCAGACAACTATAACAAGGTGGCGGCTAAGCTGGGGGACAGGGATCCTGATTTCCTGGCCGCCGTAAGGGACCTGACCAGTGCGAAATGTCTTGCGCGGAACGAGGTCATAAAGGACGATCCCGGGGTGTATTATCAGTCTGTCGGATCGGTGCTGCAGGGGGCCTCCTCCGGCCAGTTCCCCCTGAATTTCACCTATCATCTGGTCCGGCGTTTTGACGGAGACAATGACGGCCTGGTCGGCACCGCCTCCTTCCCCTGGGGCGACAGCTTCCGGATGATCCCGCCCGCCAGGGGCAAAAGGGGCATTTCCCACGGGGACGTCATCGACCTGAACCGGGAGAATATTCCGGGGTTTGACGTAAGGGAGTTTTATGTACAGCTGGTGGAGGAGCTGAAGGAAAAAGGCTTCTGATCCCCCCCGGCAGACCACTTAATAGAAAAGAAGGCAGGGGGGTGTGAAGAAACAAGA
>CAMNJZ010000088.1 GCA_946541955.1 uncultured Lachnospiraceae bacterium | reverse complement strand
CAATCTCCGCGGCCGCACAGGCGGCTCCTTCTTCCGGCCCAAAGGGACAGAATCAGGGAGAGGAGTTGACATTGGTCTTTAATCGGATATTATTAAAGGAGTTTTCGAAGAAGCTGGAAAAATTTTTTGATTTAGGAAGGTTATTATGAACGGAGAAGAAAAATCCAAGAAGATGGACATAAAGACCTTTCTGATGATGCAGGCCATTGTTTTTGTTTATACCCTGACCGGCATCACGGAAAAGTACGCCTCCATCATGAAGGGAAAATACGGGCTGATCTCCCTCCAGGTGGTCTTTTTCCTGGGGCTGACGGTCCTGCTCCTGGGCATCTATGCCATTTTCTGGCAGAAGATCCTCAAGAAGGTGGATCTGTCCATTGCCTACGCCAACAAAGGCTTTGGAATCCTCTGGTCCCTGGTATATTCGGTCCTTTTGTTTAAAGGTGTGATCACCCCTGCCAATGTGGCGGGCATCGCACTGATCTGTCTCGGCGTATGGGTGGTGAATAGGAAATGACAGTAAAAGGCGTAGTTCTCATGATCCTTGCCGCCCTGCTTTCGGCAGTCTCTCAGGTCTTTCTGAAGATCAGCGCAAGGAAAAAGCATTCAAGTTCCGTTACGGAATATCTCAACATTTACGTGATCCTGGGCTACGGCATTCTGGCCCTGACCATGCTGATGACGACCATTGCCTACGGCTATCTGGAGTACAAATTCGGCCCGGTCCTGCTGTCCTCGGCCTATGCCTTTGTCCTTCTGTCCGGCTGGCTGGTCCTGAAGGAGAAGCTGACTGTCAACAAGGTCGTCGGCACCCTTCTGATCGTGGCGGGCATCATTGTCTACGGGCTCTTCTGAGAGAGAAGAGGATCCGGCTGTAAAGTGTGTTTTTATAAGGAGTCTCTGCACAGTTTTTGTGCAGGGGCTTCTTTCCTTTTGAAAATAAATGTGCTATAAAGTAGTGTATGTTTTTGTACCCATAAGGAAAGAGAGAATATATGTTCAAAAAGAGTTTTACGATTCCTGAAGCCTATGAGGTCGTGATGCACAGACCTCTGGACGATATCAAAACAGATTCCTGGCTGCTCCGCCATAAAAAGACCGGCGCCAGGATCGCCCTCCTACCCTGCGAGGACGACAACAAGGTCTTTTACATCGGCTTCCGTACGCCGCCCGCCGATTCCACCGGCGTGGCCCACATCATCGAGCATACCGTTCTGTGCGGTTCCAGAGACTTTCCGGTCAAGGATCCCTTTGTGGAGCTTGTTAAGGGATCTCTGAACACCTTCCTCAACGCCATGACCTATTCGGACAAGACGGTCTATCCTGCGGCCAGCTGCAACGATACGGACTTTAAGAACCTCATGCATGTATATCTGGATGCGGTCCTTTATCCCAATATCTACCGCCAGAGACACATCTTCGAGCAGGAAGGCTGGCACTATGAGACCGATCCTGAAACAGGAGAGATCACTGTCAACGGCGTCGTATACAACGAAATGAAGGGAGCCCTTTCCTCCGGCGACGACGTGCTGGGGAGGGAGCTCTATGCGAGCCTTTATCCCGATACCCCCTATTTCCACGAGTCCGGCGGCGATCCCTTAAATATTCCGGATCTGACCTATGAGGACTATCTGGATTTCCACAGACGTTATTATCATCCCTCCAACTCCTACATCTACATGTACGGAGATATGGACATGACGGAGCGTCTGGACTACCTGGACAAGGCCTATCTGTCCGCCTTTGACAGACTGGAGATCGACTCCACCATTCCTGTACAGGCGCCTTTCAAGGCCCCTGTGGAGGTCGAAAAGCATTATTCCATCATGGAGGATGAAGAGGAGCAGGGCAAGACCTATCTGGCCTGGTCCGCTTCCCTGGCAGGCGACAACCTGGACAAGGAGCTGGTCACAGCCCTCAAGGTCATGGACTATGTCCTGTGCGACATGGAAGGCGCGCCCATCCGCAAGGCCCTGCGGGAAAAGGGCCTCGGCGAGGACGTATATTCCATCCTGGAACTGGGAATCCGCCAGCCCACCTATTCCATCGTTTCCAAGTATACGGATCCGGAGAGAAAGGAAGAATTCGTTTCCACCATCCGGGCCGCCCTGGAGGAGATCGTAGAGAAGGGCTTTAACAAAAAGGCCCTGACCGCCGGCATCAATCATTTTGAATTCCGCTACAGAGAAGCCAACTTCGGCTCCTACCCCAAAGGCCTGATCTACGGCCTTGGCGCCCTGGACACCTGGCTCTACGACGAGACCAGTGTCTGGAACGGCCTGGAAGTGGGCGGCATTTACCAGATGCTGCGGAGGGAAAAGGACCATGGCTATTTTGAAGCCCTGGTAGACAAATACCTTCTCCACAATGAGCACAGGAGCCTTCTGGTCCTCCTTCCCGAAAAGGGCCTGGCAGACAGGCACGCAGCCCTTTTGAAGGAGAAGCTGTCTGCCTTCGCCGCCTCCCTGACGGCAGAAGAAAAGCAGGCCCTCATCGACCAGGAGAAGGATCTTCGGATCTGGCAGGAGACGCCGGATTCGGAGGAGGATATGAAGAAGATCCCCGTCCTTTCCAGAAAGGATCTGAAGCGGGAGGTCACGCCCTATGTCAACGTCGAGAAAAAGGTCGGAGACATTACCCTGCTGACCCATCCCCTCTTTTCCAACCGGATCCACTACCTGACCCTGCTCTTTGACATCACAAAGCTCCCGGCCCGCTACTATCCTTACCTGGGCATCTTCAAGGCTGTTTTCTCAGCCATGAATACAGAGCACTTTGATTATGGGGAGCTGGACAGCGAGATCGATATTTACACCGGCGGCATCGGCTGCTCGGTGAGCAGCTACACCAGGACGGAGGATGTCAAATCCTACAGGACCTTCCTGGAGATCCGCACCAAGACCCTCCACGAAAATATGGAGGAGACCTTCCGCCTGCTGGGGGAGATCCTTCTGCATACCGATTATTCCGATCCCGCAAGGCTTCGGGAGATCCTGGAGGAGGAGAGAGCCGGGACCCGTCAGGACCTTGCTTCCTCCGGCCATGCCACCGCTCTGATGCGGGCCATGTCCTATTTTTCCGAGACGGCCATGATCGGCGATACCATCAACGGGGTGGAGGAATACCGCACCCTGGACAGAGTCACCAGAGACATCTCACAGGAGGGAGAGGCAGGCGCCAGGGCGGCTGCTGCGCTGACCGGGATCCTGAACGATATGACCCGTACCATTTTCCGCAGAGAAAATCTTCTGGTGGATGATACGGCTGAAAACGACGACCTTGCCATTGACGAAGGTCTGATCAGGGATTTTGCAGACAGTCTGTTCACAGATCCCCTCCCTGCCCTGGAGCCCGCTTCCTTTGTTCCCGTCAGGAAGAACGAAGGCTTCAAGATCTCCGGCCAGGTCCAGTTCGTCTGCAGGGCCGGCAGCTATTTAAAGAAGGGACTGGCCTATACCGGCGCCCTCAGGGTCATGAAGGTCATTCTGGGATTTGAGTATCTCTGGGCCAGGATCCGGGTCAAGGGCGGCGCATACGGATGTATGAGCGGCTTCTCCAGAGACGGAGGCGCCTACATGGTATCCTACCGGGATCCCCACCTTCGCCAGACGGTGGACGCCTTTGCCCAGGCGGCTGACTATATCCGCTCCTATAATGCGGGAGAAGAGCAGCTGACAAAATCCATCATCGGCGCGGTATCCTCCCTGGACCATCCCATGACGGCTTCCGGACTGGGCCGCTATTCCCTGGTGGCCTATATGACCGGGTCTACCCTGGAGCAGATGCAGAAAGAAAGAGACCAGGTCCTGGACTGCAGCGCAGAGGATATCCGGAATCTGGCGCCCTATCTGGACGCCCTGATGGAAGAGGATTGTATCTGCGTTGTAGGAACAGAGGAAAAGATCGAAGGCGCCAGAGACCTTTTTGGCAGCGTCGAAAAGCTTTTCTGAGCCTTATCATTTAAGAAGGATTGAAAATACAAACGGAGACTAGCATGTCAGAAACTGTAAAAAAGGCGGGCTTTGCCACCATTATCGGCAGGCCCAATGTCGGCAAATCCACTATCATGAACAGGATGATCGGCCAGAAGATCGCCATCACCTCCTACAAGCCCCAGACGACCAGGACCCAGATCCGGACCATCTTCACCGATGAAAGGGGACAGATCGTCTTCCTGGACACTCCCGGGATCCAGGAGCAGAAGAACCGCCTGGGCGAATACATGCTCAAGGCGGCTGCCAGTACGGTCAAGGAGGTGGATGTCATTGTCTGGCTGGTGGAGCCAAGGGAAAAGCTCTCCGGCGAGGATGAGGCCATTTTAGGGCTTCTGGAAACCGTGAAGACTCCGGTCATCCTGGTCATCAACAAGATCGATACAGTCAAAAAGGAGATGGTCCTGCCGGTCATCGCCGCCTACCAGGCAAAGCGGAGCTTTCAGGCCATCATTCCCGTCAGCGCCAGGACCGGCGCCGGCGTCGGGGATCTGATGAACTGTATCTTCGAACAGCTTCCCGAGGGAGAGCCCTTCTATGACGAGGATCAGGTCACGACCGAGACCGAAAGGGACATCGCCTGTGAGATCATCCGGGAGAAGGCCCTGCGGCTTCTGCAGGACGAGGTGCCCCACGGCATTGCAGTGACCATCGAGTCCATGAAATACAGAAAGGGCCGGTCCGGTCTGATCTGCGACATCGAGGCCTCCATCATCTGTGAGAAGGATTCCCATAAGGGGATCGTCATCGGAAAGGGCGGCCAGATGATCCAGAAGATCGGTACGGCGGCCAGGACCGATATCGAAAACATGCTGCAGAACAAGGTAAACCTGAAGCTCTTCGTCAAGGTCAGAAGAGACTGGAAGGACAATGACCTTCAGATGAAGAATTTCGGATATGATGTCAGGAAATTCAAGTAAGAGCTATGGAATCAGGCAGACAGTCCTATATCAGCGTGACCGGCATCGTCCTGAAAAGTCAGCCTGTCGGGGAATATGACAGACGTCTTGTCCTTCTGACAAAGGAGAAGGGGAAGATCTCCTGCTTTGCCCGGGGCGCCAGGCGCCAGGGCAGCATACTCATGTCGGCCGGCACCTTCTGCTTCGGGACCTTCCGGATCTATGCCTCCAGAAGCTCCTATGTCATGGTCGAGGCCCAGGTGAAGAACTTCTTCAGGACCCTGGCCGAGGATGTGGAGGGGGCCCTCTACGGGAGCTATTTCCTTGAGGTCATGGACTATGTGACCAGAGAGAACAACGACGAGACCCAGCTCCTCATCCTTCTTTACCAGAGCCTGCGGGCCCTGGAGGCAAAGAATCTTGACAACCGTCTGGTCAGAGCCGTCTTTGAGATCAAGACGGTCATGCTGGAAGGAGAATTCCCCATGCCGGATCCCGGTAAGGGATATTCGGAGGGGGCCCTCTACAGCCTCCGCCACATAGGAGAGAGCCGGGTATCCGCCCTTTATACCTTTACGGTGTCGGATCAGATCCTGGAGGAGCTGGAAAAAATCGCCGCTGCCGCCATGCATGCCAGTCTGAACCATAAGTTTGTCAGTCTGGACATTCTGAAGGTCATGACAGGCTGAAAAAAGCGGATGCTTTCATTGAAAAATGCAGGTCTCTCTTATATAATGGTTCGGTGAGTGACTCTGCCCGGAGACAAAGAGCCCGGGCGAAAGAATGCCCGGGGCATAAATAAAGCCCGGGCATGAAAGGAAGAAATGAAAATCAGACATGGTTTAACTGTATTATCCCTCTCGGGAATGATGCTTGCCATGACAGCCTGCTCGTATCTTCGAGGATACCCGGATACCAATACCATCGAATTCCTGAAAAACGGGTCCCTTCGGGAGACCAGTGTCGAGGAATATACCGAAGCGTATTATGATCTGGATGAGCTTAAAACTCTGATCATGGATTCAGTGAATTCCTTCAATGAGGAAAATGGGGATGCCATTACGATCGATCTTTATGATGTGAAGGGCCAGAACGTCAGGCTGGTCATGACCTACAAAGATCTGGCGTCCTATGAAGCGTTCAACTCCCAGCCCCTGTTTGCGGGCAGCAGGGAGGACTACGAAGGGGAGATTCCCGAAGAGCTGGTCTTCTATGAAGCGGCCGAAGACGGGACCCTGAAGGAGACAAAGACAAGTCCGGACCTGACCGGCATGACCCTCTATGTCGTATCAGAGCCTGTGGATCTCGTCACCAATGGAACGATCGCCTATGTGTCCGGCGACGTTACCCTGACAGACGCCGGCGCCTGCCGCACAGGAGAGACGATTTCAGAAAAAAATCCCGCATACATCGTATCGCGGACCAATTAAATGCAACAGATTAGAATAAAGGAGCATGGATTTATGGAAAAGACAATGGAAAAAATCGTTGCGCTTTCAAATGCCAGGGGATTCATTCACCCCGGTTCTCAGATTTACGGCGGTCTGGCCAACACCTGGGATTACGGCATTCTTGGCGTAGAGCTCAAGAACAACGTAAAGAAGGCCTGGTGGCAGAAGTTCGTACAGGAAAGCCCTGAAAACGTAGGCGTTGACTGCGCGATCCTGATGAACCCCCGCACATGGGTGGCCAGCGGCCATCTGGCAGGCTTTTCCGATCCTCTGATGGACTGCAAGAGCTGCGGCGAACGTTTCCGTGCCGACAAGCTGATCGAGGATTATGCCCAGGAGCATGAGATGACCCTGGACGGCAGCGTAGACGGCTGGACCGCCGACGAGATGATGAGCTTCATCCATAAGTTTGAAGTTCCCTGCCCTTCCTGCGGCAAGCATAACTTTACAGATATCCGTCAGTTCAACCTGATGTTCAAGACCTTCCAGGGCGTAACGGAAGATTCCTCCGCTACGGTTTACCTGCGTCCTGAAACAGCCCAGGGTATCTTTGTAAACTTCAAGAACGTCCAGAGGACCTCCCGCAAGAAGCTGCCCTTCGGCATCTGCCAGATCGGCAAGTCCTTCCGTAATGAGATCACCCCCGGCAACTTCACCTTCCGTACCAGAGAATTCGAGCAGATGGAAATGGAATTCTTCTGTGAGCCCGATACCGATCTGGAATGGTTCGCCTACTGGAAGGACTTCTGCAAGAACTGGCTCCTGTCCCTTGGCATGAAGCCTGAGGAAATGCGCCTGCGCGATCATGATCCGGAAGAGCTGTCCTTCTATTCCAAGGCCACCACGGACATCGAGTTCCTCTTCCCCTTCGGCTGGG
>CAMNJZ010000087.1 GCA_946541955.1 uncultured Lachnospiraceae bacterium | reverse complement strand
AAGATTATATGTAATCGAAGGTTTATTTGAAAGGCTGCCATGACGGGATCCCGCGTGGCGGCCTTTTTCCATTTGCGGTGCGCCTGCAGGCGGCCGCGTCAGGTGGACAAAGACCCAGGGATGTTGTAGTATTGTAAAAGCAATTCTGCAGAGAATGTTTATAGTTTTACAGACAAAGAGGAAACGAATATGAGCGAAAAAAAGATGATGCTGGGGAATGCAGCATTTGCCAGAGGCGCATGGGAGGCGGGCGTCAAGGTCTCCAGCGCTTATCCGGGAACGCCCAGCACCGAGATCAGTGAAGAGTTTGCCAAGCTTCCCGGCGTTTACGCCGAATGGGCCCCCAACGAGAAGGTGGCTGCAGAGGTAGCCATCGGCGCCAGCTTTTCCGGCGTCCGGGCCATGGCCTGCATGAAGATGGTCGGCTTCAACGTGGCGGCTGACCCTGTATATTCCATCTCCTATATCGGCGCCAACGGCGGCCTGGTCTTTCTGGTGGCAGACGACCCCGGTCTCTACAGCTCTCAGAACGAACAGGATACCCGTATGGTCTGCCGGGCTGCCAATGTGCCCTGTCTGTCCCCCTCCGATTCCCAGGAGGCCAAGGACTTTGCCAAGGCTGCCTTTGCCATCAGCGAGCAGTTCGATACCCCTGTTGTGATCCGGTCCACCACCAGACTGGCCCATTCCCAGTGTGAGGTGGAGCTCTGTGACAGAGTCGTCCCGGAGGACAGGCCTTATGAAAAGAACGTGCAGAAGAACGTTATGATGCCCGGCATGGCCAAGGCCCGCCACGTCTACGTGGAAAAGAGAAACAAGGAAATGGCCGAGTGGGGCTGCACCTCCTCCCTGAACAGGGTAGAGCCCGGCACCATGACCCTGAACGGCAAAAAGGTCGGCTTCATCACAGAAGGAATCCCCTATCAGTATGTAAAGGAAGCCTGCCCCGACGCTGCCGTCTTAAAGCTGGGCATCCTCAATCCCCTGCCCAGAAAGCTGATCGAAGACTTCGCAAAGACCGTCGACGTCCTCTATATCTTTGAAGAGCTGGAGCCTGTCATCGAGGAGCAGGTCAGATCCTGGGGGATCGACTGCATCGGCAAGGACCTCTTTACCGTCCAGGGCGAATACAGCGCCAACATGCTCCGGGAGAGAGTCCTGGGACAGGACCTTGGCATCAGGGCTGTGCCTGACATTCCGCCCAGACCGCCCATCCTCTGCCCCGGCTGCCCCCACAGGTCCACCTATTTTGCCTTAAAGCGTCTGAAAAAGCACGCTGCAGGCGATATCGGCTGCTACACCCTGGGCACCCTGCCGCCCCTTTCCGTGGTGGACACCTGCGTCTGTATGGGTTCCTCCATTTCCTCTCTCCATGGCATGGAGAAGGCCAAGGGACACGACTATATCAAGGACTGGGTCGCTGTCATCGGCGATTCGACCTTCATGCATACAGGCATCAACTCTCTGGTCAACATGTTCTACAACCAGAGCCACGGCACGGTGATCATCCTGGACAACCGGACCACCGGCATGACAGGCCATCAGGACCATCCCGGCACCGGCAAGACCCTCCAGGGCCAGGTCGTACCGGCAGTGGACTTTGTAAAGCTCATCCAGGGCATCGGCATTCAGAACGTACAGGTGGTGGACGCCTTTGACCTGCCCGCTCTGACCAAGGCCATCAGGGAAGAGTGCGCAAGAGAAGAGCTTTCCGTTATTATTTCCAAGGCTCCCTGCGCCCTTTTGAAGGACCAGGTATTCCCCTATAAGATGGAGACCGTGCCTGAGAAGTGCGTCCACTGCGGCGCCTGCCTGTCCCCCGGCTGCCCTGCTCTGACCAGGAAGGCCGACGGATCCATCCGCATTGACGCCACCATGTGCAACGGCTGCGGCCTGTGCGAGAATCTGTGCAGGTTCGGTGCCCTGAAGAAGGTAGAGAAGTAAGGGAGGACGAAGATGACCAGGAACATTATGATCGTAGGTGTCGGCGGCCAGGGAACCCTGCTGACCAGCCGCATTCTGGGCGGCGTTTTTGAAGACGCCGGCTATAAGGTAAAGGTATCCGAGGTCCACGGCATGGCCCAGAGGGGCGGCAGCGTTGTGACCTTCGTCCGCTACGGCGAAAGCGTAGCGGAGCCCATCGTGGAAGAGGGACAGGCGGACGTCCTGATCGCTTTCGAGCGTCTGGAAGCCCTCCGCTATGCCAATTTCCTGAAAAAGGACGGCGTCCTGATCTGCAATGACTGGCGGATCGATCCCATCAGCGTCGTGATGGGCACCAGGGAATATCCCGACCACATCATCGAGGATCTTTCCAGGGAATATACCGTATATTCCATCAACGCCATGGAAGAAGCCCTGAAGCTGGGCAATTCCAGGGTATTCAACAACATCGTTCTGGGCATGGCCGCAAGGCACATGGAATTTCCCAGAGAAGCCTGGCTCAAGGTGATTTCCGAGAAGGTCCCGCCCAAGACCGTCGAGATCAATTCCAAAGCCTTCCTGGCAGGCTATGAAGCATAACTGGTAAGAAAGGGAGTCGTGTCCGGCAGCGCATCTGCGGGGCATGGCTCCTTTTGTGCAATCAGGCATTCGCTGGCAGGAAGCCATGCGCGGGGGCAGGGAGGATGAAATGAAGATTCGGATCAATGTCAAGGCCGCATCCAGAAGAAGGCCCGGAATCAGACAGCTGGTCTTTGAATACCCGGACGGGCCCATGCAGGCGGGGACTTTTCTGGAGGAAACAGTCAGGCGCTGCGTAAAGGATTATAATGAGAGGAAGGAAGCGGGCGCCGTCCTGGGGGTCTTTTCCCAGGAGGCCCTGGAGGATATGGCGGCAGGGGGCAAGGTCTCCTTCGGGGATCCCCTGTCGGAGAAGAAGGCGGATCCGGAAAAGGCCGTGCAGACGGCAAGGGAGGCCTTCGCAGACGGCCTGGTCGCCCTCTTTGCAGACGGGACCCGGTTCGAGGACCCGGATCAGGTCCTGCCCCTCCGGGATGGAAGCGAGGTCACCTTTGTCAGGCTGACCTTTCTCGCGGGCAGGATGTGGTAAATAGCGCAGGGATTATCAGGGGACAGGAGGAAAGACATGGCATACGATTATAACTCAAGGACCAAATGGGAGAAGGAGAGGCTTAGCCTCTGGGAAAAGGAGAAGGAAAAGGAGATCCTGAAGCTGCCTGCCGAAAAAAAGGAGCTGCTCAGGGAAATCGGGAACTTCTCCATGTATCTCCATGACAGCTTCCCCGTCCTTCGAAAATGGGCAAAAGACCATCTGAAGGGGAAAAAGCTGGGGGAGGTCATCTTGAAGGAGTGCAAAGATCTCATCCAGATCCTGGTCCCGGAGGAATACCGGGAGGACTATGCCTACATGCTGGATCAGTATCCCCATTTCCAGTATTCCAGAGCCCTGTTCCGGCCCACGGTCCGGACCGCGGATCCCAGGGCCCACGCCCTGGACGCCTTCTGTCTGATGCAGGCCTATAAGGTCCTTTCCATTTATGGCCTGACCCCCGCCCAGTATTTGAGCGCGGCCTCCCCGGCGCCTTCCTTTAACGATCCGGAGCTGGCGGATTTTATTAAGAACGATACCTACGGCAGGGCCCTCCATATGCCGGCCTTCGACGATATCCTGGCCGCCAGGCTGGACCGGGGCGACCAGGAGGCCATCCGCGCCGTAGAGGAAGCGGTTCTGGGGGACAACAATACCGCGCTGGTCTCGGTCCCCATGATCCGGGGCGTCTTCAAGTCCGGATCGGCAAAGCTCCATGCCCTTATGGGCCAGTTCCTGCTGGCCGCAAGGCTCCAGGAGGGCGTCCGCCAGGCCATCTGCGAGAACGCGGACTGCGGCCGGCCGGAGGCCTTTTTAGGCATTTTGAAGGTCATAGAGGACCATGATCTGATCCGCTTTGCGGGGGTCAAACGGGCCGTTGCCACCTGGACCGGGATCTTCCATGCAGAGGCGGCGGACAGGGTCAGCGCAAAGCTCCTTTCCCTGATGGGAAGGGCTCTGAAGGATCCCGGGGCCGCCAGGGCCATGACAGAGAGCGAGGACTGCGTGGAGATCGTCACAGGGCTCTGGGCCCTGGGCTTTTATGAGGGACAGGACGCCGTGGACCGGATGCTGGAGATCGCGGACGGCGGCACAAGGAACCAGCGCCTTGCCATTTCCTACTACAACCACTACATGCAGTTCTCCGATTTCTCCGAAAAGGCGGCCAAAAAGGTCCTGGAGACCTATCCGGAGGACCTGCAGATGGCGGCAGCCTTCCTGCCCACCTTCCTGAACTATACCGATACGGTCATCCGGGGCTGCATCCGGTCCTCGGACGGGACAAGTCCCTACCAGGTCCAGGAGGACAAGGCCGTGTATGATCCTCTTCCGGTCACGGAGTTCTATGAGGACGAGGAGGAGGCCAGACGCTTCTATGGGATCCTTTGGGGCCTGGCGGACCAGATGAAAAAGAAGAAGCTGGATTTTGTTCCCATGGTCTTCCCCTGGTACGGGGTCAGCCTGGAAAAGAGCGACCTGGTCCAGCGGATGGTCCTGACCGCCTATGCCCTCCAGGACCAGGCTCTGATCGACCAGGTATGTCAGAGGCTTTCGGACATCTCCGACGCCTATTACAACACCAGGCGCAACTATCTGCGGGTCCTTCTGCACGATCCCAAAACGAAGATCCAGAAGGACGCCCTGATCGGCTATGCGGCGGACAAGGAATCCATGACCCGGACTGCGGCCTGGCAGATTCTAAAGCGCCTGCCTCTGTCCGGGGCGGATTACAGGGCCCTGGAGGGGCACCTGCGTCTGAAGAACGAGGACACCAGGCACCATGTCATCGACCTTCTGGAAATGCAGGAGGACGGGGCCCTGGAGCAGTCCATAGAAAGGCTTCTGGGATCGGACAAGGAGATGGTCCGCCTGGCCGGCCTGGACCTGGCCAAACGCCGCTTTGAAAAGGGCGGGGAAGCCAAGGAGCGCTGCCTTGCCATCCTCAGGAGGATCCTGCCGGATCCCGCCGTCCTTTCCGAGAAGGAGAAGGTCCTCTACGAGGCCATGGCGGGAGAGAGCACGGATTCGGCCCTGGACAGGGAGGGCTATGGCCTCTATGATCCCGCCGCAGACTATGTGCCTGTCCTTTCCGGAAGCAGGAAGGCCCAAAAGGGCCTTCTGGGGGCCGCCATGGAGGCCCTGGCCGGGCAGAGTGAGGAGGACAGGATCCTCCGGGACTATTTCTCCCTGAGCGGCAGAGAGCTGGACCAGTACTTTGACAGGCTGAAGGCCTTTCTGGACGCCCACGGAAAGATGGAATACAAGTCCACGACAGGGGAGCCGCGTCTTCTGGAAAACGGCCTCTTTCTGACAAACTATAATTACAGCGATCCCGTGGAGAAGCGCTATCCCTTCCCCGAGCTCTGGCTGGAGGTCTATGAGACCATTCTGAAAAGTCCGGAGGTGGTATTCAACCTCTATTATGCCCTCCTGCCGGGTTATGATGAAGAGACGGTGAAAGACCCGGCCGCCTTCCGGAAAGCGGAAAAAACGGTCTTTTACGGGGCTTATTCGGGCTATCACTATGCAGACCCCAAATACGGCACATCGGGGAGCCGGCGCTACAGCGTCTTTGAGACCATTCTGACCATCGTGATGAGCCAGCAGAAGCTGACGCTGCCCGCCGGAGTCGCCCGGGCCGCGGTCAAAAAGGCCCTGACAGTGCCGGAGCAGGTCCGGTGGATGGAGAAGGTCCCCTCCAGGTACGGGAATCCGGAGGAGAAGGCCTGCTTTCTTCGTACAGGCAAGTTCCGGTCTCTGATCCTGAGGGCAAGGCAGTTCGAGACGGACCGGGAATTCGGCGAGGTCTTCCCCCTCTTTTACCAGGCGGACCAGATCTATGCCTTTGAGAAGACCTGCCCCGACCGCTACGGCAGATCCCCGGTCAACCTGCTCAGCATCTATGACTATGCCAAGGCCTTCGAGCTGGGCCTGATCAGCAGAGACTTCCTCTACAAGGCTGCCTTTGAGAAGGTGTCTCTTACATTTGCCGTGGCCCAGCTGGGCCAGATCATGGTATCGCCCATGTCCTTCACGGCCTGCCGGGACGTATCGCCCTATCTTCCTGTGGACATGGAAAAGCGGACCCTGCAGGAGGAGAGCCGCTTTTATAAGATCTGCAGGGACCTGTATGGGGACCTGACCGATCTGATCCTGGATGTGGAGCTGAAGCGGGGCGATACCCCCACCCTCTTTTCACCGGTGGTGCCCCGCATCACAAGGATCTGGGGCATTCCCAGGCTCATGGAGATCCTCCGGGCCCTGGGGAACGATCCTCTGGACAGGGGGACCTACTATGCCTACAGCAGCCAGGGGACCAGCCGGAAGGAGTGTCTCTCCCACCTTTTGAAGGTCTGCCGGAGCCTTCCCGGCGAGACGGCAGAGGACCTGAAGGCAGCGGTAAAGAAGAACAGGGTCGGGCGGGAGCGCCTGACCGAAGTGGCCATGTACGCGCCCCAGTGGATGGAAATGATCGAGGCGGTCCTTGGCCTGGAGGGCTTTACCTCCGGCTGCTATTACTTCATGGCCCATATGAATGAGCGCTTCGATGACAGGAAGAAAGCGGTGATCGCCAGATACACGCCCCTGTCTCCCGAGGAGCTGAGCGGAGGCTGCTTTGATACGGCCTGGTTCTTCGAGGTCTATGAAAAGCTGGGCGAGAAGAACTTTGCCATGCTCTATAAGGCGGCCAAATATATCGCCGACGGCAGCAAGCATACCAGGGCCAGAAAGTATGCGGACGCCGCCACCGGCAAGGTGGACCGGGACCAGCTGGAAAAGACCATTGAGGACAAGCGCAATAAGGATCTGGTGATGAGCTACGGCCTGATCCCCATGCAGGGCCGCGGGGACGCCCTCCACCGCTATGAGTTCCTGCAGAAGTTCCTGAAGGAGAGCCGGCAGTTCGGCGCCCAGCGCAGGCAGAGCGAAGAGAAGTGCGTGGAATACGCCCTGAAGAACATGGCCACCACGGCCGGCTACGCCGACGCCCTGCGCCTGACCCTGGCCATGGAATCCGAGCTGGTTAGCGCCGGCGCGTCCTTCTTTGAGGGCGTCTCCATGGGGGATCTGCTGGCCAAAGTCCAGGTGGACGAAAACGGGAAGGCCGCCCTGGTCCTGACCAGGAAGGGCAAGGCCCTCAAATCCGTGCCCGCCGCCCTGAAAAAGGACCCTGCCTATCTGGAGATCAAGAGCTTTGCAGACAGGCTGAAAAATCAGTATACAAGGTGCGTGGCCATGTTCGAACGGGCCATGGAGGAAGAGGATCCCTACAGCTACGGCGAGCTCAGGGACCTGATGAAAAACCCCGTGACGGCGGGGATCCTGGGCCGCCTGGTCTTCACCCAGGGGACAAAGGAGGGCCTGACAGGGACTCTGGACCAGATCGGGGAAAAGGCCCCCGGGCCGGAGACCCTCTTCTATACGGCCCATCCGGTTACCCTCTTTGCCCTGGGACTCCTTCCCGCCTTCCAGAGGCTCTTTTTCGAGAAGAACAAGGAGACGGGCCTGAAGCAGCCCTTCAAGCAGGTCTACCGGGAATTCTACAGGAAGCTGGAGGAGGAAAAGGAGGCTTCGGACTCCAGGATGTTTGCGGGCTATCAGATCCAGCCCGGGAAGACCCTGGCGGCCCTCAAGGGCCGCAGGTGGGTGGCGGACTACGAAAGCGGCCTGCAGAAGATCTATTTCAGGCAGAACATTGCCGTCACCCTTTACGCCCTGGCCGACTGGTTCTCCCCGGCCGACACCGAGGCCCCGACCCTGGAGTATGTTTCCTTCTATGACAGGAGGACCTACCGGGAAAAGAAGCTTTCCGAGGTCCCGGACATCCTCTACTCCGAGGTCATGCGGGATGTGGATCTGGCCGTCAGCGTGGCCCATGTGGGCGGCGTAGACCCCGAGACCAGCCATTCCACCATCGAGATGCGAAAGGTCATTCTGGCCTTCAATATGGAGCTTTTCGGCCTCAGCAACGTGACCTTCGAGGGGACCCACGCCTATATCGAGGGAAAGCTTTCCTCCTACAGCGTCCAGCTGGGCAGCGGGGTGATCCATACCGCCGCAGGGGCCATGGTCCATATCCTGCCCGTCCATTCCCAGCAAAGAGGCAGGGTCTTCTTGCCCTTTATCGATGAGGACCCCAAGACGGCCGAGATC
>CAMNJZ010000086.1 GCA_946541955.1 uncultured Lachnospiraceae bacterium | reverse complement strand
CCCTGCTCTGCGATAGTTCTGTCGCCTACTGCAGCGGGACCTGCGTTGAAGTCAATGATGTCCGGCCACTGCTCTTTCATCTCGTTCCTGGAGCAGAGCTTGACCACAGGAGCTGCTGCAAGGCCGTAAGGCGTGCCGCGGCCGGTCATAAAGACCTCCAGCCCCATGCCGGAAGCCAGCTGAGAAGGACCGCATACCAGATCGGAGGCAGGGGTAGCCGCAAAGATCTCGCCGTGCTTCGTGGGTTTTTCACCGGGAGAAAGGACCTCCACAATGGGGGAGGAACCGGACTTGGCGATGGAACCCATGGATTTCTCAATGATGTTGGAGAGTCCCCCCTTCTTGTTTCCGGGAGTGGTATTGGCACCGCGGTCCACGCCGCCCATCTTCAGATAATTGTCATACCACTTCATCTCTTCCACCAGGCGTTTTCCCACTTCTTCGTTGATGCAGCGGTGGGCGATGAACTGGACGCCGTCACGTACCTCGGTGACTTCCGAGAACATAACGGTGCCGCCGCCGGAAACGATCAGGTCCGCCGCATAGCCTGCGGTGGGGTTGGCCGTAATGCCGGAAAAGGCATCCGATCCGCCGCACTGCATTCCCACCAGAAGATCGGACAGGGGAAGCTTTTCTCTCTTTCTTTCGTTCAGGATCTTCAGCTTCTTCTCGGCCATCTCAATGATGGCATTTATCATTGCGTCATAGCCCCTGTGCTGCTGCAGCACAATGACATTCTCGGGGGTATTGAGCTCTGGCCACCACTCGCAGAAACGGTCCACCGTGAATTTCTCGCAGCCCAGCCCCACCAGCATGAAAACACCGCCGAAATTGGGATGGGTGGCGATATTGCGCAGGATCCTCTGGGGGACCTTTGCTTCGGGGGCATCAATGGCCACGCCGCAGCCGTAAGGGTGGTTGATGGCAATGACATTGTCCACATTCGGATATTTGGGCAGGATCTCCTGCTTGATCCTGCGGATGGCCACGTTGACAACACCGGCCACACACTGGACCGTGGTGTTGATGGCAAGAATATTCCTGGTGCCTCCGGGGCCTCCGTTCGGATTCCTGTAGCCGTCCCAGAAAAGCTCGGGAGCGGGCGGCAGATCTGTGCGGATATTGGTGGCAAATTCCATGGAATCCAGGTCGGGAGCCGGGGCCATGATCAGGTTGGTCTCGTTAATCCAGCCGCCGCAGGGGATATCCCTGTCTGTGGTTCCAAGAACCACGCCGTAGCGGATGACCTCGCTTCCCTCCGGCAGGTCCTTTAAAGCGATCTTGTGTGCCTGCGGAATATCCTCTGCCGTCACAACGCCGGGCATGACCTCTGTCCCCTTTGCTATGTCATGGATCGCTATGGCTACGTTGTCCTTTTCAGTGATCTGAATACATACTTGTCTGGCCATTTGTAATTTCCTTTCTCTGGAAAACTGTTCTTTTCAGATTGTTTTATTTCGACAGTTCCTTTAAAAAATGCCGGTACCCTCGGCTTCCCGAAGGTACCGGCATACATGTTTTTTACACGAAAGCCTTATTCAGGTGATCAGCGGACCAGGCAGGGTCTCTTGGGGTCGAATTTCCAGCCGGGAATCAGGTACTGCATGCCGATAGCGTCGTTTCTGGCGCCCTTCTTGTAGCACTTGTCCAGATACAGCTGATGTGCCTTCATGAGCTGGTCTCTGTCGATCTCGACGCCGAGGCCGGGCTTTGCGGGAACTTCCACGCAGGAGTCAATGATCTGCAGGGGCTCCTTGGTCAGGCGCTCAATGCCTTCCTGCCAGATCCAGTGGGTGTCCAGGGCGTTGTAGAAGCCGGGGACTGCCGCGCCGACCTGGGTGAACATGGCCAGGGAGATGTCGAAGTGGTTGTTGGAATGGCTGCCCCATGTATAGCCGAAATCATGGCACATCTGGGCGACGCGGACGGAACCGGCCATGGTCCAGAAATGAGGGTCTGCCAGGATGATATCCACAGCCTGGGACTCCAGTGCATGGCCCACCTCTCTCCAGTCGGTGGCGATCATGTTGGTGGCTGTGGGGAAGCCGGTCTTTCTGCGGAATTCGGATACAATCTCACGTCCGGAATAAACGCCTTCAGCGCCGCAGGGGTCTTCGCAGTAGGTCAGGATACCCTGCATGCCCTTGACATATTCCACGGCCTGGGAAAGGAGCCAGCCGCCGTTGGGATCCAGGTCGAATCTGGATTCGGGGAATACCTTCTTCATGGCGCGGATGCATTCCATCTCCTGGTCGCCGGGAAGAACGCCGCCCTTGAGCTTGAAATCGGTAAAGCCGTATTTTTCCTTGGTAGCTACAGCGAATTCAACGATCTTGTCGGGAGTCATGGCTTCTTCATGACGGATCCTGTACCATTTGCAGTCCGCATCGGGCTCATGAATGTATTCCAGATCAGTCTTATTGGGGTCGCCTACAAAGAAGAGATAGCCCAGCATACGGACCTTGTCTCTCTGCTGTCCTTCGCCCAGAAGCTCTGCTACGGGAACGCCCATCATCTTGCCCAGAAGGTCGAGGCAGGGAGCTTCGATGGCTGTCTTTACATGAACGCCGGTGCGAAGGTCAAAGGTCTGGTTGCCGCGGACATCCTCTTCGCCCTTGGCTGCCAGGTACTCTTCCACCTTGCGCAGGGTGGTCTTGTATTCGGCCAGGTTGGTGCCTTCTACAAGGAACTTGACTTCGTTCAGAGCGTCTGTGATCTTGTCGCCGCCGGGAACTTCACCGATGCCTTCGTTGCCTTCGGAGTCTGTCAGGATGACAACGTTTCTGGTGAAATAGGGGCCGTGGGCGCCGCTCAGGTTCAGTTCCATACAGTCATGTCCCGCTACGGGATAGACTTCCATTTTTTCGATTCTTCTCATTGAATATAACCCTTTCTCCCAATGCTGGTAATCGTTTTATCTGAATATATACCTCTTTCAGATCAGGCCTGACTTTTCCATGGCGTCCTTGATATGCTCATAGGCTGCCGGATGAGAAGGCATGCTGGGCAGGTAGGGAACGCCGATATCCAGGCCGCGCAGATTGGCCATATCCTTGGCCGCTACGGGGAAGGAAGCCGCATCCATGGCAAGACGGACGGGATTGACCTTGAACTGGGCCTCTTTTGCTCCCTCCAGATCTCCTTCCATAAATCTGTCATAGACAGCCGTGATCAGTTCGGGCATAAAGTTGCCGGCCGTGCATACGCCGCCCACGGCGCCGCAGCAGAGGCTGACGTAAAGAAGGGTATCCTTGCCGCCGAACACCTTGAAACCGATATCACGGTTCCTGCGGATGAACTCTTCCGTCTGGGTCATGTCGCCGGAGGTATCCTTCATACCTACGATATTGGGGATCATATGCGCCATTCTCTCCACAAGACCGGCGCTGAGGGTATAGCCCACGCGGCCGGGGTTGTTGTAGATCAGAACGGGGGTATCCGGAACAGCGTCCGCGATAGCCTTGAAGTGAGCGAAAAGCTCTGCTTCCGTAGGCTTAAGGAACATGGGCTGGAGAACGGAAATGCCGCCGATCTCATACTTTGCAGCCATTTTTGCCAGACGGACGCATTTCTTTGTGTTGATGGCGCCGATGCCGAAATAGACGGGAACTCTGCCGGCCGCCTGATCGATCATGATCTGCAGGCCGCGCTCCATCTCATCTTCTTCTACCTGATAGAACTCACCGTTGGAACCGAAAGCGAGGATACCGTCCAGGCCGCCGTCAATGACGAAATCCACCTGTCTGCGCATCCTGACTTCATCGATTCTCTCTTCTTTGTCAATGGGCGTGATAATAGGAACGATTACGCCTTTAATGTGGTCTGTATTCATCTACTGTCCTTCCTGCCGGCCCGTGCCTCCAGGCCCGGGCCGGCTGTTCATTCTGTTGGCAGGGCCCTGCTTTATTTTACGATGCTGGTACCGGAGATCGCTTCGTAGTACTTGACGATGGCATCATGGTCATCGGCGCCGCACTCATGAGCGTTGAGGAACTGAAGGATCTCCATAACGGATGCGGTGAAGGGAGCGGGGCTGTTGATGGCGTGGGCCGCGTTCAGGGCATTGGTCAGATCCTTGGTATGCAGGGCGATGCGGAAGCCGGGCTTGTAGTTGCCGTCCAGCATCATGGGAACCTTTGCGTCCATAACGGTGGAGCCTGCAAGGCCGCCGCGGATGGCCTGATAGACCAGCTCGGGATCTGTGCCTGCCTTCTTGGCGAATGTGAAGGCTTCTGCGCAGGCTGCGATGTTGATGGCGACGATCATCTGGTTGGCCAGCTTGGCAACATTGCCGGAGCCGATAGGGCCTACATAGACTACAGAACCGCCCATGACGGAAAGAAGATCAAAGAACCTGTCGAAGAGTTCCTTCTCGCCGCCCACCATGATGGACAGAGTACCGTCGATGGCCTTGGGTTCGCCGCCGGAAACGGGAGCATCCAGCATGGGGATGTTGTAGGGCTCAAGATCCTTTGCGATCTTCTTGGATTCCACGGGGTCGATGGAGCTCATGTCGATGAATACAAGACCTTCATGAGCACCTTCCGCAATGCCGTTGGCGCCGAAGACTGCGCTTCTGACATGGGGAGAATTGGGAACCATGGTGATGACTACATCGGCCTGGGATGCCACTTCCTTGCCGCAGGCTGCCTTCTGGGCGCCGCAGGATACCAGATCCTCGACTGCTGCGGGGTTGAAATCAAATACTACTACGTCATAACCGGCCTTGATCAGGTTCTTTGCCATGGGTCTGCCCATAATTCCGAGTCCGATAAATCCAACTTTCATTTTTATTTTCCTCCTTACTGCCTGCCCCGGAGGGCGCTACCAATTTCTTGTAATGCTATTATTCCATTTTCATGAATAATATTAAATGTGAATCATTCACTGAAATGACTCCTGTTTTTTTTGCACTATCCATTTTCTTTCAATAAATGAAATCATAATTTCATTTTTCAGTCGGTTTCTTTCTGTTTTTCCGGCCCCGCCATTGACTTTCCGAAGTCCCGCCTTTACTTTTATTAATATGTAATATCGCCGCTTCAGCAGACACTGTTTCATCACATCATAAAAAGGGGAATATATATGGATACCAAAGTCATAGCCCAGCCCTCCAGCCTGAACCTGGGCGTCCTTCTGCCCAGACAGGAAATGGTAGAGACCGCCCGCCGGATCATCGAAGACAATCAGCTCAACGTCGTTTACCTCAAGCACATCGATACCATCGATACCATTTCGGAAGCCCGGGCCGCCGTGGAAGCCGGCGCCGACCTTCTGATCGCCAGGGGCTATCAGGCCCGTCTGATCGAGCGCTATACCAACATCCCTGTCGTGGAAATGCGACTCCATGCCCAGGAGATCGCCCTGGTCATACAGAGCGCCAAGACCATCCTGCAGAAGGAGCGGCCCCGCATCGCCCTGATTGCCTTCAGCAATCAGATCTCCAACATTTCCTATATCGGAAATCTGCTGGGCGTGACCCTGGACGTACGCTACATAGAATCCAGTGAGGAGATCCCCGAGACCATCCGGGAAATGTCTCTGCTGTCTCCTGATCTTTTCATAGGAGGCGACACCACCTGCACTCTGGCCTCCCAGGCCGGCTATCCCGCCCTCTTTTACAGTTCCACCGAGGAATCCATCCGGGAGGCCTTTCACGAAGCTCTGCAGACCGCTGCCGCCATGGAAAAGGACAAGCTCTCATCGGCCCAGTTCGAAGCCATCCTGGACACCTCCGCCAACGGCATCATCCGGGTCAACACCTCCTGCAGCGTCATTGTGGTCAACAAGATGGTGGAGGAACTGCTGGGCAGGCCCTCGGCAGAGATCATCGGAGCTCCTCTGCAGGAGGTCCTCCCTCAGATCGACCTCAATGCAGTCCGCCAGGTCCTGGACGGCGCCAGAGAGGATCTGACCACCTCTATCACCATCCGCAACCGGGCCTGGATGGTCCTCATGACCTCTATCCGCTACAACGATACTGTGACCGGCGCCATTCTTTCCCTGCACGGCGTCAGCACGGCATCCCTGCAGACCTCGGCGAGCCGCAAGGAACTGCTGCACAGCGGATTCATGGCCACCTCCAGCTTTTCCGACATCACCACGCGTAATAAAGACATGCAGGATATGCTGGTCAACGCAAGGGCTTATGCCCTCTCCGACAGCCCGGTCCTGATCTACGGCAGCAACGTGGTCGAATCCTATGCCATCGCCGAAGCCATACACAATTCCTCGGCCCGCCGGGGCGGTCCCTTTGTGACCGTCAACCTCCTGGGCATAGACCAGGAAGACCAGGAGCTGGTCCTTTTCGGCCGGAAAGAGAGGACCGAAAGCGCCGACAGGTCCCGGGGAGCCCTCAGCCGGGCGGACCACGGCACCCTCTTCATCATCGGAATCAGAAAGTTAAAGCCTTCCGTCCAGATGCTTCTGTCCAAGACCATGCTGCAGGGCAACATTCTCCGGACGGATACCCAGTCCCTTCAGGCCCTGGATGCCCGGATCATCTGCCTCTCCTCCGTTGATCTTCTTGACCAGGTGAACAGCGGGGCCTTCCTTCCCACCCTCTACTACCAGCTCCAGGGCCTGACCCTGAAGATCCCGACTCTGAACGAGAGGCCGGAGGACCTGGCTTTTATTTTCGATGAGGAATTTACCAGAGCCGTCAGGACTTACAAGCGGCCCCTGAAACTGACAGAAGGGGGCAGAAAAAAGATCCTTTCCCTTCAGTGGGAAGGGAACCGGATCCAGCTGCATTCCTTTGTGGAGCGTCTGGTCCTGTGCGCCAAAAAACGCAGTGTCGACGAGATCTATATCCAGAAGACCTACGACGATCTTTATCCCAATATCCAGAAGGTGGAAGGCGAAAACCGTGTAGTGGTCTATGAAACGCCAGAAGCCCTGGAGCTGAAAAACATCCTCCAGAAGAACGGCGGGAACCGGGCCCAGACCGCCGAAGAGCTGGGCATCAGCACTACCACTCTCTGGCGCAAAATGAAAAAATACGGCATTGAAGCCAGTTTTGAGTCCTGATCAGACGCCCATGATCATGCACCAGACGGGCACGGAAAACAGGGACATGAGCGTCGAAAAGAAGACGCATTTGCTGGCAAAAATATAGTCTCCTCCGTACTTGGAGGCCAGAATGGGCGTGGTGGATCCGCAGGGCATGCCCACCAGAAGGACGGAGACGCCCGTCAGAAGGGGATCCACCTGAAAAAGAAGGCAGCCCAGGTAGGTGATCCCGGGCAGGAGAAACAGGCGGATGGCCGTAACGGCCAGGACCATAGGAGATACCAGGGTCCTGAAATCCACGTCCGCCATCATCATGCCGATCAGGATCATGCTGAGGGGGATGGTGCAGCCGCCCAGTCTGACAAGACTCTTTTCAGCCACATCCGGCAGGGGCAGCTGGGTGATCATAAGGAACATGCCTATATAGACTGCAATGATGCAGGGATGGCGGGCCACCTTTTTCAGGGTCCCCTTCCAGTCCGGATCATCCGTGAAATAGGCAAGGCCGGCGGACCACATGACGATCCGCTGGGGGATCAGAAAGACCGAGGCATACATCAGGCCTTCCGCCCCGTAGACCCCTTCACAGACAGGATTTCCCAGAAAGCCCGAGTTGGAGACCTGCGTGGCGTACTGAAGGACCCGCTTCATATGGGCCGGCTGCCCCTTCCACAGGGTCCCCGCAAAGACCATGCTGACTGCCTGGGCCGCCGATGCAATGACCAGGATCAGCAGGAATTTCTGCAGGATGCTGAAGGAGAACTCCACTTCAAAGGAATGAATGATATTTGCGGGCAGGATCAGATCCATGACCAGGTCTGTCAGGATGGTCCTGGCCTGGTCGGGCAGGATCTTCTTTCTGCGGAGGACAATGCCGCAGACGGCAAAAATAAACATCTGACCCATGAGGCCCAGAAGCCCCTCCAGGGCCGGATCGTGTAATAATGCTGACATAGGCTTTTCTTTTCCTTATCTGATATGATCCCCGGCATTCTGCCGGGGATCATTCTTATTCTTTCTTATTCTTTCTCTTCTTCCCTTTTCTGCCGGCCCTTCCTTTACGGCCTTATTCTTCCGGGAAGGCCGGAAAGTCCGCCCTTCTTATTAAGAACGGACCGTAGGGGTCAGAAGATTTCCCTCTTCGTCAAAGGCCAGGGGAGCGGGCTCGTCGATGGCGGTCAGACCGGGATATTTTCCTTCCAGGACCTCCTGATAATAGGATTCGCTCAGCATGATCTC
>CAMNJZ010000085.1 GCA_946541955.1 uncultured Lachnospiraceae bacterium | reverse complement strand
CCCTTCTTTCTGTCATTAGTGGAATCCCACGGATTTATCCGTGGGAGGATGTCAATTTTCCCTGACCGGAGCCGGGAACTGGTCTTCGTATTCCTTCAGCAGATCGGTCCTTCTGCGCTTCTTCAGGCCAAAGCTCACGCTCTTGGTGACCAGGTCATAGGCTACGGCAAAAATGGGAACGCCCACGATCATGCCGGCCAGGCCCCAGAGGGCGCCGAAGAAAAGGATGGCAAAGAGGATCCAGAAGCTGGAGAGGCCCACCTTGTCGCCCAGGATGGCGGGCCCGATCACGTTGCCGTCCACCTGCTGGAGAATAATGATAAAGATCACGAAGAAGAGACACTTCATGGGGCTCTCCGTCAGGATCAGCAGGGCGGAAGGGACGGCGCCCAGGTAGGGACCGAAAAAGGGAATGATGTTGGTGACGCCTACGATCACGCTGACCAGAATCCCGTAGGGTAGCTTGCAGATCACGGTAAAGACAAAGCAGATCAGGCCGATGATGGCCGAATCGATGATCTTGCCGCTGATAAAGCCGGAGAAGCTCTGGTTGACAAAGCGGATCTCCTGACGGATCCATTCCGCTATTTTTTCAGAGAAAAGGGAATAGACGATCAGCTTGCCCTGGGCCCGGAATTTCTCCCAGCCGGCCAGCAGGTATACGGAGACGATCATGCCAAGACCGAAGTTCTTGAGGATGCTCATGATGCTGGAGAAGCTGGCGGAGACTCTGGACATCTGGCTGGTCAGGGTCTTTAGAAGGTCGTTCTGCAGCCATTCGCTCAGACGATCGGAAACGGTCTGTACAGCCTGCTCGATCAAAGCCAGGGCCTGGTCGATGGTCTCATCTCCCGTACCGGCGCTGAAGCCCTCCAGCCAGGTCTCGAACTCCCGCACATAGCGGTTGAGGGACTGGACCAGGGTGGTCACGGAGGAGATAATGCCGGGAATGACGGCAAGGCCCAGAAGGACCAGGCCCAGGAGGAAGAGACCCAGGGTCAGAAGGATGCTGATCATGCGGACGGGACCGGTCTTTTTGATCTTCAGGCGCTCAAAGAGCTTCAAAAGGCCCTTTTCCAGAAATACAGCCACCGGCCGCATCAGATAGGCCAGAACAAAGCCGTAGATAAAGGGCATCAGGATGGAAGCCAGTCTGGAGATGGCGCCGGTAATGACCTCTGTCCTGAAAAACAGCATGAGGATCGCGCAGACCACAAAGGTGACTGCGGCGACAAGGACCAGTATATTACGGTAACGTCTGCCAGTTTCGTTCAAAGAATGACCTCCGGAAAAAGCAAGGATGAGTCTGCCGGGGACTATGCGCTGGCACAGGCCCCCTGCATGAAAGAACGGGAACTAAAAGGATTTTTCAACCTTCAGTTTAGCACGGCTGAAAGAAGCGTCAAGTCCCCACAAAGCCCCATCTATGCTATAATATTTTTTAGGATGTCCGGGGAAAAATGGAGCACCCGGACAGGGAGGTATGTATGAGAAGCAGAAAGTACAGACAGCTTTGGAGCCTGATTCTGGCGGGCCTTGTGGGCGCGTCCATGGTCCTTGGGGGCTGCAGCACCCAGACACAGACCGGGGAAAGCGGCGCGGCCCCGGAGGAAGCGGCAGTCGCAGAGGTCGCCCCTGAAACAGACGGGGAGGAGAAGGACCAGGAGGCAGAAACAGCAAAGGCCGGGGAGACAAAAAGCAATCTCATGGCCGAGCCCTGGTATTCCACGCCGGCGCCTGAGGAGGCGGAAGACGGCGGGACCCGGGCCAGCAGGGCCCTTGCCAGGAAGAACCAGGTCCAGCAGGAGGGCGCGGCAAAGATCAGCAAGTATTATGCAGACGGCCCCGCCGCCTCCAAGGATTACACGATCATGATCTATATGGTGGGCTCCAACCTGGAGTCCATGTACGGGGCAGCCTCCTCCGATCTGGCCGAAATCGAAGGATCGGGGATTTCCTATGACAATACCAATGTCATTGTCTATACCGGCGGCGCCGCCAGATGGAGCTCGGGGGTTCCCAGCACCTGCAACAACTGTCTGGATATGTCCGAGGCGGACTGGGAGAAGCGGATCGTGGCCCAGACAGAAGGCTCCTCGGACATGGGCGATCCCGAGACCCTGACCAATTTCATCACCTTCTGCACAGACTATTATCCGGCCGGGAACTACGCCCTGATCCTCTGGGACCACGGCGGCGGACCGGTCTACGGCTATGGCTGCGATGAGCTTTTCCGCAATGACAGCCTTCTTTTGTCCGAGCTCAAGACGGCCATGGACAGCACCATCTTCAAGGACCGGAAGCTTATGATGGTGGGCTTTGACGCCTGTCTGATGGGCTCTCTGGAATCCGCAGAGCTCTGGTCCGACTATGCCGACTACATGGTGGCTTCCGAAGAGCTGGAAGCGGGCGACGGCTGGGACTACGCCTTCCTTTCCGTCATGAATGAAAAGCCCGACGGGAAAAAGCTGGGGTCCGCCATCGTCGACAGCTATAAGAATTATTACGACTCCCACAGGACGGAGTTCTACAATCCCGACTACACCCTTTCCTGCATGGACCTTTCCAGGGCGGACGACGTCAAGACCGCGCTGGATGGTCTCTCCTCCAGGCTGGAGGAAGGCGTGGAGACAGGCGACTTTGCCGCCCTCTCCAGGGCCAGGAGCGATACCAAGACCTTCGGCCTGGCAGCGGTGGGTTCCAAGGGCGAGGGCTATGACCTGATCGACCTGGGAGACTTTGCGGACAAAACAGGCGAGAAATATGCAGCGGAAGCGGGCACGCTCAAGGAGGCCATTTCCTCCATGGTCGTCGCCTCCTGCTCCAACGTGGACAATACCTGCGGCGTCTCGCTTTATTTCCCCGGCGACAACCAGGAGCTTTTTGAAGCGGCGGATGAAACCGTCTATGCCGACATCTCCACCGTCGGCGGCTACAATGACTTTATTTCAGCCTATGTGGACAAGTGGATCAGCTCCTCCGAGACCGGCTGGAGCCTGGCCGAGCCCGTGCATAACGGGGACATTACTTTGCAGCTGACCCCGGAACAGGCGCAGGACATGGTCTCGGCCGACTATACCCTCTTCTGGGAATGCGACGACGGCCAGTACTATGTGGTCTCGGCCTTCAATCCCATCCATCCCGGAGAGGACGGAGTCCTCAGAGTCCCCGGGGATCCGGAGATGATCGAAGCCTATACCGACGGACGGGAGATCGACCCCGAGACGCCCTGGTCCTTCAGCGTGACCGAGGAACGAGGCGAAGGCAAGGTCTACCGCAGCAATTACCTCTGGCTCTCTCCCGAGAGTGATTTCCTCTCCGATGACCGGGCCAAAGCCGACATCCTTCTGTCCGATACGGCGGAAGGCCTCCAGGTCCTGTCCGTATCCGCAGGCTCGGACGACATGTCCACCGGCGGCAAAAATACCATCGATGTCTCCCACTACTACAGCCTCTGGAGCTTCTACGGGTCGGCCTACGGCATCGGCCGCAACGCCGACGGCTCCTTCAGACCCTGGCAGGAGTGGGACAGGACCGACGTCATGCGGGGCTTCGGCATCTTCCTGGACCAGAACGTGGCCTTCCGCAAGGTGCATGTTTCAGATTATATCGGATCCTTCATGGTCCAGATCCAGGTGACCGACGCCAACGGCGACATCCACTGCGCCGCCCCTGTGATGTTCGACAGCCCCAGGGCGGCCGACTACCACACAGCCCAGATCGAGGACGAGACCGGGGTCTTTGAAGCCAGGGTCTACGGAGACCATGCGGCCATCACAGGCTTTGAAGTGGCGGATGACAAATTCAGCGCCGACAATCTGGCAGATGTGGTCATCCCCGGCCAGGTGGAGGGAAAGCCGGTTACAGAGATCTCCGAAAGCGCGGTCGCGAGCTATTACATCGGCTCCATCCAGATCCCGGACAGCGTAAAGACGATCGGGGTCCATGGCTTATATCTGAATTCCAATCTGAAGGAGATTACCCTGCCGGCAGGTCTGGAGTCCATTTCTTCCTCGGCCCTGTCCGACTGCAGCAAGCTGGAGGCCATCAAGATCAACGGAGAATCTTCTCTCTTCCAGGTCAGGGAGGGCGTCCTCTTTTCCGCAGACGGAAAGACCCTGCTGACCTTCCCCGGCGGCAAGACCAAGTCCTACACCATACCGGAAGGGGTGGAATACATTGCCCCCGAGGCCTTTGCGGGCAGTGAGATCGAAGAGGTCCGCTTCCCCTCCACCTTAAAGGAAGTGGGCTCCAACGCCTTTACAGGCTGCGTGGATCTGAAGGGCCTGACCCTTCCTTCTTCCCTGGAGACCATCGAGGCCTACGGCTTTGGCGAAAACATGATTGGCTGGGGGAGCATGCTGCACGGCGCCTTCCCTGAGATCGAAAAGCTGGTGATCCCTGCGGGAACCACCTATATCGGTCCCTCCGCCTTCACGGCCCTCAAGAAGCTGAAGGCCTTTGAAACGGCCCCGGGCAACCCTGTCTACGCCAGCGTGGACGGCTTTTTGACCAATAAGGCAGGAGACGTGATCCTCTACGCCCCCCTGGGCATGGACACAGGCATTGTGAAGGTCCCCGAAGGGATCACCGGCCTGGACAAACGCGTCTTTGCCCGCTTTGATGACTTTACGGAATTCTACCTGCCCGACTCCCTGATCCGGATCGGCGAAGAGGCCCTGCCGGAAGACAGCGCGGAGGGCTACAAGATCCTGGTCCACTGCAGCCAGGGCTCCCAGGCGGAGGCCTACTGCAAGGAGCAGGGGATCCCCTATGACAACGAAACCACCCAGTCCGAGTATGTAACGGAGGAGGGGACCTTCGGCACCTATACCTATAAGATCGAAAATGACCATGCGGTCTTCTTATCCTATAAGGGTCTGGAGAAGCAGGTCAAAGTCGCCGACAGGGTGAAGGATCTTCCTGTGACCGTGATCGGCAATGGACGGGAAAAGGTCTATGAATACGATCAGGAGCTGGAGGAGGCCCTGTTCGGAACCTTTGACTCCGATGCCTACGCCCAGGCTATCTTTGACGGCAAGTCCTATGAGGAAGCCAATGCAGCGGGCAACGCCACCAAAAAGGATCCCTTCGCGGACGGCAGCATTCCCTTCACGGAAACCGGCTACATGGAATCCATCGAGCTGCCGGAGACAGTCACGAAGATCTCGGCCGGCGCTTTCTCCAATACAGGAGATCTGAAGACCTTTGAGATCCCTGCTTCCGTAACGGAGATCGGGGACGGGGCCTTTGGCAGGGGCCTGGAGACCATTACCGTGGCAGAAGGCAGCGAGAGCTTCCGGATGGATGGCATCTTCCTTGTGAGCGCAGACGGAAAGGACCTGATCGCCGCCGCCGTGAACCTGTACGACCCCGAGGCCGCCGGCCTGACCAGGGTCAGAGACCTGCCGGAGGGCAAGTCGGAAGCGGAAGCGGAGGACTGGGAATATCCCATGTACCGCATGACCATTCCGGAGGGAATCGAGAGGATCCGTCCCTATGCCTGCAACGATATCAGCAGTTACCAGATGCTTCTGGAGATCGAGCTGCCGGATTCGGTAACGGAGATCGGAGAAGGAGCCTTCTCTTCGAGCAACATCGGAAATGTCCTCTTCGGAAAGGGTCTGAAGACCATCGGTAAAAACGCCTTCTATTTCAATAAGCTGACAGAGCTGCAGCTGCCGGATTCGGTCGAGACCATTGGCGACAGCGCCTTCTCCTCCAACTGCCCCTACAGCGAGCTGATCCTGCCGGATTCGCTGAAGACCCTTGGCTACGGCGTCTTCAATTCCTTTGACAACAAGGGACCGGAGGGGTCTGAGACCTGCAGCCGCATTGTGATCGGCAAGGGACTGGCCCAGATCGACAGACAGAGCTTCTGGGGCGTCCGCACCAAAGCCTTCGAAGTCAGCGGGGACAATGAGGTCTTCTCCTCTCAGGATGGGATGCTCCTGTCCAGGGACGGAGCGGTCCTGATCCTTTGCCCGGACCAGACCGGGGAGCGGGTCCAGGTGCCGGAAAGCGTAAAACGGCTGGGCAGCGCCTGCTTCTATAACAGTGAAAGCATTCGGGATGTCGATGTGCCGGATGGTCTGGTCAGCATCGCGTCCAACGTCTTCAGTGACAACCAGGCCGATCTGGTCACCTTCCATGGAACGGAAGGATCGACGGCTCAGGAGAGCGTCCTCTATGCAGGCTTTAAGTGGGAGAGCAAGTGATCCCTCTGCCTGCATCCAAAGCACAAAAAAGATAAATTCAGGCATTGAAAAATCCCGGCCGCAGTTTTCTGCAGCCGGGATTTTTTCCGGATCGTCAGATTGATTTGATCTTTGTCATGCTGCCCGCGGCCCAGGCCTCTTTCCCCTTTAATAATGGTCGATGAATTCCAGAGCAATGATGGAAAGAATGCCGTAGAGGATGGCAAAGCCCAGAAGGAGAAGCCAGATAAAACGCAGGTTTTCCGGCGTGGACTCCACCTCCTCCGCTGCCAAAAGGGGCGTCATGGCGTTGACGTTGGCGCTGGCGCAGATGGCGTTGAGGCCCCAGCGGCTGATGGTGGTCTTGGAAAAAGTTTCGGCGGCCCCCTCCAGGGCGAAGATATGGCCGGCCATGACCAGCTCGATGATCAGGGCAAAGGGCATGACCGTCATGGCGGTATTCTCATTGGTCACCAGGGAGGAAATGAGAAGGGCCAGGGCGTCGGATCCCAGAAGGATCAGGAAGAAGGTGACAAAGAGTTCGATCACGGGACTTGTGATCACGCCTTCCTCGATAAAGTGATTTCTGTTGATCAGACAGACAATCAGGGTCACCGGGATGGCCTCCACAAAGCAGAGGCAGGCTTCGTAGAGCCAGTGGGCCGTCAGATAGGCGCTCATGTGAAGCCCGGTCCTGTGATCATGCTTGAGGATATCCCTTTCCCTGCAGATGGTCCGGATGGAATTAAAAAGGCCGATCCAAATACAGGCGCAGACCAGGGTAAAGGCTCCGTTCTTGGTATCCCAGAAGGTCACGAACATGTTGGCGCCGGTCACGGAGCAGATGATCAGGGTGATGAGGACCACGCTGATCAGGATCTTCCAGCCTTTGTCATTGACGAAGGCTCTGAAACAGCGGGCAAAGCAGACCCGGGTCTGCTTAAGACGGGAGGAATGCTTTTCTTCCATAATTAAGTACCTCCATGCATATGCGTCCGGAAGCGTGCAGGAAGACGCCTGCCAGGCTCCGGAGAGATGGTACAGGTTCTGCATCAGATGCAGCAGGCGCAGCTGTCTGGAATTAGTACTCCAGGTCTCTGGCCCGCAGGGCTGTGAACTTGTCCAGGAAATGGTCCGCCAGGCCTTCGCCGCCTTCGGCTTTGGAGTTGATCCTTTTGACGATCTGTTCCAGGGAATCCACTTCAAAGAAGGCCAGGGCCTCTTTCACGCTTCCGTAGAAGAGGAGGCGCCCTACATTGTCGGCAGTCTTTCCCAGGACCAGGACCCTGGTAAAGAGATCGGCGGCCCGGTTGGGGCCATGGGTGATGATCATGACCATCTTGCCAAGATCTGCGATTTCAGAGAGGTTTTCCATGAGGAGCCTGGACATGGTGCCGTCCAGGCCGGAATCGGGCTCGTCCAGAAAGAAGATGCCCGGGTCCCCCACCAGCTCGATGGCGATGGAAAGGCGTTTGAGCTGGCCGCCGCTGATGGAGGCGCAGAGGTTGCCTCTCTCTGCCTGCAGGCCCAGCAGGGACATGGCCCATTCCACCTGCTGCCTGTATTCCTCCCGGGTGGAATTCCCCGGCATTTTCATCCTGGCTTCGGCGTAGAGGGTGTCATAGACCGTATCGTTAAGACGGATCAGGTTCTGCTGGGGCACGTAGCCGATTTCATACTTGACCTTCTCATAATCCTTATAGACGTCCAGGTCTCCGTAGCGGATGGTCCCGTCCGCCCGGTCGTAGCCCATGACGGATTTGATAAAGGTGGATTTGCCGGCGCCGGATCCGCCCAGGATCAGGACAAAATCGCCCGGATCCACTTCCAGACGGATATCTTTGAGAAGGGTCCGCTTCCGCAGGCCCTTGCGGACACTCCGCTCCCTTATATTGATTTTGAGCCCTGCCCCCTGCAGGGCGGCGTCGTGCCGGATGGCGGAAACAAGAGCCGGTCTTCCTGTATCCTCCGGAGGATCCTGGGGACTGCCCTTCCCTTCAGAGGGAAGAGGAGCTGCCGGTCCGGGTGATTTAGCACTTTTCTCAGGCTGCCCTGCAGGCAGATTCCCGGAAGGTGCTTCTGGAGAGGGCGCTTCCGG
>CAMNJZ010000084.1 GCA_946541955.1 uncultured Lachnospiraceae bacterium | reverse complement strand
AGCTGACCGGCCATATCAACTACGGCGTCGCCTCCATCGCCTTCTTCTTCCTCTTCGGCATGTTCTTCTTCCGTATGTCCGCAGCGGCAGGGAAGCAGGATTAAAATACAGGACACAGCTTTATTCCTCATCCGGCGCCTGCAGGGCAGGCGGTCCGGGACTTTAAAAATTCCATAAAAAAACTCCATTAAAAACTCTATTAAAAAACCGGGCATCCTCGCTGATGCCCGGTTTTTCTTAATCCTTGCGGAGTCTGTGTATGGTGTTGTGGAGGACCCTGATATCCAGGGGCTTGGTGATATGGGCGTTCATACCGGCGCTGAAGGATTTTTCCACATCCTCTGCGAAGGTATTGGCCGTCATGGCCAGGATGGGAATGGTCTTTGCGTCCTCCCTCTCCAGGGCCCGGAGCTGTCTGGCGGCTTCATAGCCGTCCATGATGGGCATGGACAGATCCATCAGGATCATATCGTAATAGCCCTGCCTGGAATTGCGGAACATGGCCAGGGCTGCCAGACCGTTGCCTGCGATCTCGCATTTGGCGCCTTCCATTTCCAGAAGCTCCTTGAGGATATCTGCGTTGATGATGTTGTCCTCTGCCGCCAGGAACCGCATGCCGGCCAGGGTGCTTTCCTCCCGGCGGGCTGTCTCCTCGTCATCCCTGGCAAAATCAATGCCGGCGTCTGTGACGACCTGGCGCAGGTTGGAGATGAAGAAGGGCTTGGACATAAAGGCGGCGGTGCCCGATTCCCCTGCCCGGCCCCGGATCATATCGGGATGATCGCACATCAGGATGATGGGGGGGATCCGGCCCCAGGAAATATTCTGCAGGCTCCTGGCTGTTTCCAGGCCGTTCATTCCCTCGATATTCATATCCATCAGGATCAGGTCGAAGGGATTGTCGTCCACTCTGGACTGCTCGATCAGCTGCATGCCCCCGTAGGAGGAGGTGGCGCAGACGGTCTCCAGTCCCGAGCTTTCCAGCAGATCCTGGATCCTGGCGGAATCGGAATTGTTGGAGTCGATCAGAAGGATCCGGTGGAGGCCCTTTTCCTTCCAGAAGTCATCATTGCCGGGTTCCACAGCCTGGAGGCGGAGGGTAACGGTAAAGTTGGTCCCTTTGCCGGGGGTGCTCTCCACCGAGATATGACCGTTCATCAGATCGATCAGCTTCTTGGTGATGGCAAGGCCCAGGCCTGCCCCTCTGGTGTCGGCCCCGCCCGCATGGGACATATGGAAGGGCTCGTAGAGATTGCTGATCAGCTCCGGCTGGATGCCGATGCCGTCGTCGGAGATCTCAAAGACCACGTCCATAAACTCTCTGTCGGAGGTCTCCACCGCCGACACGTTCATGCGGATATGGCCGCCTTCCTCGGTAAAGGAGACGGAATTGGTCAGAAGGTTCATGAGGATCTCGGCGATCCTGTCCTGGTCGCCCAGAAAGATCGAGTGGGAGACCGCGGACATATCCAGGACAAACTCCTGGTTCTTCCGCCGGGCCTGTTCATCCGCTGCCGCGGCAAGGCCCCTGCACATGATATCCAGGCTGAATTCCCCGATGTCCAGGGAGGTTCCGCCGCCGCCGGACCGGCTCATGTCCACCACATGGTTGACCAGAGACAGGAGAGACTGGAGGGAGATGCTGATGTTGTTGGCATACTCCTGGATCTTCTCCGGGTTGGCTGCGTTCTTGCGGAGCAGTGTCACATAGCCTGCAATGGAATTCATGGGGGTACGGAAATCATGGGACATATGGGCCAGGAAATCACTCTTGGCCCGGTTGGACCCCTCCACCACATCCAGGATCTCCTGGACCCGGCGATTCATGTGATTGCTGGTGGTGATGTCCTGCAGGATGATCACAAAGCGGGTCGTATTATGGAAATCACAGCGTCTGAGCACGACCCGGTACCAGACGGTGTCCTTTCTTCCCCGAGGCTTGAACTCTGTGGTAAATTCGTAGCTGGCCCCCGGTGCGAGACGGTTCATCTCGTCCCTGGTGATGTTTCTGGTGGTCTGACCTGCCAGCGCAAAGAGACAGCGGAAATTGGCGCACATTTCCTCGTAGGGAATGCCAAAGGCCTTTTCCACATTGTGGGATACAAAGTCCGGTTGTTCGCTCTCTGTTCCGATGATCAGAATCACATCGCCGGATCCTGTGACCAAAGAATCAAAAAGAGAAAGCTGGAGTTCGATCCGCTCCTCTTTTTCGGCCAGTTCCCTTTTCAGCTTCTGGTTCTCATGTATGAAAGCTTTGACTTCCTGCTCTGTATATTTCATACCTCTCCTTGCGTATCTACAAACAATAGGAAGGCCCACAACTCAGTCTCTGAACAAAGGATCCTGTCAGCTGCGGGTCTGGATATGCCGGGGACGGAAAAACTTTTCCCTCCCCGGTATCATTATATTACCTGAACAGATAATTCGCAATTAGATTAGACAATTTACCAAAATACCAAATGACTCAAAGATTTTTGACCCGCAGGCAGCGGATGGCGTTGAGAACGCACAGCACCATGACGCCCACGTCTGCAAAAATGGCCAGCCACATGTTGGCGATGCCCAGAGCCCCCAGAAGCAGGCAGATCAGCTTGACGCCGATGGCAAAAAAGATATTCTCATAGACGATCCGGAGGCACTTCCTGGCGATCCGGATGGCCTTGCCGATCTTGCGGGGATCGTCGTCCATAAGGACCACGTCCGCGGCCTCTATGGCCGCATCCGATCCCAGGGCCCCCATGGCGATGCCGATATCGGCTCTGGAAAGGACCGGGGCGTCGTTGATGCCATCGCCCACAAAGGCGATCTTCTCGTTTTTGCCGGCTTTGGCCAGAAGCTCCTCCAGGACCTTGACCTTCTGATCCGGCAGGAGCTCTGCGCAGACCCTGCCTACGCCCACCTGCCTGGCCACCGCCTCGGCAGTCTCCTTCAGATCTCCCGTCAGCATGACCGTTTCCCGGACGCCGGTGCGCTTCAGGTCTTCAATGGCCTCCGCCGCTCCGTCCTTGATCCGGTCTGCAATGACCAGGTGGCCGGTATAGGCGTCGTCCACAGCGGTATGGATGATGGTCCCGGTCTCATGGCAGTCGATGCCCTCGATGCCCTGGTGCTCCATCAGCCGCATGTTGCCCACAGCCACCCTTTTTCCATCGACTGTGGCCTTTACGCCCTTGCCGCTGATCTCCTCCACCTGACTGACCCGGTCCAGGGAGACCTTTTTGCCGTAGGCCCTCTGGATGCTCTGGCTGATGGGGTGGGAGGAATGGCCTTCCGCATGGGCCGCCAGCTCCAGGAGCTCCTCCCGGGGCAGGGTGCCGTGGTGGATATCGATCACTTCAAAATCGCCCCGGGTAATGGTGCCGGTCTTGTCAAAGACCACCGTTTTTACCTGGGACAGGGTCTCCATGAAGTTGGAGCCCTTGATCAGGATGCCCTGGCTGCTGGCGCCGCCGATGCCGCCAAAGAAGCTCAGGGGAATGCTGACTACGATGGCGCAGGGACAGCTGATGACCAGGAAGGTCAGGGCCCTGTAGATCCAGTCCCCAAAGAGAGGGGCCTGGCCCATAAGGAGGCGGACCAGGGGCGGCACAAAGGCCAGGGCCAGGGCGCCGTAGCAGACGGCCGGGGTATAGACCCTGGCAAATTTCGTGATGAACTGCTCAGACCTGGACTTGCGGGAGCTGGCGTTTTCCACCAGGTCCAGGATCCTGGAGGCGGTGGATTCGTCGAATTTCTTTGTGGTCCGGATCTTCAGAACGCCCGACATGTTGATGCAGCCGCTGATGACTTCATCGCCGGGGCGGGCCTTTCTGGGAATGGATTCCCCGGTCAGGGCCGCGGTATTGAGGACCGATTCGCCCTCCTCTACCAGGCCGTCCAGGGGGATCTTCTCTCCGGGATTGACAACGATGAGGCTTCCCACCTCCACGTCATCCGGATCGACTCTGGAGATCTCGCCCTCTTTCTCGATATTGGCGTAGTCCGGCCGGATATCCATGAGCTCTGTGATGCTCTTCCGGCTCCTGCCCACTGCAATCCCCTGGAAAAGCTCGCCGATCTGGTAGAACCACATGACGGCCACGCCCTCGGTATATTCTCCCAGGGCCATGGCGCCGATGGTGGCGACCGCCATCAGAAAGCACTCGTCAAAGACCTGCCTGTGGAGGATCCCCTTCCAGGCCTTGCGCAGGATATCGTGTCCCACCGTCAGATAGGGGACCATGAAAAGGATAAATCGTAGGACCGGGTATTCCTTTAAGGGAAGAAAGACCAGGACCGCCATCATCAGACCGGCTGCGATGACTCTCTGCAGCAGGTTTTTCTGTTTCTTCGTCACTTTGTTACCTCTTAGCGTCTTTATTCTAAGCCTTATCGCGAAAAGCTGCCGCCGGGAGGCCCTTGCAGGCGCCAGGCGGCAGTCGATGTTTTTAAAATCATACCGCTTCCAAAAGCGGCGCCTTTTCTTTAAAGAAAGATCTGGCAGTCGTCTTCCACGACCTTGCAGTTTTTGATGACTTCCTGCATGACTGCGTCCACGTCTGCACCGTCTTCAAATTCCACCTTCATCTTCAGGGCCATGAAATTTACTGCCGCATCCTTGACGCCGGCTGTCTTCTTTGCAGCTTCCTCCATCTTGTTTGCACAGTTGGCGCAGTCCACCTCGATCTTGTAAGTCTTTTTCATTGCTCTACCCTTTCTGTATCTGAAATTGATTTTCATTTTCAAACATATGAATAAATGTTCATATGTTATTTCCTATTTTACGCCTCCCTGCCCATAAGTCAAGGACAAGGAGACGTTTTCATTCGGAGATATGTTCAAAGCCCTGGCCTATGATGGTCCGGACATGGTCGTCCGCCAGATAATAGATCACAAGCTTGCCCTCCCGCCTGCTCTTGACCAGCCGGGCCTGCTTGAGGATCCGAAGCTGGTGGGATACGGCCGACTGGGTCATGCCCAGGGTCTCGGCCAGGTCGCAGACACAGATCTCCGATTCAAAGAGGGCAAAAAGGATCCGGATCCTGGTGGAATCGCCAAAGACCTTGAAGAGCTCCGCCAGATCATAGAGCTGATCCTCGGAGGGCATATGCCGAAGGAGGTCCGCTACCCTTTCCTGATGTACTTCCGTGTGTTCACAAATTTCCACGTCGCCGATTGCCATTTCTTCCTCGTTTCTCTCTTTAATATATGAATGATTGTTCATATGTTAAATTTACCACGCTTTGTCTCCCATTGCAAGAGGAAATTGAAAAAAAAGCCCTGGTCACGGGGACCAGGGCCTTCCAAATTTCAGCTGTCTGCTGCCGATTATTCAGCGGGCTGTGCTTCCGGCTTCTTTGCAGGAGCCTTTCTGACACGCTCATAGCGCTGGGTGATGACATGGGCAGGACACTTCTGGGCGCAGAGGCCGCAGCTCTTGCACTTGTCATAGTCGATCTGGGCAACATTGTTGGTTACGGTGATGGCTTCGAAATGGCACTGGCGTGTGCAGATTCCGCAGCCAAGGCAGCCTGTGTCGCACATCTGCCTGACCAGGACGCCCTTCTCCGTGTTGCGGCACTGGACCGCAAACATGGACTTGTCGGGGATGATCTCGATCAGGTGCTGAGGGCAGGCCTTTGCGCACTTGCCGCAGCCGACGCACTTGTCACGATCGACCACAGCAATGCCGTTTACGATGTGGATGGCGTCGAAATCACACTGGGCTACGCATTCGCCAAAGCCAAGGCAGCCCTGCTGGCATGCCTTGCCGCCGTTGCCGGGAACCGCCTGGGCGCCGGAGCAGGTCTCGATACCGACATAGTTGCCGGTCCTCTTGGCCAGATCGCAGGTGCCTGCACAGCGGACAAAGGCGACCTTCTTATCGGCAGCCGCACCGGCTTCCACGCCCATGATGGCGGAGATCTTCTCCGCTACAGGCGCACCGCCTACAGGACAGGCGTTGGTGGGTGCTTCTCCCTTGGCAATGGCTGCTGCACAGCCGTCGCAGCCGGGATAGCCGCAGGCGCCGCAGTTGTTGCCGGGAAGGGCTTCTCTGACGGCCGCTTCCTTGGGATCCACTTCAATTTTAAATTTGTTTCCGGCAAAGACAAGCATGATACCGATCAGGACGCCGACGATTGCCAGAAGAATGATGGTGATGATTACTATTGTCATATTCGTTCCCCTCCTTCTTTAGCCCAGTGTCAGGGTCGAGAATCCAAAGAAGGCCATGCCCATCAGAGCAGCTGCGAACAGTACCAGGGGCGCCCCCTGTACGGGTGCGGGCACGTCATTGTCGACCATGGACTCACGGATGCCGGCCAGAAGGACGATGGCGATCGTATAACCCACTGCGGTACCGAAACCGTTGATGACGGACTCGATGAAATTGTAGCCGTCGGTCACGTTGTTCAGGGCAACGCCCAGAACGGCGCAGTTGGTGGTGATCAGGGGCAGGAAGATACCCAGGGCCTGGTAGAGACCGGGGGATGTCTTCTTCAGGAACATTTCGACCAGCTGGACCAGCGCGGCGATGACCAGGATGAAAACGATGGTCTGCAGATAGCCCAGGCTGAAGGGTTCCAGAATAAAGGTGTAGATCAGGTTTGCCACTGCGGAGGCGATGGTCAGGACGAAGATAACAGCCATACCAAGGCTGAAGGATGTCTTGATCTTGTTGGATACGCCAACGAAGGAGCAGATACCAAGGAACTGGCTCAGGACTACGTTATTGACCAGAGCCGCTGTAATGATGATCATAAAAAGACTCATGCCTTAACCTCCTCCTTCTTGTCACAGTTTTCCGTACCGGGTGTGCCGCAGCCTGCGCAGGATGCACAGCCCTCTTCCACCATCTTGTTGGCTCTGGTGGAGATGCCCCATGCGTTCATGACCATGATGATGCAGCCAAGGACCAGGAAAGCGCCGGGCGCCTTTACGAGGACCGCGATGGGCTCGTAGAAGGAAGGAGCGATCTGAATGCCGAATACGGTGCCGGCACCCAGCAGCTCACGGAAGGCACCCAGAAGGAAGAGTCCCAGGGTAAAGCCAAGGCCCATGCCCAGACCATCGAAGATGGAGGGAATGGGATCGTTCTTGGAGGCATAGGCTTCCGCACGGCCCAGGATGATGCAGTTAACGACGATCAGCGGGATATATACGCCGAGGGACTTGTTGATCTCAACGAAATATGCCTGCATGATCAGCTGAACTACGGTAACGAAGGATGCAACGATAACGATGTAAGCGGGAAGTCTGACCTCATCGGGGATCAGCTTCCGGAACAGAGAGATAACAAAGTTCGAAATAATCAGGACGACCATGGTGGACAGTCCCATACCGATCGCATTGGTGGCGGATGTGGTGACAGCCAGCGTAGGACACATACCCAGCATCAGAATGAAGGTGGGATTTTCCTTGACTATGCCGTTATAAAGACGCTCTACATTTTTATTCACGACCTATCCCCTCCTTTACTGAATATAGTTGTGATAGAAATCAAGACCTGTGTTGACCGCGTTGACGACCGCGCCGGATGTAATGGATGCGCCGGATACGGAATCGATCTCGTTGTCAGCCGTGGAGCCGCCGGACTTGTTGAGGGTGAAGGAATCCACCTTTACGCCTTCGAACTGGGCCTTCCACTCAGGCTCGTCGGCCTTCATGCCCATGCCGGCCGTCTCGTTGATCACGGTAAAGGAGATGCCGTTGACTGTGCCGTCTGCGGAAATACCAAGGGCCAGGGTGATCTCACCGTCAAAGCCTTCCATGGAAGTAACGGAGAGGCCGTAGCCTACTACGTTGCCGGAAGCGTCGGTACCGACCACGACTTCGTTGACCTTGGTCTTGCCATAGGCGCCGTCAGCGTAATAATCGCCGGCCATGGCTTCTTCCAGAGATGCGGTGATGGCGTCGTCATAGGCAAAGTTCTCGGCACCGGGGACCACTGCCTGATAGGCCGCCAGGTTGGCTGCCATCTGGTTGGCTTCGATGGTATCCTTGGTCAGAGAGTAAACACCGCCCAGGGCTACGCCGGCGATGGCTGTGATCAGGCAGAGGACCAGAGCGGATTTGGGAATGGAGATGCCGGGCTTCCTGTGGGCCATCTCTTCCTCGGAGGGAAGGACCTGACCGGGCTTGCCGACGCCCCAGGGCTCTTCGATGATGTACTTGTCAAGGAGCGGAACAATCAGGTTGGCGGTGATGATGGCATAGGACATGCCGTCTGCCATACCGGATTTCAGTCTGAACAGGGCTGCCAGGCCGCCGATCAGGCCGCCGTAGATCAGCTGGCCAAGGCCGGTCATGGGGCTGGTGA
>CAMNJZ010000083.1 GCA_946541955.1 uncultured Lachnospiraceae bacterium | reverse complement strand
GACAATGTCATCAGATATCTGTGTGTTAAGCAGGAAGAGGCTTAATAGAAAGCAGAGGTCCAAATGAACAAAGTGGTACTTATGGGACGTCTCACAAGAGACCCCGAAGTCAGGTATACCCAGGGTGAAAATTCCATGTGCATCGCCAGATACACACTGGCAGTGGACAGAAGATTCAGCCGCAACAACAATGATGGGCAGACTGCAGACTTCATTCCCTGTGTCGCTTTCGGCAAGGCCGGCGAGCATGCAGAGAAGTATTACCGCAAGGGTATCAAGGTCGCAGTTTCCGGCAGGATCCAGACCGGCAGCTATACCAACAGGGATGGCGTCAAGGTCTATACTACCGAAGTCATTGTTGAAGAGCAGGAGTTTGCAGAGAGCAAGAATACGGCCCAGCAGAATGCCGGCAGCTATAACGGCGGCGGCAGCTACGGCGGCGGTAATTCCTACGGCGGCGGAAATTCCTATGGCGCAGGCCAGTCCGGCAGCACTTCCTCTTCGGGTTCCATCGACGGATTTATGAACATTCCGGACGGAATCGACGAAGAACTTCCTTTTACCTGAGGTATTGCAGGAGGTATAAGAAATGGCTTTTAATAAAGAGAATAAATCAGATGCTCCCTTCAGAAAGAGAAGCAGCTTCCACAGGAAGAAAAAGGTCTGTGTCTTCTGCGGCAAGGACAGCGCCATCGATTACAAGGATGCTGGCAAGCTCCGCAAGTATGTTTCTGAGAGCGGCAAGATCCTTCCCAGAAGGATCACTGGCACATGCGCGACCCATCAGAGAGCTCTTACTGTAGCAATCAAGAGGGCCCGTCACGTGGCAATTCTTCCTTACGCTGAGAAGTAAGCTCCAGACGAAGAATATAAAACAGAGACTGATCCCTGCCGGATTTCCGGCAGGGATTTTTTTTGCAGACAGGTACAAAACATGCTAGAATAGGATGGAATATGTCCATGCAGAAAGCGGTGCGCATGGCCTGAAAGTGTATGACGAAAGGAAATACGGTATCGTATGAACATGAATCCGATTCGCCCCATCAGCTGGCTGGCCGGATATTTCCAGATTCCGCTGGCGCTGGGAGGGATCCTTATCCTGGCAGATATCCTGATCCTGATGATTTCCGTGCCGGCAGCCATTGTCCTGACCATCATTCTGATCGGCTACGGGGCAACGGTGGGCTATATCTATTTCAATCACAGAAATCTTCTGGGCAATGAGCTGATGCGTTTTGCGGAGAATTACAGCGTGGTCGAGGGCCAGGTCCTTCGGGAGATGAAGGTCCCCTTTGCCATCCTGGACAAGGACGGCCGCTTTGTCTGGCTCAATGAGGCCTTCTCTGAGACGATCCATAAGAGCACGGGCTTTCGCAAATCCATCGCCTCTGTGTTTCCCGCTGTCCGCAAAGAGACCATTCCCGAGGAGGGAAAGGAAGCCGCCATGGATGTGACCATGGACGGGGAGAACTATGTGCTGTCCATGCGGACCATCCCCATGAAGGCGCTGATCCGGGACAATTCCTTCCTCAACTATACGGGAGAGGAGAGCCTGGTCCTGATCACTTTGTCCGACAACACGGCGGTCCAGCTGGCCCTCAAGGAGGTGGACGACCAGAGCCTGGTGGTAGGCTATGTCTATATCGACAACTATGAAGAGGCCATGGAGAGTCTGGAGGACGTCCGCAAGGCCCTTCTGGTGGCCCTGGTGGACAGGAAGGTCAATAAATATGTAGCCTCCTATGACGGAATCTGCGGCAAGCTGGAGAAGGACCGTTACCTGATCGTCATCCGCAAGAAGGCCCTCCGGGCCATGCAGGAGGAGCGCTTCCCCCTCACCGAGGACGTCAAGACGGTCAAGGCCGGCAACGAGATGGCCATCACTCTTTCCATCGGCTTTGGTCTGGACGGTCTGACCTACTCCCAGACCATGGAATTTGCCCGCAATGCGGTGGATATTTCCCTGGGCCGAGGCGGCGACCAGGTCACGGTCAAGACCCCCGAGGACACCATTTATTACGGCGGCAAGACCCAGCAGGTGGAAAAGAGCAAGAAGGTCCGGTCCAGGATCATGGCCCAGGCCCTCAAGGAGCTGATCCGTTCCAGAGACACGGTCTTTGTCATGGGCCACAGACTGGGCGATCCCGATTCCTTCGGAGCGGCCATCGGCGTCTACAGGATTGCAAAGACCCTGGGACACAAGGCCCATATCATTATCAACGAGCGTACGACCTCTCTCAGCGCCATTCTGACCCTTTTTGAGGGCAATCCGGAGTATGGCTCGGATCTGGTCATCACAGGCCAGGAAGCCATGGAAATGGTCACGGACAACTCCATGCTGGTGGTGGTCGATGTCAATAAGCCCAGCATTACGGAATGCCCGGATATGCTCCGTCTGTGCAAGACGGTGGTGGTCCTGGACCATCACCGCAAGGGAACGGAATATATCGAGAACGCGGCCCTGTCCTATGTGGAATCCTATGTATCCTCGGCCTGCGAGCTGGTCACGGAGCTGATCCAGTATACCGGCGAGGGCATCAAGATCACCCCCGAGGAGGCGGACGCCCTCTACGGCGGCATTGTGGTGGATACCGACAACTTCCTCAAGCAGACCGGCGTCAGGACCTTCGAAGCCTCGGCCTATCTGAAGCGGAACGGGGCGGACGGCACCCGGGTCAGGAAGCTGTTCCGGGAGAACGCCAAAGAATACAAGGCCAGGGCGGACGTGGTCTCCCAGGCCGAGATCTACAGAGACCAGTTCGCGATCTCCATCTGTCCTGCAGACGGCCTCACCAGCCCTACCGTGGTAGGCGCCCAGGCGGCCAATGACATGCTCGATATCAAGGGGATCCGGGCCAGCTTTGTACTGACGGATTATAACAATGAGATCTTCATCAGCGCCAGGTCCCTGGACGATGTGAACGTACAGCGAGTTATGGAGCGGATGGGCGGCGGCGGTCATATGACCATTGCCGGCTGTCAGCTGCGGGACGTCACGATCGTAGAGGCCATGGGAAACCTGAAGCGTATGATAGATACTATGATAGAAGAAGGAGAACTGTAATATGAAAGTGATCTTACTGGAAGATGTCAAAGCCCTGGGCAAAAAGGGCCAGATCGTCAACGTGAGCGACGGCTATGCCAGAAATATGATCATTCCCAAGAAGCTGGGTCTGGAAGCAACGGAAAAGAATCTGAACGACTTAAAGCTCAAGCAGAAGCATGAGGAGAAACTGGCGGCCCAGAAGCTGGCAGATGCAAAGCAGCTGGCCACCGATTTGGAGCAGAAGAAGATCACCGTGACCATGAAGGCCGGCGAAAACGGCAAGGTCTTCGGATCCATCGGCGCCAAGGAAATCGCCCAGGCAGCCAAGGACCAGCACGGCCTGGATCTGGACAAGAAGAAGATCCAGCTGGCCGATCCCATCAAGACCTTCGGCATGCATGAGGTGCCGATCAAGCTGCACACCCAGGTCACCGGAAGACTTTACGTCCTGGTCCAGGAGAAGTAAGGAGCCTTTATGCCGCAGGAAGAAGCCATCAAACGCATCATGCCTCATTCTCTGGAGGCGGAACAGTCCGTCGTCGGATCCATGATCATGGACGCCGACGCTGTTATTGCGGCCGCGGAGCTCCTGAAGGAGGAGGATTTTTACTCCAGGCAGTATGGGATCTTCTTTTCGACCATCCTGGAAATGAACCGGAACAACATTGAAATCGATCCCGTCACCCTCCAGGACAAGCTGAAGGAAAAAAATCTGCCCCCGGAGGTCTATTCCGCCGAGGTGATCATGAATCTGATCGCCTCTGTTCCCACCTCCGCCAATATCCGGTCCTACTGTGACATCGTGGCCAGGAAATCCCTCCTGCGCAGAATGATCCATGCGGTGGAAGACATTGCCAGCGCCTGCTACAGTGAGAACCAGGAAACGGAGGCCGTGCTGGACCAGGCGGAAAAGAAGATCTTTGAGATCTCCGAGAGCCGAGGGACCTCGAATTTTGTCCCGGTCCGCCAGGTCGTTCTCAATGCCATGGAGCGCATTGAGGCGGCTGCCAGGGTCAAGGGAACGGTCACAGGCCTTCCCACCGGCTTTATGGATCTGGACCGTCAGACGGCCGGTTTTCAGCGTTCTGACATGATCCTGATCGCCGCCAGGCCCTCCATGGGCAAGACGGCCCTGGCCCTGAATATCGCCGAGCATCTGGTCATGCATGAGAACAAGTGCATCGCGATCTTTTCTCTGGAAATGTCCAAGGAACAGCTGATGAACCGTCTGCTGGCCATGGAATCCAGGGTGGATTCGCAGAAGATCCGTACGGGCACCATGTCCGACCAGGAATGGGGCGATCTGATCGAGGCGGCCGGCGCCCTGGGCGAGAGCAAGCTGATCCTGGATGATACCCCGGCCATTACGGTGCCGGAGCTTCGGTCCAAATGCCGCAGATACAAGATGGAGTTTGGTCTGGAGATGATCATGATCGACTACCTGCAGCTGATGAGCGGCAGCGGCGCACGAGCCGGAGAATCCAGACAGCAGGAAATTTCGGAGATTTCCAGAGCCCTCAAGGCAGTGGCCAGGGAGCTGGACGTACCGGTCATCGCCCTGTCCCAGCTCTCCCGTGCCGTGGAGCAAAGACCCAACAAGCGGCCCCTCCTGTCCGACCTGCGTGAATCGGGCGCCATTGAGCAGGACGCCGACCTGGTCATGTTCATTTACCGTGACGAGTACTACAATCCGGATACGGAGGACAAGAACATGGCCGAGATCATCATTGCCAAGCACAGGAACGGACCGGTGGGGACCATCAAACTGGGATGGACGCCTGCCCTGACCCGGTTCACCAACCTGGAAACACGGCCGGAGTATCAGAATTAATTTTTCTTTGGCCCTGTTCCGAACGAAAATATTCGGTATTTTGCATAATGCTGTTTTGCTTTAACGCGCTAAATGATATTATGGAATGCAGGCCGGAGCGGTTCCGGCCCTGCATTCATAATTTATAAGGGAGATACCACAATGGAACGTTATTTTGACGAAGCGGTCGAGACCGCTTCCAGAGAAGAGATCCTTAAGATCCAGGACAGAGGCTTGAAAGACGCGGTAAAACGCGTATGGGACAATGTCCCCTACTACCGTAAAAAGATGGAAGAAAAGGGCGTGACCCCGGACGACATCAAAGGCCGGGAGGACCTTTACAAGCTGCCCTTCCTGACAAAGGACGACCTTCGGGAAGCCTATCCCTACGGCCTCATGGCCCGTCCCCTGTCCGACTGTGTCAGGATCCAGTCCACCAGCGGCACCACGGGCAGAAGAGTGGTGGCCTTCTATACACAGAACGATCTGGATATGTGGGAGAGATGCTGCGCAAGGGCCCTGACAGCGGCAGGCTGCACAAAGGATGACGTGGTCCAGGTGGCCTACGGCTACGGCCTCTTTACCGGCGGCGCCGGCCTCCACGGCGGCTCCCATAAGGTGGGCTCCCTTACCCTGCCCATGTCCTCCGGCAATACGGACCGTCAGATCCAGTTCATGACGGACCTTGGCGCCACCGTCCTGTGCTGCACCCCCTCCTACGCTGCCTACCTGGGCGAATCCATCCACGAGCGCGGCATGCGGAGCCGGATCCGGCTCAAGGCCGGTATCTTCGGCGCAGAAGCCTGGACCGAGGAGATGCGTCAGGACATCCAGGAGAAGCTGGGCATCAAGGCTTATGATATTTACGGCCTGACCGAGATCTCCGGCCCCGGCGTCGCCTTCGAGTGCTCCTGCCAGAAGGGCATGCACATCAACGAAGACAATTTCATCGCCGAGACCATCAATCCCCAGACCGGAGAGCCGGTCCCCTACGGCGAAAAGGGCGAGCTGGTCTTCACCAGCTTCACCAAGGAAGCCTTCCCCCTGATCCGCTACAGGACCAAGGATATCTGCATCCTGACCGAGGAGAAGTGCGCCTGCGGCAGGACCTTCATCCGCATGACCAAGCCTCTGGGCCGCTCCGACGATATGCTGATCGTCAAGGGCGTCAATGTATTCCCGTCCCAGATCGAGACCGTTCTTATGAACCAGGGCTATCCCGCCAACTACGAGATCGTTGTTACCCGCGAGAACAACTCCGACGCCATCGAGGTCAAGGTGGAAATGACCCAGGAAATGTTCTCCGACTCCATTTCGGAAGTCGCCGGCCGCGAGAAGAAGCTGGTGTCTGCTCTCAAGGCCATGCTGGGCATCTACTGCAAGGTCAGACTGGTGGCTCCCAAGAGCATCGAGAGATCCGAAGGCAAGGCAAAGCGTGTCATTGATAAGAGAAATCTTTATAAAGGGTAAAGCAGCTGCGGGCATGCCCACCGGCTGGCCCGGTCACTTGTAAGAAAGGGGTTTCACTATGAGCGTTAAACAGATTTCCATTTTTCTTGTCAACCAGCCCGGTTCCCTGGCGGCCCTGACAAAGCTTCTGCAGGCAAACGAAATCGACCTCCGCGCCATGTCTCTGGCCGAGAGCGAGGATTTCGGCATCGTCCGCATCATCGTGGATGATGTCTTTAACTGCAACCAGGTCCTGAAGGACAACAACTACGTATGCTCCATTACCAAGGTCGTGGCGGTGGAGATCGAAGACAAGCCCGGCGCCCTGGTCAATGTCCTGACACTGCTTGGCGACAACGGGATCAACCTGGAGTATTCCTATGCCTTTCTGGCCAAGAAGGCCGGCAGTGCCTTCCTGATCCTACGGGTCCCGGATGTCAAACAGGCCGAGATGATCCTGGCGCAGAACGGGATCCGGCCCATTACCCAGGACGATCTGTCCGGTCTCTTCGACTGAGAAAAGCCCGGAAAAAGGGGCCCTTCCCTGCCGACCATTAAAAAGTATTTAGACGGAAAACATTTACTTAAATCCAATCTCTGCTATAATATTTATATGACGGTAGACAAGGGATGCCTTTTGGTTCATGCGCTGAAGGACAGAAGGCGTTCGAAGAATGGTTTTGCAGCGCAGAAAAGAGTTTTGAATGAGTATCAGACAGATTAGAATTACAGTAGGCAATGAATCAGGAACCCTGTTAAAGCTGTGCAAGATCCTTGCGGAAAATGAAATCGAGCTTCGTGCGCTGGACCTTGTGGATAAGGATGCAGCACGTATCATGCGTATTATTGTAGATGACGTTTTCACCTGCAATGCGATCCTTAAGGAGCATGGCTACAGCACCGCTGTAAAGCCCGTGATCGTTCTGGATCTGGAAGACAAGCCTGAATCCCTGCCTGCTTTCCTGAAGCCTCTGGCTGACAACGGAATTGTTCTGAAGTATGGCTATTCCTTCATGGAGAACCGCAAGGGCAACTTCTTCATGGCTATGCGTGTAGAGGACGAGGACGTTGAGAGAGCAGAAGATATCCTGGAGGCAGCCGGCTTCAAGCCTATCGTTCAGGACGACCTGCGCAGACTGTTTGTCTAAATCTTATAGAATCTTTCAAAAAATATGGACAGGGAGGCTTTGGCCTCCCTGTTTTTTTGACCATGCCGTAAAGCTGCGGCTTTGCCGGCTGGCAGCTTCAAGCACATAAAAGAAGGGCGGATGTGACACATCCGCCCACTTTATTTTTTCTCATAATGGTTCAGCAGAAGCCCCTTTTGTCTTTGAGAACAGAGGGATCTGCCGGATCCGGTTCAATCAGAAGATCTGATTATTCCTCGGAGATAGCGCCAACAGGGCACTGCGCTTCGCAGGAACCGCAGTCGATGCAGGTGTCAGCGTCGATAACATAGTGCTCGTCACCCTGAGAGATAGCTTCTACGGGGCACTGTGCTGCACAGGAACCGCAGCTGATGCAAGAATCGGAAATAACACGTGCCATTTTAAAATCCTCCTTAATGATAAGAATTTATAAGTTAGTCAGGACTAAATGTCCTATTTTATATACAGCCACAGATCCCGAAGGACCTGTGGCCGTAATAACAGTGTTTATGCTGCGCGGCCGATGGGGACCGGCTTTGCAGTTCCGGGCTCAGAGAGGAAAATTATTCCTCGTTGTAGAGAGCGCCGAGCTTGCTCAGGTACTCGTAGTGCTTCTGAGCGTTTTCCTTGGCTTCGCCGAAGAGCTTGGCTGCTCTTTCGGGATTCTTCTGCTTCAGGGATGTGTAACGAACTTCGCCTGCAAGGAAGTCCATGTAATCCAGCTTAGCGGGCTTGCTGTCCAGAGTGAACTTCTTAGCGCCGCCGGCAGGATTGAATCTGAACAGATTCCAGTAACCGGTGTCAACTGCGAGCTTCTCTTCATCCTGAACCTTGGCCATACCCTTACGGATACCATGGTTGATGCAAGGAGCGTATGCGATGATCAGAGAAGGTCCGGGATATGCCTCAG
>CAMNJZ010000082.1 GCA_946541955.1 uncultured Lachnospiraceae bacterium | reverse complement strand
AATGACCCAAGGGGCATAGAAGTCGTGACACTTCTGGTCCGGTCAGGCAGATAAAGATAAAAGAACAACAAATGATATGAAAGGGATTCTGTGAATCCAGCAGGGAAAGGCGGGGATGATTCTGTCTTTGTGGAGCCGGATCTGACAGTGATCTGTGATCCTTCCAAATCTGAGGAAAAAGGCTGCGTCGGAGCTCCTGACTGGGTCGTTGAGGTGGTATCCCCTTCTTCGAAGCGGATGGATTTTTCTGTCAAACTTTTCAAATATCGCTCTGCCGGCGTCCGGGAGTACTGAATCATAAATCCGGATAAGAGGATCGTATTGGTATACAGCCGGGCAGGCGAAGAAGAAACGGTGGAGATGTATTCCTTTGAGGATGAGATCCCTTCGGGGATCTGGCCGGATCTCAGGATTCGGCTGGGAGATGTGGCCTAGAATTCCTGAGTCACACAAAAAAGCATTTCAAACAAAAAGATTCCCAAAAAGTCAGACCCCTCCGGAGGAGTACTTGCGGCAAAGTACATCCTCCGGAGTTTTTTTGGAGCTTATGCTGTCTTCCCGGCACTCCCGGGCTCTGCAGGCACATAAAGGTAAAACCCTGCCGGTGCAGAAGCCGGAAGCCAGGGCAGAATGAAACCGGAAGGGCAGATGCCTTTCCGGTTTCATTTTCATTCGGCAATGGTCACACTGGCAGATGCGGAAGCATTGCCGTCCGAAGCGGTGAGAGTGAAGGCGCCTGTCTTTCCCGCGCGGACTATGGCAAGGCTCCTTCCGTAATAGGTCGTAAAGGACCCGGTATGGTATTCATCTGTGGTGCAGGGATTGGCGGATCCGAAGGCCAGAAGTTCGCCCCCCTCTGCGGTGACAGTCAGCCTTCGGTCGGCGGAGGATTCTACGGTCCCGTCAGAGCCTTCGATGTTTACAGGAACATAAACAATCTCACCGGGAGAGGCCGTCTCTTTCTCCGGCCGCACGGCGATCCTCAGGGCGCCTTTGGCGGAAGAAAGGGTGGTCCGTCCGGTCTCTCTGCCCTGTGCGTCATAAGCCACGGCGGTCAGGGTGCCGGGGACGTACCTGGTCCTGAAAATCGCCCGGCATCTCCTGACCTTCTTCCTTCCCAGGCTCCTGCCGTTTAAGAGAAGTTCCACCCGGTCCTGGTCGGAGTAGACTTCCACCAGGGCCTTGTTGCCATTGCATCCGGCCCAGCTCCAGGAGAGGATGGCGTTGGTGCCCCGCCATACGGATCTGGATACCCGCACGCCCGGGTGATTGACCGGCCGCACCGCGATCACGGGCTGATCTTCCAGGCCCCAGACCGTGGAGGCGTATCTGCAGCTGCCGTCCGGGATGCCCAGGATGTCGATTACCCCGGCCCCTGCCAGGAGCCAGGGGTAGGGACGGTTGAAGGGCATGCCGCCGGTATAGCTCCAGGCCCCGATGCCGGCTTCGCCCAGGTAGTCCCAGGCAGTCCACATGAAGTCGCCGATCAGATAGGGGTACTTCTTTACCATCTGCCAGTTCTTCCATATGTCCTGGGGAAAGGTCTCCGACCCGAAGACGACCCGGTCCGGATGGGCCTTTTCTTCCAGGGGATAGCGTCCGGAGCCGTAGTTATAGCCCGCGATATCCAGAAGGTCCAGGAAGGGAGTAGTCAGGGCATCCACTTTTTTTGAGTTTCCGCCCTTGTTCATGCCGCTTCCCACAAAGGAGGCCATGATGTTGAACATGAGAGAGGCGTTCTGTCCCTCTTTTTCGGCTTTTCCCTTTCCGCCGCCGGTCTTCTGCTGGCCGTCCTGATAGATGCCCTGTCCCTTGGCGGCCCGGCTGATGATCATCAGATTGGTGCCGCAGGTGACGGGACGGGTGGGATCCAGGCTCCTGCAGAGATCGACGAGCTTCCGTCCGGTCTCCAGGCCTCTTTTTTCGGCGGGCTCCGCCACTTCGTTGCCTATGGAATAGAGGATGACGGAGGGGTGGTTGAAGTCCCGCTCCACCATGGCAGCCGTGTCGGCTTGCCAGTTCTTTTCAAAGTCCAGGCCGTAGTCATAGGGGTTCTTGCGGTTGTACCACATATCGAAGGTCTCGTCCATGACATACATGCCCAGCCTGTCGCAGGCATCCAGAAGAGCCTTTGAAGCAGGGTTGTGGGAGGAGCGGATGGCGTTGAATCCGTTTTCCTTAAGGATCCGCACCCGGCGCTCCTCGCTTTCGGCGTATGTGGCGGCCCCCAGGATGCCGCTGTCGTGGTGGACGCAGCCGCCGCGAAGAAGGGTCTCTTTGCCGTTGATAAAAAGGCCTCTGCGGGACCAGGTAATCTGACGGATGCCGAAGGGGATCTCCATGGTATCCCCTTCCCCGGCAGTGATTCTGGCAGTATAGAGATGCGGCTCTTCATCGCTCCAGAGGAAGGCGCCCGGGATGGTCAGGGTAAAGTCCGTGCCCCGGCCCCGGATCCCCTCCACGTCGGCCGTGACGGGCACAGGGCTCTGGATCCGTATGACGGCAGGATCCAGGGAAAGGGTGGATATTTTTACGCTCTCCGGGCGAAGCCCTTCCTTTTCGCACACGTGCAGCCACACAGGCCGGTAAATGCCCGCGCCGGAATACCAGCGCGAGTTGGGGAGCTTTGAGTTGTCCGCCCTTACGGTCAGGGTGTTTTCCCGGCCGGTGAGGAGACCTGTCAGCTTCGCAAAGAAACCGGTATAGCCGTAGGGATGGAAGAGAAGCTCCTTCCCGTTCAGAGAGACCGACGCGTTTTTATAGACGCCCTCGAACTCTGCCAGGATGGTCTTTCCTTCCCACTCCGCGGGAGCGGTGAAGGTCTTTACGTAGGTATAGACCCCGCCGGGAAAGTAGCCGTGGCCGCCGCCCCCGACGTCTGCTCCCCGCTTTTCCCGAATCTGGGCATCGTGGGGCAGGGTGACGGGATCTCCGTTGCAGGTCCAGTCTGTATTAAAAGATATGGTTTTCACAGTTGTTCTCCGTTGGATTTGATGATCTGGGCATAATACCTGGCGGAATCCTTGATCGTCCGTTTCTGGGTGTCATAGTCTACATGGACCAGGCCGAAGCGGGGCCCGTAGCCGCTGCACCACTCAAAGTTGTCCATGATGCTCCAGTGCTGATAGCCCAGCACCGGGATGCCCTCGTCCGCGGCCCGCTTCATGCTGCCGATAAAGTCGTGCAGGAAGGTCTTTCGGATCTCGTCATGGACATGGCCGTCTTCGCTCACTTCGTCGGGGTTTGCCATACCGTTTTCCGTCACCATGACGGGCAGATGGTAGCGCTCCCAGTACTGTCTTATGGTCCAGTAGAGGCAGCGTCCGTCGATGACCCAGTCCAGCATGGTCTTGGGGAGCTTTTCTGTGTCGTAGCCTTCCTTGTCCAGCAGGGGATTGGAGGGCTGATAGACGTTGACGCCTACGAAATCCATGGGCTCGGAGATGATCTTCAGATCGTCCTCACTGAGCAGGCCGGCTGTCATGGGGCTGGCCTTTCCCAGGGCTATAGGATCCATGTACAGGGCATTGCTGCCTTCTCCCACCTGGGAGAGGAAGGACTTTTCCGCCGCGTCCGCAAGGCCCTGGGCGTCCTCGCTGTCAGGGATGTAGGTGGTGGCCGCCATGGCCAGGCCGATCTTCGGAGTCTTCTTTGCGCTGGTCCGGATCAGCTTCACGGCCTTTCCGTGGGCCAGAAGCATATGGCGCAGGGCTTTCATGCAGGCCTTTGGATCACTTACAAAGGGAGCAAAGCTGCCCAGGGCGTAGGAGAGCATGATAAAGACGGAGGGTTCGTTGAAGGTCATCCAGTACTGGACCCGGTCCGAAAGGGCATCCACCACCACTTTGACATAGTCCAGGTAGAAGTCTATGATCCCGGGGCTGGGCCAGCCTCCTTCCTCGTGGACCCATAGGGGCAGATCCCAGTGATAGAGGGTCACCAGAGGCTCGATCCCGGCTTTTTCCAGCTCCGAGATCAGGTTCTGGTAGAATTCGATCCCTTTCTGATTGACGACGCCTTTTTCCGGCATGATCCGGGGCCAGGAGACGGAGAAGCGGTAGCTTTTCAGTCCCAGCTCCTTCATAAGGGCCACGTCTTCCTTATATCTGTGGTAATGGTCGCAGGCCATGTGGCAGTCCTGTCCGCCCTGGATGTGATCTCCGGCTGTGTCCCAGATGCTGGGACATTTGCCGTCTTCATTCCAGGCGCCTTCTACCTGGGCCGCGGCGCTGGCCGCGCCCCATAAAAAATCCTTGGAAAAACTCATATATGCTCCTTTCCTGAAAGGGCGGAGGTCATAGGCCGCCCCTTCCTTATGTTTCTTACTTTTCCTCTGCTTTGTGCAGGCTCTCACGCATCTTTGCCCTTACTTCGTTGGTGATGGGATAGCGGCGCTCAATCAGGTAGGCGATGATGCCCAGTACGAAGGGGATCAGGCCCATGATCACGATGAACCAGTTGAGCATGACCGGCATGCGGCTCAGGTCGCCCGCAAAGTCGCCTGTCTCGGAGTCCACCACGTAGCCGATGCCTGCCAGCATGAAGCCAACGACGCTTGCGCCGACAGCGTTCTGGGCCTTATTAATAAAGCGGTTAAGGGCGTTGCAGAGGCCGGAGCGGTCCTTGCCGTTCTTATAGATCTCATAGTCCATGATCTCGATATCCACCGTGGAGCCGGGGATATAGCCCATGCCCACGGCCGTGGTGGTGACGGCGGCGCAGATCAGGAAAAGCCATGGCATTTTTCCGAGCACGCCCAGGATCTGCAACAGGAAGAGGACGCCGCAGGGGATGGCCTGGGCCAGCAGCAGGATCCGGACGAACTTCATGGGATCGCCGATCTTCTTCATGATGGGAGCGGCGATCATGGTGCCGCCCAAAAGAGGAAGGAACATCAGCATGGAAGCGATGCCGGAGTAAAGGGCGTATTTTCCATTGTCCACCACGCCGGTGGCCAGATCCGCGCAGAGGCCCCACTTGATATAGTAGAGCATGGTGGCGAAAAGGAAGGTCCAGATAAAGCCGGAGAAGAGGGCGGCGGTAACGTTGATGCGGATGGCGTCGTTCTCCTTAAGGAGTTTGAAGATATCTGTAATCTTTGCCTGTTCATCCTCTTCCCGCTGGGCATGATGCCGCTCCCGGATCATACCGATGCCGATGAGGGAGATGACCGAGGTGACAAGGAGAAGCCCCACCACCACAAGGCCGAAGGAGGTATGCATGTTTCCGACCACGTTGTTGACGCCTGTGACCATGGCGATCAGGACGGCGGTGATCATGCCTGTCATCATGGAGACCACACGGGGGGCGATCAGCAGCTTTCCGCGCTCGTTCTGATCCAGGGTCAGGGTGCGGAAGATCAGGTTGGGGGCATAGAAGGAAGACCCCATGTCGTAGAGAAGATAGAAGAAGATGACCCAGATCACGGCGATGACCGGGCTTACGCCTTCGGGAATGAAAAAGAGAGCGCCCACGCCCACAAGGGCCGTAAGGATGGAGAGAATGATGAAGGGCTTGTACTTGCCGTATTTTCCCACCTTGGCCCGGTCCATGATCCAGCCTTCGATGGGATCGTTGACCGCGTCAAAGATACGGGAGAAGAGAAGCACGCTGGAGCCTACGACGGCGCCGAAGGATCCCAGGCCCGCGTAGTCCGTGAGATAGAGCAGGAAAAAGGATGTCATCAGGGCAGCCGCCATACCGTCGGTCAGTCCCATGGTCGCGGTTCCGAAGATCTCCCGGAAACCTACTTTGTCTGAATTGTTCATGTGAGCACCTCCTTGGTTTGTTTTTTGATAAGCGAAGTTTAACAGAGAGGAAGAGTATACAATATAATAAATTCGTCCTGTTTTCAGTAAATTGGATTGACTTTTAAGATGATAGCTGATTTACTGAAAACAGGACGAAAAATTGAAAGAATGCCGGAGTTAAAACAGGTATTCTATGATCGGAGGGAAGAACATGACAGACATGGCCGCAGCAGAAAAGCTGAAACTGTTTCAGGGAATGCTTTCCACCTGCCATAAACTTTTTCTTAGAAGCTATGACAGTGATTTTTACTGCCTGGGAGCCGAAACGGAAGAGGAGCGTCTGGCAGAGGAGCTGTTTGCTCTCTCAAGGAGTGAGACAGGGCTGCAGGACACCCTTGCAAAGGGGATGGCGCCGCTTCTTTTTACAAATAAGGTAAACATGGTATGGATCTGCGCTCCGGAGTATCAGGAAAATAAGCTGCACCGGATCCACGCCCTGGGCCCCTTTTTTATGGATGATTTCTCCATAGGCGCCGTCATAGCGGGACTGGCGGAGGCAGGAGCTTTTCATCAGCTCCGAAGCAGCGCCCAGACCCTGATCTGTCAGCTTCCGGTCCTGAGCTGGAGCCGTATTCAGGAATATGCCCTGATGCTCCATTATCTTGTCACGGGAGAGAAGATCCATCCGTCGGATCTGCGCTTTTACGGATCGGGAGAACTGTCCATGGACGGCAGTGGGGAAGAGGCGGTCACGGATACTCACGGCACCTATCAGGCGGAGCAGGAGATGCTGCGCATGGTGCGGGAGGGCGACCTGTCGCTTCTTCAGTATATAGACCGGGCGGCTATCACCGGCACCATCGGCCAGCTGGCAAAGGCAGGCGATACCCTGCGGCAGATGAAGAACGCCGTTCAGGTCAGCATTACACTTTTTTCCCGCGCCGCCATTGAAGGAGGTCTGAGCCCGGAAACCGCCTACACTCTCTGCGACCGCTACTTTCAGAGCGTGGAAAATACAAAGACCCTCTCCGAACTTACTGCGGTGACAAGGACCATGAACCGGGACTTTGTGGAACGTGTTTATGCCGTGCGCACCCGGAATCTTTCCCGTGAGATCGAGTCGGCCTGCAGCTACATGGACAGGCATCTGGAAGATGATCTGAGCCTCGCCTCTCTTGCGGCCTACGCCGGCTATACGGAATATTATTTTTCCAAGAAATTCAAACGGGAGACGGGCATGACCCTGGCGGAGTATCTACGGAAAAAGCGGCTGGAAAAGGCCCTGGTCATGCTGCGCACCACAGACCTGGATGTGCATAAAATCGCCATGCAGCTGCAGTTCTGCTCTCAAAGTTATTTCACAGACTGCTTTCGCAGGCAGTTTGGCGTATCACCCTTAAAATACAGAAAGGAAGGAACCCTATGAGCCGTATCCTGATCAACCCCTTGAACATCCCCTATCAGTTCCAGCACTACAATAACCAGGCATCCAGAGAAGCCGCGGATCCCACCCTGGTCTGGTTCAAAGGCCGCTATTATCTTTTTGCTTCCATGTCCGGGGGATTTTACTACTCCGATGACATGATTCACTGGGACTGGCATGAAAACCGGAAGCTGACCCCCTTCCGCTATGCTCCGGACGTGCGGCAGGTGGGCGAATGGCTGATCTTTTCCTCATCCGACCGGGGCCCCAGCGAGATCTACCGGACAAAGGACCCCATGTCAGGCGACTTTGAAAAGCTGAGCGAGCCCTTCCCCTTCTGGGACCCCAATACCTTCCAGGACGAGGACGGCCGGGTCTATTTCTACTGGGGCTGCGCCAACACCACCCCCATCTACGGCCAGGAGTTCGATCCGGAGACCATGACCCCTATAGGAGAAAAAAAGGAGCTGATCTTCGGAAGGGAGAAGGAACACGGATGGGAGAGGCCGGACTATCCAGGAAGACCAAGAGAGAAGGGCAGGGAAGGCCTCGCCATGCGGCTCTTCCGCCTGTACATGCATCTTTCCGGCTCTGACAAAAAGCCTTTCATCGAAGGCGCCTTTATGAATAAGTGGCAGGGCAGGTATTATCTCCAGTACGCGGCGCCGGGCACAGAGCTTGCCACCTACGGGGACGGCGTGTACGTGGGAGAAGGGCCCCTCGGCCCCTTTAGCTACCAGGCCCATAACCCCTTCTCCTCCAAGCCGGGCGGCTTCATTACCGGGGCGGGGCACGGGTCCACCATTGAGGACGAATACGGCAATCTCTGGCACGCTTCCACCATGCGGATCTCGGTAAATGCCAACTTCGAGCGCCGCCTGGGCCTCTTCCCGGCAGGACTGGACAAAGACGGCATTCTCTTCTGCAACCAGAACTTCGCGGACTACCCCCTGGAGATCCCGGAGGGTAAATTCGATCCCCAGAGCATAAAGCCCAGGTGGATGCTGCTCTCCTATAAAAAGAGCGCTGAGGCTTCCTCCAGCCTGGAAGGGCATGGGCCTGAACTTGCCCTGAACGAGGATATCCGTACTTCCTGGTGCGCCAGGGGGAGCGATGGAGAGTGGTACTGCCTGGACCTTGGAGGGGAATACGAGGTCCACGGCATCCAGGTAAACTTTGCGGACGTAAACGTTCCCATGCTGGAAGTGGACAAATCCCTCCGCTCCAACGTCTATACCTCCAACCGCTACATCGATCCCGATCCCTCCCTCAGGACCAGGTACCTTCTGGAAGGGAGCAGGGACGGAAGCAGCTGGACTGTTCTGGCAGACAAAC
>CAMNJZ010000081.1 GCA_946541955.1 uncultured Lachnospiraceae bacterium | reverse complement strand
GATTCCGGTAAGGCGGACATGATCACCGGCAAGGTGGTCGCCAACTACCAGTGGTCCGGCGATGCGGTCTATACCATGGACCAGGCGGACGAAGATGATTATCTGCTGAATTTTGCCGTGCCGGAGGAATCCACCAATATCTATTTCGACGGCTGGGTCATGCTGAAATCCGGCCTCAGCCAGGATCCTGCCAAGCAGCATGCCGCAGAAGCCTTCATCAACTTCTGCTCCAGACCTGACAACGTGATCCGGAACATGTACTATATCGGCTATACCTCCGTCATTACCGGCGGGGAGGACGATACCAGGATTTTTGAATATGCGGACTGGTGCTACGGCGCGGAGGAAGACGAAGAAGAGACAGTGGACTATCCCCTGGGCTATTTCTTTGTGGATGACAATGAAGCCGAGGACTATGTCCTGACAGTCCCCGCGGATTCGGTATACAGACAGCTGGCCGCCCAGTATCCGACAGAGGAGGTCCTGGCCAGAAGCTCCATCATGGTCTATTTCGATGCTTCGGTCTCCGAGGTGATCAACCAGATGTGGATCAATGTCCGCTGCTTCAACATTCATAAGGTCCCGGTCTGGGTCTGGCTGCTGACAGTCCTCGCCCTTGGCGGGTGTATCTACCTGTTTGTGAAGTCAAAGCAGAAGCATTACAAAATGAATAAGGGATGATCCTGCCGCCAGGCGGCCGGATCATGAGAGCCGCCCGGCCTGTGACCTGCTCACAGCGCCGGGCGGAATTTTTGGGCGATAAAGCCGCCGAACGGCGTTTGCCGTGAGGTGCCGGCATGGCTCAAACCAAGGGACGGATGGAGAGCGGAGGAAATTAACAGGGCCGGCTGAAATGGGGCAGGCGGGCGGGAGTAAAATGGGTCCTGTAAGGGGGACTTTTGTCCTGCCCAATGAATGGAAAAAGGAGAATTGCTATGTTTACAGATATGAAAAAGAAAATCCTCAGTGCCGGCGCGGCGCTTCTGATCGCCTGCTCGGCCCTGTCCATGCCGGTCCTGGCGGACCAGGAGCAGTATCTGGTCCTGGGCGAAGACCTGACGGATTCAGAACGGGAGGAGGTCCTTTCACTCCTTGGCGTGAAGGATCTGGCCGTCGTCAATGTTTCCTATGTGACCAACGACATGGAATATGAAGCCCTGGGCGATTACCTGTCCTCGGACATTATCGGATCCAGAGCCCTGTCCTCCGCCCTGATCACATCCAGGGGCCGCGGCGAGGGCATCCAGGTCGAAACGGAGAACATTACCTACTGCACGCCGGAAATGTATCAGAATGCCCTGATCACGGCCGGAATCGAGGACGTGGATGTCAAGGTGGCAGGTCCCTTCCGGATTTCCGGTACAGCCGCCCTGGTGGGCATTGCAGCTGTCTACGAGGATATGACCCATACCAGCCTGGACAGGGAAAGGGTGGACGCTGCCAATGAGGAGCTGACCACCGCCCAGGATCTGGGACAGTCGATCGGAGCGGAAGAGGCGGCCAGGCTCCTTTCCCTTCTGAAGGAGGAAGCGGCCAGACTTGGCAATGACTACTCAAGGGAAGAAATCCTGGAGATGATGGACCAGTACTGCCAGGAGCATTCCCTCACCCTGACTGAGGAGCAGAAGCAGACCATCCTGGATCTGATCGAAAGACTGTCTTCTCTGGACATCGATGTGAATTCCCTGGTGGAGCAGGCCGGGGACCTTTACCGGGACCTTGTGGAGAACGTGTCGATCGGCGATAAGGAGATTACAGTAGACAAAGGCTTCTTTGCAGGGCTTCTGGAGAAGATCGCATCCTTCTTCGACTACCTGGCCGGCCTTCTGAGATAATAAGACCGCCTTGTGTGAGAAAGCTGCCAGGCGGCCGTCCTGCCCCTTTGGCGGACATCCGGTATAAGCAGCATAGAATCAAAAGAGAAAAAGCTTCGACCTGTCAGCGGGCCGAAGCTTTTTCTCTGTACTGGGCCGGTGTGCAGCCGTACTCTGCCTTGAAGATCCGGTAGAAGAAGCCCCGGTTCTGATAGCCGACGGCTTCTGCGATTTCCTCTACGCTCATGGTGCCAAGGCGCAGCATTCTTTCTGCCCGGTTCAGACGGATTCTGCGGAGGCAGTCGGTATAGGTCATGCCGGTCTTTTTTCGGATCAGGCGGTTGAAATAGTCCTCCTGAAAGTGGAAATGCAGGGCCAGATCATGGATGGTGACATCTGACAGATGGTCCTCCATGTAGGAGAGGATCTCCTCCAGCATCAGGTTCTGCATGGTCTGCTTCTGCTCTCTGGAAAGAGCGAATTCATACTGGGTGCTGAGGATGCGGAAGATCCGGAGGAGCAGGCCCTTGCGCAGATAGATGGTGCCGGTCTCCCTTTCTGTCAGCTCCTGCAGGAGCATGGTCAGACAGGTCCGAAGCCTGTCCTGTCCGGCGGGGCCGGGCCGGAAGTGGAGATACTGCTGCACATCCTTCTGGCGGAGCAGGGCGGACTGAAGAAAGGCGGTGATGCCTTCGGCGTCCCGGTTTTCCTCGATGATCTCAGCGAACATGGAGGCTGAGATGCCCAAAAAGAGGACAACGGCGTCTTTTCCGGTCAGTTTATCCTGGTGCAGACAGTTCTGGTCGATCAGACACAGATCGCCTTCCTGGAAGACGATCTCCCTGCCCAGTATGATCTGGCGGAATTCTCCCTTTGCCACAAAGCTCAGCTCAATGTAGTCGTGGGTATGGAGCTGGGTCAGAGACAGGGCGCTGATGTCCCTGTGGATGGCGAAGGACTCCGGAGAGGGATACATGGCGGCGTGCAGGACCCGGGTCTTTCCCTCTGTACATCGGTTCCAGAGCAGGGCGAAGACCCGCTCCTCATCCAGGAGGGGATAGGTCTTGACTTCCCTGGCAGACCGGGAGTATTCGGGGTTGACCAGGCGCTCGCCCAGGGGATGGTCCGGCGCCAGGGAGGGGACCAGGCTCCCGGTCAGTTCCTGGCACATGGCAGACAGATCCATAAGAAGCTCCTTTCTTGGCAGGCTGGCTGTATTTATTTTAATGTAGCACGAAAGAGGGGAAATTTGAAGTGGAAGTCGGAATTGGTCACATCCTGAGGGGCTGCGGCAGTTTTCGGAAATAGACTTCCGGCGCGCCATGAATTATGATTTTCTAAAATATGATTATTCCGTCTGGAAAGGAGAAGTTATGAGCGCAAAAGAATTGATTGAATCCGGAAAAACAGCACTGGGCATTGAATTTGGTTCTACCAGGATCAAGGCTGTTCTGATCGACCTTGAAGGCAATGTTCTTGGAATTGGCTTTCATGACTGGGAGAATTCTCTGATCGATGGGATCTGGACCTATTCTCTGGAGGAGATCCACAATGGTCTTCGCAGCTGCTACAGCTCCCTGCGCAAAGAAGTGGAAAAGCAGTATGGAGTCACCATTAAAAAGACCGGCGCCATCGGTATATCCGCTATGATGCACGGCTATATGGCCTTTGATAAGGACGGAGCGCTCCTTGCTCCTTTCCAGACCTGGAGGAATTCCAATACCCAGGCCGCAGCGGATGCGCTGACTGCCCTTTTTGACTTCAATATTCCCCTTCGCTGGACCATTGCCCACCTGTATCAGTGCGTCCTGGACAACGAGGAGCATCTCTATAAGACCGATTTCGTGACCACCCTGGATTCCTATATCCACAGGAGACTGACAGGGGAAAAGATTACCGGCATCGGCGATGCGGCAGGTATTTTCCCCATTGATTCCGAGACCCTGGACTATGATCAGAAGATGATCGATGCCTTCGATGCCCTGATCGCAGACAAGAACTATCCCTGGAAGACCAGAGACATTCTGCCCCGCGTTCTGACAGCCGGGCAGGCAGCAGGCACCCTGACTGCAGAAGGCGCAGCATTCCTGGATGAATCCGGCAATCTGGAGGCAGGCATTCCCCTTGCTCCTTCGGAAGGCGATGCAGGCACCGGCATGGTGGCGACCAATTCTGTTGCGCCCCGCACCGGCAACGTTTCTGCAGGCACCAGCACCTTTGCCATGATCGTTCTGGAGAAGAAGCTTTCCAAGCTCTATCGTGAGATCGATATGGTCACAACGCCCACAGGCTTCCCTGTCGCCATGTCCCATGCCAACAACGGCACCTCAGACCTCAACGCCTGGGTTGGCCTTTTTGGCGAGTTTGCAAAGCTCATGGGAATCGAAGCAGATCCCGGCAAACTCTATGGCGCTCTCTATGAGAATTCCCTGACAGGCGACCCCGACTGCGGCGGCCTTCTGTCCTATGGCTATTATTCCGGCGAGGGCATCACAAAGCTGAACGAGGGCAGACCCCTCTTTGCCAGAATGCCCGGCAGCCGCTTCACCCTGGCCAACTTCATGCGGGCTCATCTCTATGCTTCCCTTGGCGCTGTCAAGCTGGGCATGGATATCCTGCTCAAGGAAGAAGGCGTTCCGGTAGACAGGATCCTGGGCCATGGCGGTCTCTTCAAGACCAAGGGCGTTGCCCAGAGATATCTGGCAGCAGCCGTTCATGCACCGGTCACGGTCATGGATACCGCTTCTGAGGGCGGTCCCTGGGGCATGGCTGTTCTGGCAGCCTATCTGATCGACGGACAGGGCATGAAGCTGGAGGATTACCTGGAGAAGAAGATCTTTGCAGGAATGGAAGGCAGCACCCTGGAAGCCACAGAGGAAGAAATCGCAGGCTTCGAAGCCTTTACCGAGCATTATGTAAAGGGCCTGGCTGCAGAGAAGGCAGCTGTGGAATCCATGGACTGGTAAATAAAGAAATGAGGTCTCCTGCAGGAGACAGTCTGAGGGCCGCGCCGGGAAGGCGCGGCCCTTTTGTTCCCTATATGACCGGAATATTGTATAATTGTGTAGGCGGTATTATCAGGAAGGAGGGATCGTTTTGAAAAATGCCATCCGATATATCAGGCCCCTGGTGGTCATGGTCTTCATCCTGGGGCTGATCGACTACATTTTCTGCCCTGCCTGGAACATCCACTATGAGGGCTTCTGGGTCATGTGGACCCTGGTCTTTCTTGCGGGAATCCTGTCCTCCGTTCCCCTCTGGAACGATGTGTTCGGGACCCGGACCAGTAAGAAGAACTGGAAAAAGAAGATAAAAAAGACGCAGAGCGGGGAAGAAGCCGGGGCGGAAGCGGAGACAGTCTTCCTTTACGGAGGCGTCGTCACGCCGGGAGAAAGGCGCTTTCGGCGGATCCTCCTGGCAGGCTTTGTGCTGCCGCTGATCGTTCTTTTTGCCGGCCGCTTTCTGTCCGGCAAGCTCCTCCATGCCAGGGCCTATTCCACCATCCTGACGGTCCAGGAGGGGTCTGCCGAGGACTTTCCCAATGCGGAAGCGACGGCCTCCATCGCCCTGATGGATACAGAGTCTGCCGCCATGCTGGGCAACCGGGAGATCGGGACCCTGAGCCACGTGGTATCCCAGTATGATGTCTTTGCCGAAGACTATGTGCAGATCAACTACCAGATGAGCCCCATGAAGACAGCGCCCCTGTCCTATGCCGGCTTTTTCAAATGGTACGCCAACCGGAATAACGGCGTTCCCGGCTATGTGACCGTAGACCCCGTGTCCATGTCCGCCTCCTACAGAGAGCTGAGCCAGGGCATGAAATATGTGCCCTCCGCCTTTCTTGGAGAGGACCTTCTCCGGCATGTGCGCAGAAAATACAGAACAGAAATGTTCTATGACATTCATTTTGAAATCGATGAGGAAGGAAACGCCTGGTATGTGGCCCCGGTCTATGAGGAGTCGATTTTCCTTTTTGGCGGCACCAGGATCGTTGCGGCCATCCTCATAGATCCTGTGACCGGCCAGATGGAGAAAAAGGAATGCGGGGACGTGCCCGACTGGGTGGACGTGGTCTATCCGGGCGATCTGATCTGCGTCCAGTATAATAACTACGCCCAGCTCCAGAAGGGCTACTGGAACAGTATCTTCGGCCAGAACGGCTGCAGAAGGGTCACGACCTGGCAGGGGAGCGATCAGGAAGAGGAAGGCATTGCCGATTTCGGCTACATTGCCAAGGGGTCGGATATCTGGATCTATACCGGCGTGACATCCGTCAATGGAGACAGCTCCAACATAGGCTTTATTATGAGCAATGAGAGGACCGGAGAGACGCGGTATATCGCCTGCTCCGGCGCGGATGAATTCTCGGCCATGAGCGCAGCCGAGGGCGAGGTCCAGGAGAAGCGTTATCAGGCCAGCTTCCCTTCCCTGATCCAGCTGGACTCTGTTCCGACTTATATCATGGTCCTGAAGGACAACGCAGGCCTGGTCAAGATGTATGCCTGCGTCAATGTCGAGCAGTACAATATCGTGGCCACAGCTGCCAGACAGGCGGACTGCATTGCCCGCTATAAGACGCTGCTGGAAGGAGATATCACCGGAGAGGAAACAACCGCCCAGACCGCCCCGGCAGTTCCTGCGGATACCTCCTCCTGGGAGGAGAAGAAGGTGAAGATCACAAGGATGCTGCGGCTGGATGTGGACGGCACGACCTATCTGTATATCTGGGACGGCCATGACAGGGTATACCATGCCAGACTGGTGGATGTCATTGACCTGGCCTTTGCCGGGGAGGGAGACCTGGTCAGGATCCTGACAGACGGAGAGAACTTCCTGCTGGCTCCCGAGGTCCCCTGAGGATGCGGAAAGATCTGCCCAAAAGAGTGTATGGGAACATAAAAATCAAAGGAACAATAAAGGAGGGAAAGAAAATGAAGACAAGATGGATGCCGGCGGCAGCGGCCCTGGCAGTGGTGCTGGCCCTGTCCGGATGCGGGATGAAGCCGGAGGAAGCGGCCGCCAAAGTCCAGGAGAGCCTGGATGCGGCAAAGGAAAGTGCTGAAAAGGACCAGGCCCTGCAGGACTATATCCTGGCAGAAGCAGGCCTGGATATGCAGGGACTTCCTGCAGAAGGCCATGCAGAGGCTCTGGCCGGGATCCGGTCTGCCTGCAGTCTTAGTGCGTCTTCGGCCGAAAAGACAAAAGAGGGCTTTTCTGTCACGGTCGATATCGCGCCGGCAGACATTGCGATCTCTGAAGATGCCTACCAGGAGACCTTTAAGAAGGCGGTCATAGCTGCAAAGGATGCTGGGATTCCCTTCTCCGGACTGACAGAGGCGGAACTTGCACCCTATCTGGCGGATGCCCTCCTGCCTCTGGCAGCAGAAGGGGCGGCGCAATCTGCGGATACCCTGCAGAAGACTGTGGCTGTGACCAAGGACGGAGAAGTGGACGCAGAGGCTGTTTCGGCCATCATGGATGAAATGGTCCGGGTCACCTGGCCGGAAAAACCCGATGACCTGTTGGATTACACCAAGATGGAGTCCTACTTTGATCTCCCTGGAACCTACACTGCCTACCAGGACCTGACAGACGTGGTCAAGGCTGAGGTCGGCAAGAGTCTGACGCTGGAACTAACAGGCAGTGTCGGCATGGAAATGGTTCTGACATTAAAGGAAGACGGGTCCATGACCTTTGGGGCCGATCTCGACGCCTATGAAAAGGTGGTCCGCGGCTTTTATGACCAGAATCTGGACGCTCTGCTGAAATACGCCGGCGCTACCCTGGAACAGTACGAGCAGTTTTATCAGCTTTCCAGCAGAGAAGAGGTCCTGGATAAAATGATCCGGGATGCCGGACTGGCAGAAGGCGGCGCCGTGCGAAAGCAGATGGAAGAACAAACCGTAAGCGGAACCTGGTATGTGATGGGAAATTCTGTCTGCTGCTCAGAAAGCAATATGGAATTTGAAATGCAGGACGACGGCTCCTTCCTGTATAAGGAGTCGGACCTGGAACTGAACCTGGTCAAAAAAACAGACTGACCTGCTGCTTCCCGGCATAAAAATAGGCTGCTCCGGCAGCCTTTTTTTTTATTCAAAAATGGTTTTGTTCATGATGATGTAGGTGAAGATCCCTTCGGACAGGAGCGTATCGTCCTGATCGTAGACGCTGACATCCACCACCTTCAGGGTGGATCCGGACTTGACCATCCTGGTCTTTGCTTTCAGAAGGCTGGTATGAAGGCCCGGCCGCAGATAGTGGAAGGAGGCGTCCACCGTAGCGATCCGTCTGCCGTCATATCCTGCAGCAGCCCCGCCGACGGCGTCGGCCAGGGTAAACATGCTTCCTCCCTGCACGGAACCCTGGGGGTTGGTGAAGGACCTGTCCACGGGCAGTTCTCCTTCGGCATAGTCCTGATCGATCCTGGTTATGACAAGGCCCAGCTTTTTTGCAAAGTGGTTTGCGCTGTTGCGCTGCTCTCTGACTCTTTCATACAGTTCCATCTCTGTTTTCCTTTCGTTTTGCCTGTACTGATCCTGGTGTATTTCATAAAACATACTCAGTCTACCACAGATTCCGGATATCCGCCTGTCTTTCCTGACGAAAAGCGGGCAGTGCCCCGGCTCTTTTCAGAAGCCGGGGCACTGCCCTTGACGGTATGCGGACCAGGACCAGCAGGACCCTGAAAGGTCCG
>CAMNJZ010000080.1 GCA_946541955.1 uncultured Lachnospiraceae bacterium | reverse complement strand
GCTGTTCGATGTCCGTTCGCCGCCAAATGTCCGCTCGTGCAGGCACGGCGGCCGCCTGGCGGCTTTATCGCGCAAAATAACGGGGCCAGCTTCCCAGGAAGCTGGCCCCGCAGGATCTCAGTGATTGATTGAAAGGATTCAGCCGATGGCAGGCAGAGAATCGAAGCCGGGCTTTAAGTCCTCATCGGTGGGAATGTAATCCTGCATTTCACCGTTGTTGTACTTCTCATAAGCCACCATATCAAAATAGCCGGTGCCGGTCAGGCCGAACACAATGGTCTTCTCCTCGCCTGTTTCCTTGCAGCGCAGGGCTTCGTCAATGGCTGCCCGGATGGCGTGGGAGCTTTCGGGAGCAGGAAGAATGCCTTCCACTCTGGCAAAGAGCTCGGCCGCCTCAAAGACAGAGGTCTGCTCCACGCTTACGGCCCGCATCAGTCCCTGGTCATAGAGCTCGGACAGAACAGGGCTCATGCCGTGATAGCGGAGGCCGCCTGCATGGTTAGGGGAAGGGATAAAGCCGCTGCCCAGGGTATACATCTTGGCCAGAGGACATACCTTGCCGGTGTCGCAGTAATCGTAGGCATATCTGCCCCTTGTCAGGCTGGGGCAGGAGGCGGGCTCAACGGCCACGATATCATAGTCGGCTTCTCCGCGAAGCTTTTCGCCCATGAAGGGAGAAATCAGGCCGCCCAGGTTGGATCCGCCGCCGGCGCAGCCGATGATCATATCGGGCTTGATGCCGTACTTGTCCAGAGCGATCTTGGTCTCCAGACCAATCACGGACTGATGGAGCAGGACCTGGTTGAGGACAGAGCCCAGCACATATCTGTAGCCCTCGTGAGAGACGGCGTCCTCCACTGCCTCGGAAATAGCGCAGCCAAGGCTGCCGGTGGTGCCGGGATGCTCCGCAAGGATCTTCCGGCCGACAGAGGTCAGTTCAGAGGGAGAAGGCGTTACGGAAGCGCCATAGGTCCGCATGACTTCTCTCCGGAAGGGCTTCTGCTCATAGGAGACCTTGACCATATAGACACGGCAGTCCAGTCCCAGATAAGCGCAGGCCATGGAAAGGGCAGTGCCCCACTGACCGGCGCCGGTCTCGGTCGTTACGCCCTTCAGGCCCTGCTTCTTGGCATAATAGGCCTGGGCAATGGCGGAATTGAGCTTATGAGAGCCGGAGGTATTATTGCCTTCGAACTTGTAGTAGATCCTGGCAGGTGTCTGAAGCTTCTCTTCCAGACAGTAAGCGCGGACCAGAGGGGAGGGACGATACATCTTATAGAAATCTCTGATCTCATCGGGGATCGGAATATAAGCCGTGTCATTGTCCAGCTCCTGATCCACCAGCTCTTTGCAGAAAACGGCGCCAAGCTCCTCAGCGGTCATGGGCTTGCCGGTCCCGGGATTTAAGAGGGGCGCAGGCTTTTTGGTCATATCGGCCCGGACATTGTACCATTCTCTGGGCATTTCCTCTTCGCTTAAATAAATCTTATAAGGGATTTTCTTTTCTTCAGACATAATAAGTACCTCTCTGATAAGTTTTTTGCAGCAAAAACACTTTAGCACATTACAGCACAAAACTCAACTGATAAGCGCACGGCATTTGTAAAGGGCCGTCCCGGGATCCATGCCTGCCTACGCCTCCTGGTCCGGGGGAGCAAGCCGCCTTGTCAGGTAGGCCTCGATCATGCGCTGCAGGACATAATCCTCCGTGACCGGGTGCCTGACCCGATCCTTATATTCCCGGGTAAATTCCCTGAGCCTCTCCTCTTCTCCCTCGCTTAAAATGACTTTGATCTGTATATGATGTTCGTAGTCCATGACTCCTCCTTGGGTGATACTGCCCTGTTTATTATACTCCCTGCCGCCTCCGGAAGGCATAAAAATCGAAGTATATTCTCATATTGGCACAATTATTAACATATTTTCATAAATTCAGATTTACACAGACCCTTTTCATGGTGTAAAATGCAAACCGCTTATAGATGGAGCAATGTTTCACCCAGAACCGGAGGTTTTTATTATGATCAAGCAGATTTCCATTTTCGCTGCAAACAAAAAAGGGGCCATGATGCATATGACCGATACTCTGATCGAGGCCGGCGTCAACATGTATTCCCTGATCACCAATGACAGTGCCGAATACGGGATCGTCCGCATCCTGGTATCGGATCCGGAGGCAGCAAAGGCTGCGCTGGACAAGGCCGGCTATCTTTGTCATCTGGACAATGTGATCGCCATGGAGATCTCCGACGAGCCGGGCAGCCTCAACAAGGTTCTGAAGGATATACACTACGGAAATATCAACCTGGACTATCTATATGTAACCAACTCCTCCCATGTGGAAACAGCCCTGGCTGTCCTCCATTCTGCCGACATCTTTGAGGTGGAGGCCTTCCTCAAAAGCAGAGGCTATAAGCTCCTCTCTTAAGAAATTTAAAAATGCTCTGAGTTTTTACGGCTCAGAGCATTTTTTTATGCACTATATTCTGGCAACGCCGGAAGCGATGGCTGCCTGGGCGGCCGCTTTGGCGACGGCATCCTTCACGCGGGAATCAAAGGCGGCGGGCAGGATATAATCGGCGCAGAGCTCCTCCTCCGATACCAGGGAGGCAATGGCCCTGGCCGCAGCGATCTTCATCTCATCATTGATATCCCTGGCCCGTACATCCAGGGCGCCGCGGAAGATGCCAGGGAAACAAAGCACGTTGTTGACCTGGTTGGGGAAATCAGACCTGCCTGTGGAGATGACGGCCGCGCCGGCCGCCCTGGCCTCCTCCGGGAAGATCTCAGGGGTCGGATTGGCACAGGCAAAAATGATGGGATCCCTGGCCATGGTCCTGACCATATCTCCCGTCAGGGTCCCGGGGGCGGAAACGCCGATAAAGACATCGGCGCCTGCAATGACCTCCGAAAGGGACCCTTTGCGGCAGTCGGCGTTTGTGATTTCCGCCATCTCCTCCTTAATGGGATTGAGGCCTTCTCTTCCCTTGTAGATAGCCCCCTTCCGGTCTGTCATGATGACATTCTTGAGGCCCATGGCCATGAGGAGCCGGATAATGGCGATGCCGGCCGCTCCGGCGCCGGAGGTGACGATCCTGACATCCTCGATCTTCTTGCCCACGACCTTGAGGGCGTTGAGCAGACCTGCCAGGGTAATGACGGCTGTTCCATGCTGATCATCATGGAAGATCGGGATATCACAGCGTTCTTTCAGCTTCTGTTCAATTTCGAAGCATCTGGGGGCGGAAATATCCTCCAGATTGACGCCTCCAAAGGAGCCCGAAAGCAGCTCCACCGTGCGGACGATCTCGTCCGGGTCCTTGGACCGGATGCACAGAGGGATGGCATCCACATCGCCGAAGGCCTTGAAGAGGGCGCATTTTCCCTCCATAACAGGCATCCCGGCCTCCGGACCTATATCGCCAAGGCCCAGTACAGCAGTCCCGTCTGTCACCACTGCCACGGTATTCCATCTTCTGGTCAGGTCATAGCTCCTTGATACATCTTTCTGAATCTCCAGACAGGGAGCCGCAACGCCCGGGGTATAGGCAAGGCTCAGCGCTTCGGCGCTGTCGACCCTGGTCCGCAGGCTGATTTCGATCTTGCCCTTCAGTTCTTCGTGCAGTCTAAGGGATCTGCTGCTGTAATCCATCCAATTTCTCCTTATTACTGTGTATTGCTTAATTTAAATCCTTTTTTACAGGACACCGAAATCCTGCATGGCCTTCCGCAGCCTCTCCTTGCCGGCCTCAGTCATCTCGACCAGGGGGAGTCTGGGACTGCCAACCTTGAAGCCCTGCATATTCAGACCTGCCTTGACAGGGATGGGATTGACCTCACAGAAAAGGGCCTTGCAGAGCGGGAAGGCCTTCAGCTGCAGGTCCAGGGCTTCCTTATGGCGGCCTTCCAGATAGAGGGTCACCATATCATGGGTCTGTCTGGGGGCAACGTCCGCCAGAACAGAGATCACGCCGATGCCGCCCAGAGAGCAGATGGGAATGATCTGATCGTCGTTGCCGGAATAAATGTCAAAGCATCCGTCTGAAAATTCCTGGGTGGCTGCCAGCTCTGCGACCTGGGAAATATTGCCGCTGGCCTCCTTAATAGCCTGGATGTTTGCCACATCCCTGGCCAGTCTGGCCATGGTGGCGGGCAGAAGGTTGGTTCCCGTTCTGGAGGGAACGTTGTACAGGATGCAGGGAAGGTCCATGGATTCGGCGATCGTCCGATAATGGACGTAAAGGCCTTCCTGGGTGGACTTATTATAATAGGGGGTTACCAGAAGCACCGCGTCCGCGCCAAGCTTCTGGGATTCCTGACTCATCATGACCGCGTGGGCCGTATTGTTGGAGCCGGTGCCAGCAATGACAGGGGCTCTGCCCTTAATGATCTCCACGGATCGTTTGATGGTCTCCAGATGCTCGTCGTCGTCCAGTGTTGGCGCTTCGCCTGTAGTACCGCAGATGATAAAAGCATCGGTACCGTTTTTCAGCTGGTCTTCCAGCAGCTCCTCCAGGACGTTGAAATCGACCTGGCCGTTCTCTTTCATGGGCGTTACCAGGGCAACGCCGGACCCTTTAAAAACAGTCATAAAATGCTCATGCTCCTTACTTTACATAATTGAGTCAGAGAGATCCTCTCTGCTTTCCTTATTATAATCCCTCAAAGCATAAATAGCATCCGTCGATGTTAACAAATTACCAGGCTCTGACAGGCCGGAAGCGGGCAGATAGCGCCCTGCCTCCGCATCCACAAATTCCCGGATCCACTCCTTATCAAAGAGCTGGTCTGCCGCCTCGGCCAGGGCCGAGCCCTCTGCATAGAGGTCAAATTCCTTCTGCTTTTCCTCCAGGCGTCTCATCATGGCCTCGTCCACAGAGTCAGGGCAGAGCAGATGAAAGACCAGGACATTGCGGATCTGTCCCATTCGAAAGACCCTGGCAACGGCCTGTCTGGTCAGGGAGGGCTTGATCTGGGGCTCGCAGAAAATGACGATGGAAGCCGCCTGCATGTTCAGGCCTGTCCCCCCGGCCTGGATCTGGCAGAGCAGGATATGCCTGTCCTCTCCGGCGCTGAAGTCATCCAGCAGGGTCTGGCGGTCCTGGGCCGGCGTACTGCCTGTGATCACCCCGGCCAGATCCTCCTGCAAAAGGGCGGCTGTTTTTCGGATCGTCTCCCGGAAAAAGGAATAGATCACGACCTTCCTTCCGTCCTCCTTTGCCTCCCTGCAGATCTCGCAAAGCCTCTGGGCCTTGGAGGAGGAGGTCAGATCCTCCTGGTGGAAGGCCACTCTCCGCATATCTGTGAAGTTCCTTGTCATGACGCTGGCCGTATACCAGGCCAGGTCCTCCATGGTCATGGGGCACCATTCCTGCTTTTCTTCCACAGGGGGGAGCTCGCCCAGGACCTGGTCTCTCTGGCGGCGCAGGTAGACTGGGGAAAGGATCTCCTTAAATTCCGGGACCTGCCGCATATAGGCCAGCTTCCTGGCCTGATCCGCCAGATCCGGCCGGATAAAATCGATCAGGGCGCACATTTCCTCCACCCGGTTTTCCACAGGGGTGCCGGACATGAGCAGGATCCTGTCCGACTCATCCTCCAGAAGCCGGATGTTGGCGGTCCGCTTTGCATCCGGGTTCTTGATATAGTGGGCTTCATCGATCACCAGGAGCGACAGCCTGAGCCGGTTGTTGATCCTGTCTGCGATCCGGGCCATAGACTCATAGTTGGTCACGGCAGCGCCGGATTCCTTCTCCCAGAGGGCAAAGGAATCCATCATGCCGGACCCGTGCAGGAGCCTCACCGGTATGCTGCTGAATCTGCTGATCTCCCGGCACCAGTTGGTCAGAACACTGGCCGGACAGACAATGAGAAACCGCTCTCCCTGGCCGCCGGCGGACAGATGGCACATGGCCGCTATGGCCTGAATGGTCTTGCCAAGCCCCATCTCGTCTCCCAGAAGGACCCTCTTTTGATGAAGAATGTATCTGGTCCCAAAGGCCTGGTAGGCTCTGAGATTTCCCTTGAAGGTCTTCAGGTCCAGGGGCTCCCGGTCGATTTCAGCCGCCAGCTTTTCAGGCACAGACCCGTAGATCCTGGGGCCGAAGGACCGCATACTGGTCAGGGTCTCGATCAGGGCGTAGAAATCCGCGCTGGCGGATGCGAAATCCTTCGCGGCCTCCTTCTGGCCCATGTCCAGGGCCTCCTGGTAGATTCCTGCAAGGCGGCGGATTCTCTCAAATCCTGGCGAAATCAGGTATTCCTTCATCTCCTCGGCCGCTTCTGCCGTCATTTCCTTTTTTTCTCTGCCCGAGAGGAGCCAGCGCAGGGAATTCCGGATCAGGAGCCGGCGCCTGAGATCCTCTGTGAAGGCATGGTAGGACGCCGCGGCGCCGCCTGCCTCCTCTCTGACCCTGCGGCAGCGAAGGAGCCTGGCCGTTTCTTCCATGAGCTCCAGCGACCCGTTTTCCGGGTCGGAGGGATCGATGCGGATGGGCATATAGGCCGCCATGCTTTCCACAAATTCCTCTGTGAGCCTGCGGATGGAGGCCACCTGCTTTTCGCCGATCCCCTCCAGGGCACAAAGCGCCGCATCCGGGGCCCTGTCCAGATCCTGCAGGGTCAAAAAGCCCGCTTCCTCCAGGACCTGGACCCGGATCCCTGCCCGGGACTTTCTGAGCTCCTCCACAGAGATGTTTCCCAGAGCATTTCTGGCCTTTTTTCCCGCCGCTGCAAGGCTCAGGCTTCTGACTCTTTCTGTCTGCTTTTCTTCCCCATCCATCATGGAGGTCAGCATCCTGTCATAGGTAAGGAGGATCTCCTCCATTTTTCTGATCTGCTTGAAATCCGGTTTTTTCATATGCTTTAAAGGAAGAGGAACAATTGACCTTTGGGATCCTTGTCCCTATAATAGTGAAACATGCCGCCGCCTGCGGCGGCATGGAGCATTCCCATCTGTTCTCTTTTTTTATTACCAGAAGCAGCCATGAAAGTAAAGCATTCCCGTATAATCGGTTCCAGACAATTTTATATCCGTCTTCTGACCATCGCCCTTCCCATTATGGTCAAGCAGGGCATTACCAGCTTTGTCAACATGCTGGACAATATCATGGTGGGCAGGATCAGCACGCCCGCCATGTCCGGCGTGGCCATCGTCAACCAGCTGGTCTTTGTCTTCAATCTGATCATCTTCGGCGGCATGGCCGGGGCCGGCATCTTCACGGCCCAGTATTATGGCCAGCAGGACCACGAAGGCATACGCGCCTCCTTCCGCTTCAAGATCCTCATCAGTCTCCTTTTGGGTCTTGCGGGCATAGGGATCCTGTATTTTCTGCAGACGCCCCTGATCAGTCTCTATCTGCATGAATCAGAGGGCTCTCTCCTCCTGGCTTCCACCCTGGAGGAAGCAGACCGCTATCTGCAGCTCATCCTCTGGGGCCTCCTGCCCTTTGCCCTGACCCAGGCCTATGCTTCCACGATTTCCGAATGCGGAGACACCTTCCCGCCCATGATCGCCGGCATCGCTGCCGTTCTGGTCAATCTGGCCGGCAACTATGTCCTGATCTTCGGAAAATTCGGCATGCCTGCCCTGGGCGCGGCCGGCGCAGCCATCGCCACGGATATATCCAGGTTCATAGAACTGGGGATCCTGGTCTTTTATACCCACAGCCATGCAAGGCGCCATCCCTTTATCCGGGCCGCTTACCGTTCCCTTCATATCCCTTCAGCCCTCCTTGGACAGATCCTGGTCCGGGGAACGCCCCTTCTGATCAACGAAGCCATGTGGTCCATGGGCATGACCATCCTGGTCCAGAATTATTCCTTCCGGGGTCTGGAGGTCGTGGCAGCCCTCAATATCTCCACGACCATCTCCAATGTCTTCAACATTGTGTTTATCGCCCTGGGGAACGCCATTGCCATCATCATCGGCCAGGAGCTGGGGGCGGGGGATCCCTCTGTCCGGGAGGACGCCACCCGGCTGACCTTCTTTGCCGTGATCTGCTGCGTCCTTTCCGGCGCCTGTCTCCTGGCGGCAGCGCCCCTCTTCCCCCTGATCTACAATACGGAAGAGACGATCCGCCATACGGCCACCTTGCTGATCATCATCGCAGCCGTGGCCATGCCCATGTATGCTTATGAAAATTCGACCTATTTTATCCTGCGGGCAGGAGGAAAGACCCTGATCACCTTCCTCTTTGACGCCTGCTTCATCTGGGTCGTATCGATTCCTCTGTCCTTTGTTCTCTCCCGCTATACGGCCCTTCCCATTGTCCTTGTCTACGCCCTGGTCCAGGCCTCCGAGATCATCAAATGCATCTTCGGCTTCGTTCTGGTCCATAAGGGAGTCTGGGTCAACAGGATCACATAAAAGGCAGTGCCCTTTCGCGGTGCACATTTTGCCCAGGCAGGTCCTTCGGCATGCTCACTTTTGGTCAGAAAGTGCTATAATAACAAAGGATTCATTCCTAATTCATAAAAAGGGGGCATGCTCTGCATGGATGCTTTTATTACGATCATTGATAAGGTCCTGGTATATATTGTTGAAATCTCCACGACCGTTCTGGAGCTCTTTGGCATCTGCATTCTGGTATATAACGCCGTCAGATGCTTCTATGGCTGGCTGAAGCACAAAAGCGGGATCCGGCTGGAGTTGGCCGAGGGCATCGCCCTGGCTCTGGAATTCAAGATGGGCGGAGAGGTCCTTCGTACTGTCGTCGTCAGAGAATGGTCCGAGCTGAGTATTCTCGGCGCCATCATTGTGCTTCGCGGCGCCCTGACCTTCCTGATCCACTGGGAGATTAAGAACGAAGAAAAATCCATGGAAAAAAAGGAACTGAAACGGGGAAAAAACGGCCGCAGAAAACGCCGCCCCCTGCAGGCAGACCTGGCAGACCTGCCGGATCTGACAGATCTGACAGAGCCTGAAGAGTAAGAAAACAGCATATGCTGACAAAAGGAGCATTCCCTAAGGATAAAG
>CAMNJZ010000079.1 GCA_946541955.1 uncultured Lachnospiraceae bacterium | reverse complement strand
GTCGGAGCCGGTGTGGCGAAGCGTCGGCAGCCAGTCCAGAGGGAAGAAGCCTCTGAGTGCCAGGGCGGAATAGAGGCCGGGCGCAGTGTGGCCCTTGGAGAGGACAAAGCGGTCACGGTCGGGATCCTTGGGGTTCTTTGGATCGATGTTCATCTCTTCGAAATAGAGATAGGTAAAGACATCTGCTGCGGAAAGAGATCCGCCGGGATGTCCGGCCTTTGCGGCGTGGGTCGAAATGAGGACGCCCTTGCGGACCTCATTGGCCATCCTTTTCAGTTCCTGTATCTTCATCCTGATTTCTCCCTGTCTCAGTGCTCCTGTTCGTATGCGCGGAAAGCGTCTACCTTGGGCTGGGAAGCGCATCCGGGTTCAAATTCATTGGACAAAAAGGCGTCGACCAGCTCTTCTCTGAGCTTGTTGCCTGTGGTGAAGGCGCCCAGGCAGATGATGTTGGCGTCGTTGGAAAGACGGGCTCTTTTTGCGGAGTAGATGTCGGATACCAGTGCGGCGTAAGCGCCCTTGACCTTGTTGGCAGCGATGGAAACGCCAAGTCCTGTACCGCAGAGAAGAACGCCCCTGTCATATTCGCCGGAAGCGACTGCTTCGCCCACTGCGCAGGCAGTGTGTGCATAAATGGGATCCTCGCTGCCGAAGTCTGTTACTTCGCCAAGGCCCTTTTTGGTGATGAATGTCATGATTTCCTGCTTTGCCTGTTCTGCATTCGGGTCACAACCAACTGCGATTCTCATTGTTTTACCTCCGTTTTTATTTTTTTGAATCTATGCGTTACCTTTTTTCTTTTATATTTCAAATGGAAAAGGCTCTGGCCTTATCTGTTTTCATAGGCCTCCATGGCCTGGCGGATCAGGGCGTCGAACTTGTCGGCATCCCAGGCAGCTCTGCCGGTGAAAAGACCGTCGATGGAAGGCTGCACGATCAGCTCGCTGGCGTTGCCGGGATTGACGCTGCCGCCGTAAAGGACAGGAATCTGGTCCGCCTTTTCTCCGAAGATCTCCCGGAGGCACTCCTTGATGACCTTGTGCATGCTTTCTGCATACTCTGCAGAGGCAGGCGTGCCGCCTACGCCGATGGACCAGACGGGCTCATAAGCGACCCAGATCTTTCCGAGCTTTTCTGCCGGCACATCGTGGAAGCCTACGATCAGCTGCGTGCGTAGGACCTCGGCACTGATGCCGTATTCCTTTTCCTGCCCGGTTTCACCGATGCAGAGCAGGGCGGTAAAGCCATGGTCCAGGGCAGCCTTTACTTTTCTGTTTTCCTCATAATCTGTTTCTCCGAAAACATGTCTTCTTTCGGAATGGCCGATCATGACCAGATCCAGACCCAGCTCCTGCAGCATCAGCGGGCTGATCTCGCCGGTGAACTGGCCCTGCTCCTCCCAGCACATGTTCTGGGCTCCCAGCATCACACAGTTCCTGTCGGTCTTTGCCGCTGCGCTTTCCAGCGAAGTGAAGGAAGGAATAATGAAAAGGCTGATCTGGTCCCGGGAGATGTCTCTGGTCTTGTCTGCCAGTCTCTGAAGATAGGAAACAGTGTCCTGAATGTTCTTATACATTTTCAGGTTGCTTCCGAAATACAGTTTCTTTGGCACCGCGGCCTCCTTTCTGAATTCCAGAGGGAATTCTGTGAAAAGAAAGTGATACTTTCTGAAAATGAGCCTTTCGCTTTGTTTTCGCGAAGTGCTTTCACAACTTTCGTTTACGAAAAGAATTGTAAACCAAAACGAAAAGAAAATCAATAGAAAGTTGATAAAAAGAAAAAGCGAAAGAAAACGAAAGATAACACGGCTTTTTTATGTATAATGTGCTGATTATGCAGTATTTGCCCTTGTCAATCGTGCCAAAAATACATATTTACATGTATTTATGCTTGCGCCAGGAGGGAAAGTAGTGTAAGATAAGGGCAGAAACGAAAGCAAAAGAAAAACAAAAGACAAGCAAAAAGCACGATAAACGAAAAACTATAATCGAAAAAAGAAAAGGAGGAAAGATGAGCGAAAAATTCAGACCCATCATGGCAATCACAATGGGTGATCCCGCAGGAATCGGCCCTGAGATCACGGTAGGCTGCATGCTGGATGCGCAGGTACATGCGGCCTGCAGGCCCTTCGTAATCGGCAGTATCGCAATTCTGGAGAAGGCTGCAGCGGTTCTTAAGAAGGAAGTAAAGTTCCATAAGATCACAGAGCCCGAGGAAGCCAGGTACGAAATGGGAACCTTCGATGTTATGGAAACCGGTGATTATGATACGGACCAGATTGAATGGGGCGTCATCAGCGCACTGGCCGGCCAGATGGCCTATGACTTCATTAAGAAGTCCATCGAACTGGGCATGGAAGGCAGGATCGATGCAGTTTCCACAGCACCCATCCACAAGCAGGCCATCAAGAAGATCGGCGTCACAGAGCCCGGTCATACGGAGATCTACCAGCATATGACAAATTCCAAGTATGCCCTGACCATGTTCTCCTGCCACAAGCTGAGAGTCTTTTTCGTCAGCCGCCACATGTCCCTGATGGATGCCATCAAATTCGCCAACAGAAAGCAGATCCTATCCGACGTTAAGAACATCGACTACGAGCTTCGCAACGTAGGCATCGAGAATCCTCTGATTGCAGTGGCCGGCCTCAATCCCCACAATGGCGACAATGGTCTGTTCGGAACGGAAGAGCTGACCGACATCGGTCCTGCAGTCGAAGATGCCAAGGCCCTGGGAATCAATGCCATCGGCCCCATCCCCGCCGATTCCATCTTCAACATCGGCAAGTCCGGGAAGTTCGACGCCATCCTTTCCCTCTATCATGACCAGGGCCATATCGCCTGCAAGACGCTGGACTTTGAAAAATCTGTCACCATTACCTGGGGACTTCCTTTTATCCGCAGCTCTGTAGATCACGGCACAGCCTTCGATATTGCCGGCAAGGGCATCGCAGGGTGCATCTCCATGATCGAGTCCACTCTGGTCTGCGCCGAGTATGCGACGAAAAAGCATGAGAGGGCCAATGCCTGAAAGAGGCCTCTCTGACCGGGAAACAATGTATCCACAAGTAAAGGAGGAACAAGATGCCTATTATTGGTTCCGTAGCGGATGATCTGACCGGCGCGACTACCACAGGCGTGCTGCTTGCAAGAAGCAAAGCCAGAACAGCGGTCTTCTTCGATGTCGATGCTGCCCAGCATGCTGAGGATATGGAGCAGCTGGATGCGATCATTATTTCTTCCAACAGCCGTCCTCTTGCCCCGGATAAGGCCTATGCAGTGGTTGCAGATGCAACAAGAGCGCTGAAGGAAATGGGCTGCAAGTATTACCAGAAGCGGATTGACACCACCTGCCGCGGCGGGATCGGCGTAGAGATCGACGCCATGCTGGATGTGCTCGGGGATGACCATGTTGCCATCGTAGTCCCGGCCATGCCCCAGTCCAGAAGAATTCTGGTGGGCGGCTTCTCGGTGATCGACGGCGTGGCCCTGATCAATACGCCGGTGGCCCAGGACGTTCGTACCCCTGTCAAGGAAAACTATATTCCCAGACTGCTGGAGGGGCAGACCAACCGTAAGGTCGGTCTTGTGACCCTGGACACAGTCATGAGAGGAAGCGATGCTGTCCGCGACGAGCTGTGGCGGCAGCGAGGCAAGGGCTGCAAGGTCATTGTAGTGGATGCCATTACCATCAAGGACGTCGAGACCATTGCCAAGGGCGCCATCAGCACCGACTGGAATTTCATCACCGTCGATCCGGGCCCCTTCACCTCCAAGGTCGCCTTCCACAGATCCCTGATCGGTCTGGAGGAAGACAATCTGCCGCCCCAGGGTGAAGAAAACGGCAAGACCATCCTGGTCATGGCCGGTTCTGCCACCTCTGTTACCAAGAGGCAGATGGAAGTCCTCTGCGAAGATCCCAGACATGTCCGGATCGTCGTGGATCCCAAGCTCCTCATTGACGGCGGAGACACAGCCAGGGCAGAAATTGAAGCGGCTTCGGAGACGGCCTTCCAGCTGATCATGGGAAATGAACAGCCCAGAGCCATCCTCTTTGAGACAGCCCTTCACGGAACGCTTCTGAATCTGGATGAAGAAGAGAAGAAGAGACATCTGGCCCATGGCATGGCCGCAGACAGGATCAACGAGGGACTGGGCCAGATTGCCAAGGCTGTGACAGACAAGGCAGGCATGGAAAGGATCGCAGGAATCTATGCCACCGGCGGCGACACCATGGTCTTTACCTGCAATGCCCTGGGCGTCAAATGTCTGGAGGTCTTTGACTACGTCATTCCGCAGACAGATATCGGCGCACTCAAGGGCGGCAAATATGACGGAATGCCCATCGTCGGCAAGGGCGGTCTGACAGGCAATGACAATACGGCCTGCGAGATCGTGACCAGACTCTTTAACGAGAAAGCAAGAAAAAAGTAAATGATCGTCCCGCTTTGGGCATCAGATATATTTATTTATTCAAATCATGAGGAGGGTAAATCATGAGTGAAAACAAAACCAACACCACTGAAGTAACGAAGGCAAAGGATCTTGACCTTCTGAACAAGCTCAAAGCACTGCCGGGCGGTCTTGTTATCGTTCCCCTGGTCATTGCAGTTCTTATTGCATCCTTTGTTCCCCAGGCCTTCCAGATCGGCGGCTATACCACGGCCCTGTTCTATGACGGCAACTCCTGTATGATGGGCTTCTTCCTGATCGTCTGCGGTTCCACCATCAATGTCAGACAGGTCGGCATGCCTCTTTACAAGGGCGTAATCATGACCGGCATCAAGTTCCTTCTGGGTATTGCCATCGGTATGGCAGTCAGCGCAATCTGCGGCCCTGCAGGCTTCCTTGGTCTTACACCCTTCGTTTTCATCGCAGCCATCACAAACTCCAACGGCTCCCTGTACATTTCCCTGTCCTCTCAGTTCGGTAACGCAACTGATACAGGTGCGATCTCCATTCTGTCCCTGAACGATGGTCCTTTCTTCACGCTGGTCGCCCTCGGCGCCACCGGCCTTGCAAACATCCCGATCAAGTCCCTGGTCGCTACCCTGATCCCTCTGCTGATCGGTTTCATCTGGGGAAATGTGGATGAAGGCTTCCGCAAGGCATGCGCACAGGCTCAGCCCATCGTTACCTTCTTCATGACCATCTCCATCGGTGCAAAGAGCTCCATCTGGACCATCATCCAGGCAGGCGCTTCCGGTATCGTTCTTGGTCTGATTTCCGCATCCACCGCTGTGATCTTCTTCTTTGTCATCAACCTTCTCCTTCCCAAGAAGGAAAGAAACGCCATGGGCGCTGCCATCGGTACCACTGCTCTGAACTCTGCCATGACCCCTGCCGCTGTTGCGGAAGCAGATCCTACCATGGCCCAGTATGTTGACATGGCCACCGTACAGTGCTCCACAGCCTCCATCATCACCCTGTTTGCTGTACCCTTCATCACAGCAGCATTCGACAACTACATGAGAAAGGCCCAGAAGGGCATCTACTCTCCTGAAGGCTGGGCACACTACAAGGTAGCTGAAGCCGCCAAGTAAAGAGCCGGCTCTGCAGCAGGAAACAGAACATGTGCTGAAAGTCCCCGGACTTCTGCAAAAACAGCAGTCCGGGGACCTTTTGGCCATACTCTCGGGGAAGGAAGAGAAAAATGGAAGATTATATCCTGAAAGAACAGAAAATGTATGTGCAGATGACGCCGGAGCTCCTGTACGATTTCACCCTGTACCATACGTATTCCACCTTCAGCGGCTTCATGACCATCATCCTGGCTTTCGCGGTGGCCTTTATCGGCCTGATCCGTGTCTTCTCCGGCCAGGCTGAGACCCATATGATCGCTTTCTATGGAATCGCAGCCTTTCTCTTCCTTGCCTATACGCCCCTGACCTTGAAGCTGCGTTCCAAAAGCCAGGTCAGGGATATAGAAAAGTACCGTGAAAGGGCGGAGTACATCTTTGATCCGGCCAGGGGCATTACGATGAACTATGCAGATAAAAGCGAGTTCATTCCCTGGGAAAAATGCATCAAGGTCGTATCTTCTCCCAAGAACATGGGAATCTACTACGGAAAGAATGAAGCCCTGATACTGCCCAAGGCGCAGTTTGGGAATGACTTTACCGAGATCATGACGGTCGTCATGGCCAATGTAGTGGGAAAGGCCTGGCAAAACAGCGCTTCGGCCTGACAGAATGCTGCCTGCAGGATAGAGGTGTCTGCCATGCGATTGCACAAGTATAAAAATGATCCTGAGAAGCTGCTCAGTCAGGGCAGACAGATTATTTCTGAAAGCAGGGACCATCGATTTATCTACCGCGTCTCCATGGTCCTTCTGATGCTGGCAGGACTTTCCCCCAAAGAGCTTTCGAATTACAGCGGCGACAGTGAAAGAACGCTCCAGACCTGGATCAAGAGAGTGGATGAGAAGGGATGGGATTCGCTGATCGGCGTAAAGCAGAAAGGACGTCCCGGCAAGCTGACAAAAGAGCAGATCCGGGAGCTTGGGGCCCTGTCAAGGGCCCGCCGGGAGGAGACCGGCGCCAGGGCCTGGGACGGCCCGGCCCTCTCCGTCTATATCCGCGAGAAATACGGGATTGATTACAGTGTCCGCGCCTGTCAGCTCCTGCTGCGCAGGATGGGGCTGCAATCCGCAGATCCGGAAACAGAGGCGGGCGCAGAGTCTCAAAGAGGCAGTCAGGAGGGAACTTCAAATCGCATCGAATAATTTCGTTTCAGAGTGAAAATGTAGGGACAAACAAAAGGAAATGTGCTAAAGTGGCGGTGTGGCAGAAGAAAAACAAAAGCAGGAAAGGCTGCTTGTCTGGACTACTCTGAGAGGGATAAAAATGACACCGCAGGAAAGAAGAACGCAGATACTGGAAGAACTGAAATCCATGGGAAAGGTAGACGTAAATGCTCTCAGCGAGCGTTTCCGCTGTTCTAAGGTCACCATCCGTACGGATATCCGGTTCCTTGAGAAGAACGGTCTTCTGACCAGGACACATGGAGGCGCCGTGTCCCAGGAAGAAGAGGATAAGAGTATCTATACCTATAAAAGCATTTACAGAAATACGGCCAGCAAGGAAGAAATCGCAAAATGCGCCTTCCAGTTCGTTGAGGATCATGACACGATTTACCTGGATGATTCCTCCACCAGCTTCTATCTGGCTCTGGAGTTCAAGCGGCATCCGGAAAAACGTATTGCCATCGTAACCAATTCCCTTCTTGTGGGAAATGAACTGGCGGAATGCAGCCATCTGCAGGTCTATATCGTCAGCGGTCATGTCAGCGGCAATCCTGCGGCCTCCTATGGAGAGGAGACGGAAAAACAGATCGCCTCCTACCATCTGGACAAGGGATTTATCGGCGTTCATTCCATCAATCTGGAGGTGGGACTTACCTCCATTGCAACGCCCCAGATGCAGATCAAGCGGGCGGTGCTGAAGGCTGCCAAGGACGTCTATGTACTGGCTGACTCCTCCAAGTTCGGCGGCGGCTATGTTACCGTTGTATGTCCGGTCACGTCCGTTCACAAGATCATTACAGATGCGGGTATTAAGCCGGAATATGTCAGGGGGGCCGAAAAGCTCCACGTACCCCTGGTCATTGCGCCCCGCATGTGATCCCTTTTCCAAAGACAGTGAAAGGAACCGTTCTATGAAAGTCTACGTATTAAGGCATGGCGAAACAGCCTATAATGCCGGAAACCTGGTCCAGGGGACCACGGATGTCCCCCTGTCCGACGAGGGGATCCGCCAGGCAGAGGCGGCCCGCAGGAGGATCAGGGAGGAACACGGCCTCAGCTTCGACCGGGTCTACGCCAGCCCCCTGCAGCGGGCCCTGAAAACGGGAGAGATCGTAACGGGCAGGGACCGTGAGACCTTTATCATCGACAGGAGACTTCGGGAGATCGAAGTCGGCGCCCTTGCAGGAAGGAGCACCCTGGAAAATACGGAAATCATGGTAAATTTCATGCGCTTTCCGGACCTTTACCAGCCCCTGGAGGGAGGAGAGTCCTTTTTGGATCTCACAGACAGAGCCGGTGCATTCCTGGAATGGCTGGGCAGGGAAGAACTTCCTCCGTCGACCCTGGTCTGTACCCACGGGGGACTGATGCATGCCATGCGCATGTATATGGAGCCCCATCCCATGCGGGATTTCTGGAAGCCCTCCATCACCAACTGCACCCTGTTCCAGCTGGAAAGGGATGCGGACGGGAAATGGAAGATCACCGATATCATTGCAAATACAGAAGGCAGAGCCCTTGGTTTTTAAACCGTCCGGGTCCTGCCTTTTTTTTATCACTTGTAGTATTCTTTGCAGAAATCCAAAAAGGTCTGCATGCCGCTGCTGATATAACGGCCCCTGCGCCAGATCAGGCCGGCCCGGGTCCGGATTTCGGGGACCAGGGGAACGCCGATGATTTCCGGAAAGCAGGAGATCACATCCCGGTAGAGAAAACAGCCGCAGCTGCCGTCTCTCATAAAGCCCAGAATGGTAGGAATCTGGGAGCTGCGCATGATGATGCGGGGATGAATGTTCAGGGCGCTGAAGCGGGCCTGGAGGATCTGGTTCTGGACCGAATCCTGATTATAGAGAATGATGGATCTGCCGTCGATCTTATCCAGAAGAATGGCGTCCTCCCCTGCCAGAGGATGGTCCCTGCAGACTGCAAAGTGCAGCGGCTGGCTGGTCAGCTGCAGGGAATGGAACTTATCAATATTGGGAATCTCCATGTTGATCAGACCGATGTCCAGAACGTCGTTCTGGACCAGCTCGCAGGCCCTGACGGAACCGTATTCCAGCAGCTCCAGCCAGATCTCGGGATGCTCCTTATGGAAGGCTTTGACCAGGTCCGGAAAGAAGAGGGTGGAGAGCATGGGCGGGATTCCCAGACGGACGACGGGCTTGGCCCGGTCCGGAGAGGCGTATTCCGAGAGCAGGTCATCGCATTCTGACAGGATGACCGACGCCTTGTCGTAGAAAATCTCTCCTTCCTCTGTCAGAGAAAGCCTGTTGCCGGAATGGGCAAAAAGGGTCACGGAAAGCTCCTTCTCCAGATCCCGGATGGCTATGGAAATGGTTGGCTGGGTCACGAAGAGGGCCTTGGATGCCTGGGTAATGCTGTGATAACGGGCAGCGGTGCAGAAATAACGGAGCTGGGCCAGTGTCATGATTTCCTCCCTGCAAAAGATGTCCTGCGATGTAAGTCTTTGGATACCGTCTTTATCCTACTCCAAAGGAGGGAGAAAGTCCATAAAA
>CAMNJZ010000078.1 GCA_946541955.1 uncultured Lachnospiraceae bacterium | reverse complement strand
GCAGATACTTGAGGTATCTGGAGATCGCGCACATAGGGGAAACAGTAGAGGACATGTTCTCCTCGTACTGCTTGGGGAAGTGCTTGCGGAGCATGTTGATGAAGGCAGGGCAGCAGGATGTAGTCATCTTTTTGCCTTCCTTAAATGCTTCGGACCACTCAGCAGACTCATAGGCTGCGGTCATATCGCCGCCAAGACCGACTTCGATCATGTCCTTGAAGCCAAGCTTGCGGGTCGCGACACGCAGGGACTCCATGGTGATGTCTGCGCCGAACTGACCCTCGGTTGCGGGTGCGCACATGGCGTAGACTTCCTCGCCGGCGTTCATGTGGCCGATGATGTCCACCAGATAGGTCTTGGAGCCGATGGCGCCGAAGGGGCAGGAGTGGATGCAGTGGCCGCAGTTGATGCACTTGGATTCATCGATCATGCAGATGCCGTTCTCATCATAGTTGATGGCACCGACAGGGCAGGCTCTCTTGCAGGGTCTGACCAGATGGGCGATGGCGCCGTAAGGGCAGGCCTGGGCACACATGCCGCATTCCTTACACTTCTGGGGATCGATATGAGACCTGTGCTGGCCGATGGTGATGGCACCGAAACGGCAGGAATTCAGGCAGGCCTTGCCCATGCAGAGGCGGCAGTTGTCTGTTACGGTATAGGCGGACAGAGGACACTCTTCACAGGCTGCACTGATGACCTGGACGATGTTCTCGGAATCCGGATGATTGGATGTGGGAAGGGCGCAGGCCAGACGGATTCTTTCCCTGACGATCTCGCGTTCCTTATAGATGCAGCAGCGATAGGTTGCCAGCGGTCCGGGAATGACCTCATAGACAAGCGCATCCTTGGTCTCGTCATTGAGGTTGTTATCATAGGCCAGTGCGGCTGTTCTTTCCATGATCCTGTGCTTAAGACGAAGCAAGGATTGATCATTTGTTACCATATTCGTTCCTCCAAATAGATACGATTAATTGCCCCCGCCCATGCAGGCAATGATACTCTTTCTGCATGGTTTGTCAATATTATAACAAATATGATTTCCGAAACCAACAGGATTCTCATGTTTCTGACAAATATGTCTGTACATTTTTTCAGATACTATTTTGGATATCGCCCATAGGACTTTTGACCTTTTGACCGGGACACCTTATAATGAAAAAAACCGCAAATGTCCCGAACCAAGGAGGAAAGTATGTTCCAGGCAAAGACCGACAAGAAGGCCGCCATCTTTATGGCTGCCGGCTGTGAAGAGATCGAAGCACTCACCGTTGTGGACCTGCTCTACAGGGCAGGGATTCCCCTGACCAAGGTCTCCATCACCGATGACCTTCAGGTCACTTCATCCCATGAAGTCACCTTCATGACCGATACCACCATTGACCAGCTGAATTTCGACGAATACGATATGCTGATCCTGCCGGGCGGCATGCCCGGGACCCTGAACCTGGGAGCCTGCAGTAAGCTGACGGACCAGGTCACAAAGTTCTATGAAGAAGGAAAACAGATCGCAGCCATCTGCGCGGCTCCTTCCGTCTTTGCGGAGCTGGGCATCCTGAAAGGAAAAAAGGCCACCTGCAATCCCTCCAAAGAAGACTGCCTTAAGGAGAACGGCGCCCTTCTGACCTATGACCAGGTCACCGTCACGGATAACATCATTACCAGCCAGGCCATGGGCACTGCCATTCCCTTCGGCCTTGCCATCGTAGCCCACTATCTGGGACGCGAGACCGCCGATGCCTTAAAGGAAAACATCATCTACAAGCCCATGCAGTAAATTTAATTCCCTTTGATTTCAAAGAAGGAGCCTTCCACAGCCGGAAGACTCCTTCTTTTTTTCGTATTTTTTCAGTGCATGCTTTTCAGATGGGCAAGCAGGCGCCCCTTTCTCAGACCCAGCGGGTCTTTCTGACCATGCTGATGAATTCGCCGTTGTTCCTGGTCTTGGCAAAAAGGTCCAGGACCTGGTTCACGGATTCCTCAGACTTATTGCTGTTGAAGGCTCTGCGCAGCATGTTGATGCCGTCCAGTTCGTCCGGTGTCAGCAGCAGGTCTTCCCTTCTGGTACCGGATTTCTGAATATCGATGGCAGGGAAGATCCTTCTTTCGGACAGCTTTCTGTCCAGGATCATTTCCATGTTGCCGGTGCCCTTGAATTCCTCGTAGACCACGTCGTCCATCTTGGAGCCCGTATCGATCAGGGCTGTCGCCAGGATGGTCAGGCTGCCGCCCTCCCGCATGTTTCTGGCGGCGCCGAAGAAGCGCTTGGGCATATAGAGGGCCGCGGGATCCAGACCGCCCGAAAGGGTGCGGCCGCTGGACTGCTCGGTCAGGTTGTAGGCTCTGGTCAGTCTGGTAATGGAATCCAGCAGGATCATGACGTCCTGCTTGTGCTCCACAAGGCGCCTTGCCCTTTCGATGACCATCTCCGAGACCCGCTTGTGGTGCTCGGGCTTCTCGTCAAAGGTGGAATAAATGACCTCCACGTTGGGGCCTTCGATGGCCTCCCGGATATCCGTGACCTCCTCGGGTCTTTCATCGATCAGGAGGATGATCAGGTGGATCTCGGGATTGTTGTAGGTCACGGACTTGGCCACTTCCTTGAGCAGGGTCGTCTTGCCGGCCTTGGGCTGAGAGACGATCATACCGCGCTGTCCCTTACCCACCGGGCACATCAGGTCCATGACACGCATGGCAATACTGGCGCCGGGCTTTTCCAGGCGGATCCTCTCATCGGGGAAGATGGGGGTCATATCTTCAAAATTGAATCTGCGGGTCGCCTCCTCCGGCGGATAGCCGTTGATGGCCTTCACATACAAAAGGGCGTTGAATTTCTCCCCCTGGGTCTTGATCCGGATATTGCCGTGGACAATATCGCCGGTCTTGAGATTGAAGCGCCGGATCTGGCTGGGCGAAACATAGATATCCGCATCTCCAGGCATGTAGTTGGCGCTGCGGATAAAGCCGAAGCCGTCGGGCATGACCTCCAGGATGCCGTTGGCCAGCTGGCCGCTGTCCAGCTCGCTCACGAACTCATCCTTGTGGAGAATGGGCGTATCGGGGCGGATATCCCGCCTGGCAACGCGCACATTCTGGGCTGCCATTTCCTGGGCGTCTGCTTCGTCCTGCTTTAAAAGCGCCTCGATCAGGCCGGATCTGCGAAGGGTGGAAATCCCCTTCATGCCCCGTTTCTTGGCAATTTCCTGCAGATCATGAAGCTTAAGGCTTTCATATTGCTCTTTTGTCATAAAAATACCTCAGATATGTTAAAAAATGTGCAGAAACATAGACAGAAACCCTCCGGGCCTGCAGGCCCGGCGGACTCATGTCAATTCTTTGAAAAATTATAAGTATCTTGGGAGTTTTGTTTGAAATACAACAAGAAAGGATCGTTATTATTGGCTTATTATACTTGAATCAGAACAGTTTTTCAATGACAGAGGCGTAGATCTCCTGATTTTTCTCCTTCCAGGCCCTGCAGGCCGCCTCGGCAGCCTCCAGATTGGGCAAAGACAATGTCAGATCGATGATGGGAAGATCCTTTTCCCGGACGGAGAGCCGGACCAGGTAGTCCCCCGAGGGCGCCCTGTCATATTCGGCGGAAAGATAGCGCTCATTGAGGAGCTCCAGCCCCTTTTCCTTCAGATAGGCGTCGGCCTGGGCCATGATGTCTGCGCTGAGCTCCTTTCGGAAGTAGAAAAGAGACTCCTTTCCCGCATCGGTCAGGATCAGGAAATCCTTGTCCCTGGTAGATTCCGTCCGGACCAGGCCCTGCTGCTCCAGCTCTGCATAGGTCTGCAGAAGGGAGGCAAAATTGGCGTAGCCGTTCTCCAGAAGAAAGGCCGAGACCCTCTCCTTGGCAATGGGCTCCTTGAGCCGGTTCAGCATATATAAAACGGTCAGTTTATAAACTGTCAGAGGCGCTGCTGTCATCTGCTTTATTCCTCGGTATTAAATCTTCTTTTTCCCTGTACTTGGCCCTGCCTGTCAGGCCTGCCATTCTTTCCCGGATCCTTCTTTCATAGCCGTTCTCCGAGGGCCTGTAGAAGTCCCTGTCCCTCAGCGCATCCGGCAGATACTGCTGGATGGCGTAATGATCCTCGTAGTCGTGGGCGTACTGATAGCCGATCCCCCGCCCCAGGGAGGCAGAGCCCTTGTAGTGGGCGTCCTGGAGATAGGGAGGGATGGGAAGGCATCCGCTTCCTTCCACCTCCCGCATGGCTGCGGAGATCGACGCCACCGCCGTATTGGACTTGGGGGCTGCGGCCACATATTCCGCCGCCATGGCCAGGATGATCTGGGATTCCGGCATGCCGATCCGCTCGCAGGCCAGGGAGGCGTTCACCGCCACCACCAGGGCGTTGGGATCCGCATTGCCCACGTCCTCGCAGGCGCAGATCATGATCCTGCGGGCAATAAATTCCGGCTCCTCTCCGGCGGCCAGCATGCGGGCCAGGTAGTAGACCGCCGCGTCGGGATCCGATCCCCGCATGGATTTGATGAAGGCCGAAATGGTGTCGTAATGGTTGTCCCCCTTGCGGTCATAGCGGACCACCCGCTTCTGGATGCATTCCTTGGCCACCTCCAGGGTGATATGGATCTTCCCGTCCTCAGACCGGTCCGTGGTCAGAACGCCCAGCTCCACCGCGTTGAGGGCGTGCCTTGCGTCGCCCCCCGCCAGATCGGCCAGAAAGATCTCGGCGTCCTCGTCGATCTCGGCCTCGTAGGATCCCATGCCCCGCTCCCTGTCATAGACGGCCCGGCGGATCAGGGTCCGGATGTCCTCCATGGACAGGGGCTTTAATTCAAAAATGATGGACCTGGAGATCAGGGCGCTGTTGACCTCGAAATAGGGATTTTCCGTCGTGGCGCCGATCAGGGTCACGGTCCCGTCCTCCACAAAGGGCAGGAGGTAATCCTGCTGGGATTTGTTGAAGCGGTGGATCTCATCGATAAAAAGGATGGTCTTCTTGCCGTACATGCCCAGCCGGTCCTTTGCCTGGCTGATGACGGTCTCCATATCCTTTTTGCCCGAGGCCGTGGCGTTGAGCTGGGTAAACTCCGCGCTGGTGGTATTGGCGATGACCCTGGCCAGGGTCGTCTTGCCCGTGCCGGGGGGCCCGTAAAAAATGACGGATCCCAGCTTGTCGGCCCGGATGGCCCGGTAAAGGAGCTTGTCCTTCCCCAGGATATGCTGCTGGCCCACCACCTCATCCAGGGTTCTGGGCCGGAGCCTGGCCGCCAGGGGCGATTCGTTCTCCTGGGTCTGCTCCCGCATAAAATCAAATAAATCCATGGTATTCCTCTATTGCTGCCAGGGTCAGAAGGCCCAGTCCTGGGGACGCTTGTCCCCCTGCAGATGCCAGATTTCCTCGTTGTATTCGCCTACGGTCCTGTCGGAGGAAAAATAGCCTGCCCTTGCGATATTGATCAGCATCTTCTGCCGCCACAGGGGCCGGTCCTCATAGTCTGCGATCATCCGGTCCTTGGCTCTGACATAATCTTCAAAATCCAGCAGGGTCATGAAGGTATCCTTTGTCCGAAGCTCATTGGAGAGCCTGAAAAGAATGCCTCCGTCCCCCAGTCTGCATACATCGGGGGAAAGGATAAAGTCCACCGCCTCCCGCAGGATGGGATCCTGGTTGTACAAAGCGGCCGGATCATAGTCTCCCCTGTCCATGTGGGTGATCACCGTGTCCTTGTCGGCGCCGAACATATAGATGTTGTCCTCGCCCACCAGGTCCCGGATCTCCACGTTGGAGCCGTCCTCGGTCCCCAGGGTCAGGGCCCCGTTGACCATGAACTTCATGCAGGCCGTGCCGGAGGCCTCCCGGGAGGCCAGGGAGATCTGCTCGGAAATATCACAGGCCGGGATCAGCTTCTCGGCGCAGGTCACGTTGTAGTCAGTCACCACCACCATGTGGAGACAGTCGTTCACGGCAGGGTCATGGTTGATCAGATCCTGCAGGATCAGGAGCAGATGCAGGATGTCCCTGGCGAAGGTATAGGCCGGGGCCGCCTTGCCGCCCGTAATGAAATTGATGGGCCGGCGGGGCTTGTTGCCGCGCTTTGCCTCCAGATAGCGGTGAATGATGTCCAGGGCGAAGAGCTGCTGGCGCTTGTAGGCGTGGATCCGCTTGACATGCACGTCAAAAATGCCCTGGGGATCCAGCGCGACACCCTCCTTTTCCAGTACGGCGCTGCAGAAGGTCTCCTTGGCGTGGAGCTTGATCTCCTCCAGGTCGGAAAGGACATCGGGGTCGTCCCGGTATTTCATAAGCTTCTCCAGAAGGCGGCCGTCCCTGCGGAAGCTGTCGCCGATCACGGAGGAGACATAGGCCCCCAGCTCCCGGTTGCAGGAGATCAGCCATCTGCGGATGGTGATCCCGTTGGTCTTGTTGGAGAAGCGGTGGGGATAAAGGTCATAAAACTTCTTCAGGGCCGTCTCCTCCAGGATCCTTGTATGGATCGAGGAGACCCCGTTGATGGAGAAGGAATAGTGGAGGGCGATGTGGGCCATATGGACCAGGTCCCTGTCATCGATGATCCAGACCGCCGGATCCTGGCAGCGGGCTCTTACCCGTCTGTCCAGCTCCCGGATGAAGGGGACCAGCCTGGGGACGATTTCCTCCAGGTAGGACATGGGCCAGGTCTCCAGGGCCTCGGCCATGATGGTATGGTTGGTATAGGCGCAGGTCCTGGTTACCGCATCCAGGGCCAGGTCAAAGTCCATGCCCTTCTCCTCGATCAGGATCCGGATCAGCTCCGGAATGATCATCACGGGATAGGTGTCATTGATCTGGATCACAGCGTGGTCGCTGAACCTGTAAAGGTCATACTGGCGCTCCTTCATTTCCTGCAGGATCAGCTGGGCCGCGCAGGAGGCCAGGAAATACTGCTGGTAGACCCGGAGCTTGATGCCGTTCTCATCCGAATCGTCGGGATAGAGGAAGAGGGTCAGGTTTCTGGAATAGTCCGTCTTGTCAAAGCTGATCCCGCTGCGGACCAGAGACTCGTCCACCGTATCCAGGTCAAAGAGCCGGAGCTTGTTGGTGCCTCCCTGGTAGCCTGCGATCTCCATGTTGTAGAGCCTGGCCCGGACCGAGCCCTTGCCGAACTGCACGTCGAAATACTTGGCGCTGGGGGCTTCCCAGGAAAGGCCCTGGATCCAGGGATCGATCTCCTCCACCTGCATCCGGTTCACAAATTTCTGTTTAAAAAGTCCGAAATGATAATTGAGGCCGATGCCTTCGCCGGGCAGGCCCAGAGTGGCGATGGAATCCATGAAGCAGGCTGCCAGTCTTCCCAGGCCCCCGTTTCCCAGAGAGGGCTCCCTCTCCAGCTCCTCAATGGCGGCCAGGTCCCTCCCGTATTTGGCAAGGATGTCGCCCAGCATGTCATAGAGGCCCATGTTGATCAGGTTGTTGCCAAGAAGCCGGCCCACCAGGAATTCCGCAGAGATATAGTAGACCTTTTTCTCTCCGGTGTTCTTCTCGCAGACCCTGAGGAGGCGCTTGCACAGGATCAGGACCAGGGAGTAGAGCTCAGGATCGCTGCATTCCTGCAGGGTCTTGCCCAGGCGCTCCGACGCCAGGGAAATCAGCTGGTGCTCCATATTCAGGGCAAGTACATCGAACTGCATATTACTGCTCATGAAAAAACCTCCTGCCTCCCTTGTGAATCACGGATTTCTTCTTCTCCAATATTCCATATCTGCAGGCCAATGTCAAATCCCGGCGATGCGAAGGCCCCTGGGATAATGGTTCTTGATCATACTGCCTCCGGCCTTGCCCCAGCCAAGACTGCAGCCGTCCAGGCTGATCAGGGTCCAGCCCCGCTGGCCGCTGCAGGGAAGGGCTTCGCCCCGCAGATAGGCCGCTGCCTCCGGGCATCCGGCAGGCAGGTCCAGGCTGCTCTTTGCCTCCTCCGGCTGCAGGGAAAGGGCCAGGGCGTGGGCCGGCTCAAAGCGGTTCTTTTTCAGCGTCCCCAGATGGAGACCCGGCCGCAGGACCTTCAGGCCCTTTAAGGGCACAGGCTCCGGTTCCAGATAGAGCTCGCTTCCAAAAAGAAGAAAGGTCCCCTGCAGGTCTGTTTTCAGGGCCTCCTTCTCAAAATCCTTCCAGAGCTTCAGGGAGGCCTGGTCAGGCCCCTTACTCTTTCCTGCCGTCCGGGCCCGGAATTTTTTCCCCTGCCGGACCAGGGCCGCCACAAAGTGGCCCTCCCCCCGCAGGCGGTGGGGCCAGAGCCGTATGGTCTCCTCCAGGCCTTTCCGGGCCTTCATGGCAGGATCCGCAGAAGGGACCAGGTCCAGAAAGGCGGGATTTCCTCTGTCAAAGCCGTATTCCGTCAGCCTTTCTCCCAGAGAGGAAGCCAGGGGCAGGATGGAAAAGTCCGGATGACGGACCAGGAAGGCGGCGATGCTTCCCTCATCCTCCTCCGGCGCAAAGGTACAGGTGGAGTAGATAAGGACCCCGCCGTCCGTCAGCATGGCTGCGGCGCTGTCCAGGATCGAAGCCTGCCTTCTGGCGCAGAGATCAACGTTGTCCTGGCTCCAGCAGGCCAGGGCCTGTTCCTCCTTCCGGAACATGCCCTCCCCAGAGCAGGGGGCGTCCACGATGATCCTGTCAAAGAAGGCAGGAAAACGCAGGGCCAGATCCTCCGGCGCTTCGTTTGTCACCAGGGCGTTTTTGATGCCCATCCGCTCTATGTTCTGGGACAGGATCCTGGCCCTGGCCGGATGGATCTCGTTGGCCACCAGAAGCCCCTGCCCTTCCAGCATGGCCGCCAGCTGGGTCGATTTGCCTCCCGGGGCGGCGCACAGATCCAGGACCCTTTCCCCGGGCTGGGTGCCGGACAGGGCTGCCACTGCCATGGCGCTGGGCTCCTGAATATAGTAGAGGCCCGCCTCATGCAGGGGACTCCTGCCGGGCCTGTCCGCCTCGTCATAGTAAAAGCCGTTCTCCGCCCAGGGGACCTGGTCCAGGTCTCCCCGGTAGACTGCGCGGAACCTGGCAAGATCGGTCTTGAGGGTATTGACCCGCAGGGCCTTCCAGGACCGGCCTTCGGAAAATGCGGATAAAAAAGCCGGATAGTCCTCCCCCAGCATTTCTTTCATCCTGCTGCAGAAGGCTTCCGGAAGCCTGATCACCTGGTTGTTTTTTTCTTCTGACATATCGTTCTTTTCCCTGAATATGCCGGATACAGCAAGAGAGCCTCCCTGGAGACTCTCTTGCGGATCCTTTTTCTTACTTCTTATAACTAAAATTTGACTCGAGGCCGAGCTCTGCGCTTCGCGCTGTGCTTTATATGGCCGAGCTCTGCGCTTTGCGCGGAGCTCGTAAGTAATATATTGTGCTTTGCACAATATATTACTTTTCCCACTCACAGATGAACCAGGTGGATTCCTGTCCCAGCTGGGCGTCGTTCCAGGTTCCGTCCCCGGCAGCCACGA
>CAMNJZ010000077.1 GCA_946541955.1 uncultured Lachnospiraceae bacterium | reverse complement strand
TTCTCTGCTCGAACTGCTCACGGCTGTCCTTATACTTATGAACAGCGCGGAGGATGGTAACGACTTCCTTCTTTGTAGGAAGCGGAACCGGTCCGGATACCTGGGAGCCAGTCTTCTTAACTGTCTCGATGATCTTCTTGGCAGACGCGTCGATGAGCTGATGATCATACGCCTTGAGTGTGATTCTCATAACCTGATTTGCCATAAAAAAAAGTCTCCTCTCTTCGTACTTTTACTTTAGTACGACAAGTGGCGACTGTACACGTTTCCGTGCGTTTCACAATGCTTCACATGGTGAAAGGCGCACGTTGTTTCTGCTCTTGCCGGCAGACATTACCTGGTACAGTGACTTGTCGTCAGATTGCGGGCTCTTGGCCCCAGACATTCGCTCCACGGAAAACCCCGACGAATCGGGCAACCTCACGCTTCACAGCTATCAATGTCACAGCAAATGCTATTCTACAGGATGTCTGCCGGATTTGCAAGCATTATTTTAAAGTTTTTCACAAAATTATGCCAAAAATTTCGTGAGAATGACGAAATTTAATGGGCATACCTTTCTGCCGTCCATCTGCCGGCTGCGCCGCAGGGAAGGACCAGGCCATTACCGGAAACCGGGAGCCCCACCTCGCCCGCTTCGACCCTTCCTTTCCGGATGGGATCCAGGACCGTATGGAGCATATAGGAAAGAACGGCGGGCTGCAGGCCTGTGGTATAGGAATTGATCAGGAAAAAGAGCGGGTCCTCGGACAACAGCTCTCTGCATTTTAATAAGAAGGGATAGATACTGGTCTCAATCTTCCAGATCTCCCCCTTGGGTCCCCTGCCGTAGGAAGGAGGATCCATAATGATGGCGTCGTAGCGGTTGCCCCTGCGGATCTCCCGCTCCACGAACTTGCCGCAGTCGTCCACCAGCCAGCGGATGGGGGCGTCTGCCAGGCCGGAGCTGGCCGCATTTTCTCTGGCCCAGGACACCATGCCTTTGGATGCGTCCACATGGGTCACCTGGGCGCCGGCTGCCGCCGCGGATACGGTGGCGCCGCCCGTATAGGCAAAGAGATTGAGGACCCGGACCTTTCTTCCCTCCTCAGAGGCTCTGCGGATCAGGTCTGCGCACCAGTCCCAGTTGACTGCCTGCTCGGGGAAGAGTCCCGTATGCTTGAAGCTGAAGGGCTTTAAATGGAAGCGCAGGTCTCTGTAGGAGATGGTCCACTCCTCGGGCAGATCGAAGAATTCCCATTCTCCGCCGCCCCGGCTGGATCTGTGGTAGTGGCCGTTGGGCTTTCTCCAGAGCCTGTCCTTGGGGGTAGCCCAGATGACCTGGGGGTCCGGACGGATCAGTCTGTACTGTCCCCAGCGCTCCAGTTTTTCTCCGCCGGACGTATCCAGCACTTCATAATCCTTCCACTTGTCTGCGACCCACATAGCTTATCCTTTCTGCCTGAAAAAGAAAACTGCACGTAAAAAGCGCATGCATTGCTTCTAATATATAAGGAAGCCGGACCTGTGTCCTGCCGGCTGCGGATTTTTATTCTACAATGCTTCAGAAAAAAAAGCAATCATGAGAAAAGACTGTCCGATCTCTCAGACAGCCTTCTCCCGGAAGAAACTATTAATAATAGAAACGATCGAATTTACGCCTCATCGTAAAGCCTGGTGATGGACTCGGAGGGAGCGGGGGTCAGGAGGCTTACGATCACGTTGGCGGCCAGGCCGATCAGGAAGGCGGGCAGCAGCTCATAAACTGCCAGGACGCCGCCCATGGGTGCGATCACGAACTTCCATACAAAGACCATGATGCCGCCCACTGCCACGCCGGCAATGGCGCCCTGCTTGTTGGACCGTCTCCAGAAGAGGGCCAGGAGCATGGTGGGACCAAAGGCCGCGCCAAAGCCTGCCCAGGCAAAGGATACGACACGGAAGACCGAGCTGTTGGGATCCCAGGCCAGCACGATGGCGATGGCTGCGATGCACAGAACGGTCACTCTGGCCACGATCATGGTGGCTCTCTGGCTCAGCTTAATGCCGAAGAATTCCTGGAGCAGGTCCTGGGATACGGAGGAAGCCGCTGCCAGAAGCTGGGAGTCCGCCGTAGACATGGTGGCTGCCAGGATACCGGCCAGGATCACGCCGGCCATGATGGCAAAGAGCACGCCGTTTTCGCTCATCAGGTTGGCCATCTGGATGATGACCGTCTCTGAATCCGAGCTGGTTTCCAGCATGGGGATGGCCCCTGCCTTGGAAACGCTGTAGCCGATGACGCCGATGAAGACTGCAACAGCCATGGAAAGCAGGCACCAGACGGAAGCGATCCTTCTGGATACCACCAGCTCCCTGTCATCCCGGATGGCCATGAAGCGGAGCAGGATGTGGGGCATGCCGAAGTAGCCAAGGCCCCAGGCCAGGGTGGAAACAATGCTGAAGATGCCAAAGCTTCCTGCGGTGCCGTTTGCCCAGTCATAGCCCTGGGTCAGGTTCAGATAGCCGGGAAGGGCCTTGGCGTTTTCCACCACGGTGCCCATGCCGCCGGCCTTGCCGATCCCGAAGAAGACGATCACGATCAGGGCAATGGTCATAAAGATGGACTGGACCAGGTCTGTGGTGGATACGGCCATAAAGCCGCCCATGGTGGTATAGGCCACGATGATCACAGCGCCCAGGGCCATGGCAAAGTGGTATTCCACGCCGAAGAGACTGTTGAAGAGGGTGCCTACGGCCTTGAAGCCGGAAGCGGTATAGGGAACGAAGAAGATGATGATGATCAGGGCCGCCAGGAGGGAAAGGATGTGATGTTTGTCCTCATATCTTCTGGCGAAGAAATCGGGAATGGTATAGGCGCCGATCCTGGCGGAATATCTGCGCAGCCTTCTGGACACAAAAAGGAAGTTCAGATAGGTGCCCACGGCAAGGCCCACGGCCGTCCAGGTGACCTCGGCCAGACCTGCGATATAGGCAAGGCCCGGCAGGCCCATCAGCAGGTAGGAGCTCATATCGGAGGCTTCCGCGCTCATGGCTGTGACCAGAGGGCCCAGCTTGCGGCCGCCGATATAGAAGTTGTCCTGGGTATCGGCTGCGCCCTGACGGTTGAAAATAAAACCGATCAGCAGCATGCCGAACAGATAGGCAACGATGGTTGCAATGATCAGGATCTGTGCGGTTGTCATAGTGTTATCTCCTCTCTCATACATGTCTGTAAGCCGGGGGCTCTGGGCCTTCCCGGATTACATCATACCGGCGCATTATAACACACAAAAAACAAGAATAAAATACAGAACGGAGTACAGAATCAGTTCTGTACTCCGTTCATCAAAAATTCTATTTTTTACTTTATCTATCCCGTTTTCAGGCTGTACATCTCATAAAACTGCCGGCTGAATTCTTCAACTACAGATTTTATAATCATACGATTTTCCGCTTGATTTTATTTGCTCTGTCCCCAGGCCAAGGGGGGCGGGGCCTGCCTGCTCTCTCATTCTTCCCGGAAAGGAACAGGCCTGTAGCTCTGCAGAAAGAGGGGGGTCAGCCTGTCCGTATAGGCCACCAGGGAATACTCGCCCCCGCACAGGCACCAGTCATAGAGCAGGGCCCTTTCCCAGAGGGCGTAGGCCTTGGTGATCTCATTGACGGTCATGTCAGACCGGAGGCCTCCCTTTTTCTGGCCCTCCTGGATGATCCGCCTGAGCAGGCGGAAATAGGTCCTGTTGCGGTCCAGCAGGTGTTTCTCCCCCTGGGCCAGGAGCTGGGTAGACAAAAGCCTGGTCAGAAGGTCCCGGGAAATGCTCTCCTCGATCATGTAAAAGAGGGCGTGGTTGAGCCAGGTCAGCTGGTCGATGGCGTCCCGGTCCTGGTCCAGCTTTTCCTGGAGCTCCTCATATTTTTCATCAAAGACATAGGCCAGGGTCCCCAGGAGGGCGTCCTTGCCTTCGAAGTAGTGGTAGAAGGACCCCCGGGAGGTCTGGGATTCGAAGATGATGTCTTCGATGGTGGTTTCTTCATAGCCGTTCTCATAGAACAGCTTCCAGGCGGCGGATATGATCCTGCCCCTGGTATTTCTGGTATTTTTTCTGGGCATTGTTACCTCCTGGCGTCAGCTGATCCTGGAAGGGACCTGGCCGGTCCTCAGGAAATGCAGGAAATAGGTCATGGCCAGAAGGTCGGCGCTGCCGCCGGGAGAGGCGTGGTCTCTGACCATTTCCCGGTCCATTTCCTCCAGGGCCTCCAGATAGGCCGGGTCTCCCGGCTGGGCATCCTTAAAGGTCTCCCAGAGGCGCCCTGCCTTTTCCCTGTAATAGCCTGCCCTGTCATAGCCGCAGCGGCTGATCAGGCTGGTGTCCTCTGTTTCGGCCAGGATCTTCATCAAGGTCAGGATCCCGGCGTCGTTGAGCGAAAAGCCCCGGCCCAGCAGGTCCTCCAGGGCCGGCAGGGCGCTCTCAAAGAGCGTGGGAAAGCCCCGGGCCGCTTCCAGGCGGATGCCCCCGGTCCCATGTTCCAGATAGAGTCTTTCCCCATGGGTCAGGCGTCTCTTTTCCTCCCCGGAGGCGGAGAGACCCCTCAGCTCCCGCATGACGTCGCAGGCGATTCTGCGGGCAGTGTCCGAAAGGCTCTCCGCCTCCCAGGGCCTTCCGGTTCCATAGAGCCAGCCCAGGGCCACGCAGAGGATCCCTACGGAAAAGATAGCTCCCTTGTGGGTGTTGATCCCTCCGGTGGCCCGGAGCATGGCCAGGTCTGCTTCCCGGCCCACAGACCGGATCCCGGCAAGCAGGGCCTCCGGCTCCAGATGGGCCTTCTCGATCCCGTAGGAAACAAAGCGGCGGAAGTAGGGCAGAAGGGCCAGGGCCGAGGTCTCGAAGGTAAAGATGTCCATGTCCTCATGGGCCCCGGTTCCCGCCCTGTCCACAAGACCGGGCTTGGGGGTCGCCATGACCTCATAGAGCAGGGCCCGGCAGGCCGTCATGGCCGTATCATCCGCATAGCGGAAGGCAAAGTAGTCCCACATGATCTGGACGGTCCGCTCCTGGAGGGCCTCCACCGTATGGAGCCTTCTCCCGGCGCAGACAAAGGCCGGGCCTCCGCAGATGAGGCAGCGCCGCTCCTGTCTCCCCAGTTCCTTTCTGGATACCTTGGACAGGTCCCGGCGGATAATATCGATATCAAAGAGCCGGCCCAGGGAGTGCTCATCCTCCAGGTCCGTCAGAATGCGTTTGACAAATTCGGGGCCTGCGTCCACGGAAAGGAAGGCCTCCCAGCCCGTGTTTTCCCGGAGGACATATTCATGCACAATGGGGATCCCATATTCCCGGCAGCGGATCCGGATCAGCTGCAGGCCCTCTTCAAAGGCCGATCTGGAAAGGCCAAAGACCTTGATCGGCCCGGCTATGTTCAGCGTAAAGGAGACCAGGGCCGTCTTATACTCTTCGATCAGACGCATCTGTATATAAGCCCTGCGCTCTCTGGCGTCCAGCATGGCGGGAAGCGCCACTTCTTCTCCCTGAATCAGACTTCTCCATTTCATAAAAAGCATCCTTTAAACTAGCGTATTTCTGAAGCTGTGACCTGTATGGTCTCGATCAGCTCCTGGACGGAGACCGGCTTTTCCAGGTAGGCGTTGATCAGGCCTGCCTGTCTGGCCTCCACGATCTCCTTGCGGATCTTGTCCGCCATGACGATGATCAGAAGTCCATTATACTTCTGGCGGATGGACATTGCAAAATCGATGCCCATGTTGTCGCCGCCGGCTCTGGAGAGCTCGTTGTCGATGAGGAGCACCTGGTAGACATGGCTGGCCAGCTGCTCTTCCGCCTCCGCCGTGTTGGCGCAGGTCCTTATGGTGACGCCCAGCTTTCCGAACTGGCCGGTCAGCTCCTGCAGGATCTTGACGTTGTCGTCCACCACCAGGATCTTGTGGCCGCCCTCCTCATAGCCCCCTGAGGCAGCCGCATCGTGCAGCCTGTTCTCGTCCGCCTTCTTGGCAGCCGGCAGAAAGACATGGAAGACGGATCCCTCTCCGGGCCTGGAGGAGACCGTGATGAAGCCCCTGTGGGAAGTGATCAGAGACTCGGCAATGGCCAGGCCAAAGCCCGTTCCATTCTCCTTGGTGGTAAAGAAGGGGGTGAAGATCTGCTCCATGGTCATCTTGTCCATGCCGCAGCCGTTGTCCCGCAGGGAGATCCTGAGATAGCGCTCCCAGACGCTGGAACTGCTGTCCAGGCCGTAGCTCCCCAGGGCGTCCCTGGGGATCAGACGGGCTTCGATCTGGATCATGCCGCCCTGATCCCTCCCTATGGCCTGGAAGGCGTTGAGGGCCAGGTTCAGCAGGACCTGGTTCATCTGGGTCTTGTTGCCCATGAAGCCGGCCCCGCCCAGGTTGATGTCCTCCTCGATCTGGACGTTGGCAGGGGCCATGGACCGGACCATTTTCAGGCTCCTGGTCAGGAATTCTGCCCCGTCTATGTACTGATAGGTGGTCTCCATATTCTTTCTGGACATCTGAGAGATCTGCCGGATGATGTCCCTGGCCTTTTCCGAGGCGGAAAAGATCTCCCTGGCATTGTCATAGGCGTCCGAGTCCTCGTCCAGCTCCAGCATCAGCATGTCCGCATAGCCCATGATGGGGGTCAGAAGGTTGTTGAATTCATGGGCGATGCCGCCCGTGACCGCCCCCATGATCTGCAGACGCTGTTTCTGCTCCAGGGCCTCCTCGGTCCTGTGGGTCTCCTCCAGGACCTTGTTCAGCTCCCGGAGATAGAGAATTTCCTCCTGGTCCCTGCGGTTCTGGCGCAGGAGTACGAACCATACGGCCATGACGGCCAGCAGGATCAGGGCGGCAATGATCATGACTCCGATCATGCTCTGGAAGCCGTTGCGGATGGGCCTGTAGATATCCTCATAGTCCATGACTGCGGAAATGATCAGGAACCCGTCCTGGAGCCGTACCGGGGCGTAGGCAGCGATCTTTCTGACCCTGGGCAGGGCCGGATCCGACCACCAGTAGGAATAGTACTCCGCCGTAGCCGTATTGCCGGCCTCCTGGTCCTCCAGCATTTCCTCCAGACTGGTCAGGTCAGCCCCGGGAAACATCTCCTTACGTCCCTCAATGACGTCCATGCCCAGCTGGTTTTCCGTAGGATACATGAGGATGATGCCCTCCTGGTCCTTGACCAGGAAATAGCCGTTGGTGCCGATGGTGATCCCCGAGATCCTCTCAAAATAGGCCGCCGCATCCAGCACAAAGCACAGGCTGCCGGTCTCCGTCTCCATGCTCAGAAGCAGGCGGATCTTGCCCCGGTCGTTCATCGTCTCCTCAAAGCGGACGCCTCTCTGCAGATGCATGGTCCGGTAGCTGGTGGTGAAGGTCTCCTCTTCATAGGTCCAGACCACCTTTCCCTCCCGGTCCTTTTCGATCAGGTTGTCAATATAGTCGCTCCTGCCTGTCACAAAGTCCCGGTAGATCCTGGCTCTTCCCTCCAGGTCCAGACCCGTCCCCATCCTGACGATGGCCGTCAGGTCATCCGCCTTTTCTTCGAAGGCCTCCTGCATATCGTTGCTGAGGGTCTCCACCGTCAGCAGCATCTGTTCCTTCTGGGCGTTGATCAGCGCGTCCCGATAGCGGATCCAGACCTCATTCCCCAGAAGGGCCAGGAAGAAAAGCAGAAGGACTCCCAGCAGGGTGAAGCCCAGAAGTCTGTATTTATAACCGGTTCCCGTTTTTTTATTTTGCATCGTCTTTGACCCCTCAGAAGGCATATAGTATAATCAATTTTAACACGCAATATTCATATGATACATATTAAAGGACAGACCCAATGGCAGATAAGATATTAATTGTAGATGACGATCCCGCAATCCAGAAGATGCTGGAAAAGGTCATGAACAGCAACAATCTGGAAGCGGATACAGCCTCCGACGGCCGCCGGGCCCTGGAGCTGATCCGCAAGAACCACTATCAGGTCATCCTTCTGGATATCAACATGGGCGATATAGACGGCTTCGAAGTGATCAAAAGGATCCGCAGCGAAGGCAATGTCACCCCCATCATTATTATCAGCGGCCGCAATGAGGACTATGACGCCCTTTACGGCCTGTCCGTCGGCGCGGACGACTACATCACCAAGCCCTTCCGCCCGGTCGTGCTGGGCGCCAAGGTCATTGCCCTGATCCGCCGCAGCTCCCTCCAGAGCGCCCAGGGATCGGTCATTGTCCGGGGATGCTTCCGCTACGATACCAAGACCCTCCGCTTCTACAAAAACGACCAGCTGATCGATCTTTCCTCCAAGGAGAACAGCATGATGCTGCTCTTCATGCAGAATCCCGAAAGGGTCTTCACCAAGGATATGATCTACGAGCATGTCTGGGACAATACCATTATTGTAGACAATAACGCCATCATGGTCTATATCAACCGTCTTCGGAACAAGATCGAGGACAATCCCCAGAAACCCGTATACATTCAGACCGTCCGCGGCGTAGGCTACCGTTTTTCCGTATCCTGAGCCCCGGCCATACAAAGGAGCCGCCATGTCAGATTACAGCGTATCCCAGATCCTTCCCTCCGACGTCTACGGCATGCAGCAGGTAAAGGACCTGCTGGTCCGGGAGGGCATCCGCCTGGATGGAAACCTCGATTATACCTGCGGGATCTACGATGAAGACTACAATGTCATCGCCACCGGGTCCTGCTTCGGCAATACCCTCCGCTGCTTTGCCGTTTCCGCCGCCCACCAGGGGGAAGGCCTCCTCAACGAAGTCATCTCCCACCTGATCCAGTATCAGGCGGAGCGGGGCAATTTCCATCTCTTCCTCTATACCAAGATCGCTTCGGCCAAGTTCTTCGGAGATCTTGGCTTTAAGGAAATCGCCCGGGTCCAGGATACCCTGGTCTTCATGGAAAACCGGTCGGACGGCTTTGCCTCCTACCTGGAAAAGCTCAAAAAGGAGACCCTGGCCCAGAAGGGAGACCTTGCCCCTGCCGGCAAACGGATCGGCGCCATCGTCATGAACGCCAACCCCTTTACCCTGGGACACCAGTATCTGGCAGAGCAGGCTGCCGCAGCCTGCGATCTCCTCCACATCTTCATCGTCAGCGAGGACGCCAGCCTGGTCCCCTTCAAAGTCCGCAGAAAGCTGGTCATGGAGGGCACCGCCCACCTGCCGAATCTGATTTATCATGACTCCGGCCCCTATATCATCTCCTCCGCCACCTTCCCTTCCTACTTCCTCAAGGACCAGGCCGCTGTCATAGACGGCCACGCCAGACTGGATCTGGCGGTCTTCACCAGGATTGCAGAGGCCCTTGGCATCAACTGCCGCTTTGTCGGAGAGGAGCCGGCCAGCCAGGTCACAGGGATCTATAACCAGGTCATGGAAGCTTCCCTCCCTGCCGCAGGGATCTCCTGCACCGTGATCCCCAGGAAAGCCCGGGAGGGGACCCGGACCCCCATCAGCGCCTCCACCGTCCGGACCTGCCTCCATGACGGTGACTGGAAGACTCTGGAGAGCCTTGTCCCGCCTTCGACCCTGGCCTATTTCCGGTCTGAAGAGGCAGCCCCCGTCCTCCAAAAGATCCGCTCCTCCTC
>CAMNJZ010000076.1 GCA_946541955.1 uncultured Lachnospiraceae bacterium | reverse complement strand
GACCTCGCGTCCCTGATTCCTTCGAAGAAGACCCGGATCGGCATCAAGCCAAACCTGGTCTCCCCCTCCGAGGCTTCCTGGGGGGCTACGACCCATCCCGAGATCATCGCCGGCATACTGGAATACCTCCAGACAAGGGGCTTTGAAGATATCGTGATTGCGGAGGGCTCCTGGGTCGGAGACAGAACGGCTGAGGCCTTTGCGGTCTGCGGCTACAATGCCCTGGCAAACAAGTATCAGGTTCCCCTGATCGACACCCAGAAAGAAAAATCCCATACCGTGGACTGCCAGGGTATGGAACTCAGGGTCTGCAGCTGCGTAGACGATATCGATTTTCTGATCAATGTCCCGGTCCTCAAGGGGCACTGCCAGACCAGGATCACCTGTGCCCTTAAAAATATGAAGGGCCTGATCCCCAACTCGGAAAAACGGCATTTCCATGCCATGGGCCTGCATAAGCCCATCGCCCATCTCTCCCGGGGAATCCGGCAGGATTTCATTGTGGTGGACCATATCTGCGGAGATCTGGATTTCGAGGACGGAGGCAATCCAGTGGTCCGCAACTGTATCATGGCTGCCAGGGACCCGGTCCTGGTGGACACCCTGGTCTGTTCCCTGCTCCATATTGATCCCGCGGAGGTCCCTTATATCCCCATGGCAGCGGAGCTGGGAAGCGGCAGCATGGATCTGAAGGGCGCCCTGATCCGGACCATCGGACAGGAAAGCGCCGAGGACCTGCCCAGGGAGCGCAAGATCGTATCTTTGCAGGACGCCGCCGTGGAGGTGGAATCCTGCTCCGCCTGTTACGGCTATCTGATCCCGGCCCTGCAGATGTTAAAGGACGAAGGCCTTCTGGACAAGCTGGGGGAAAAGGTCTGTATCGGCCAGGGCTTCCGGGGCAAAAACGGCCCCTTGGGCGTCGGAAACTGCACCAGCGGCTTTGACTTCTGCGTCAAGGGCTGCCCTCCCGTGGAGACCCAGATCTACCGGGAGCTCAAGGAATATATCCTGGCCAGGGAGAAACAGGAAGCCTGAAAAGGAGACCTCTTCCCTCAGCGGCGGCCAAGTACGAGGCAGTCGTAGCGGATGGTCTTTCCCTCTATGGAATAGCCTGGCTTTTTGCCTGCCAGATAGGGGCCCTTCAGGGGGCGCTTAATAATGATTTTTTCCGGCCCTGCCTGGATGGCGGCTTCCAAAAGAGCCTCCTCCCCAGCGCAGGGCTTTTCCAGCTGCTGCAGGAGCTGGAGCTTTTTGACTGTCAGGGCGTTTTTCTGCTTTGCCGGGAACATGGGATCCAGGAGGATCAGATCAGGCCCTTCCTGCAGGGAAGAGAGGTAGCTGATGGAATCTGTCTCCAGGACCTCCATTCTGCCTGCGATTTCCGAAAGCTCCGGACTTAGCAGGGCCCTTGCATGGGCGTCCTTTAAGAGGGCCGCTGTGACCGGATTGTATTCGCAGAGGGTCACATGAAAGCCGGCCGCAGCAAGCAGCATTGAATCCTCGCCCAGCCCCGCCGTGGCGTCCACGGCCCTGGGCGAAGGCCCAAAGTGCTTTCTTTTGGCCGCTTTTACAAGGAGCTCATGGTCCAGTCTTCCGCCTGTGACCCTGCGGAGCATACGGCCAAAGTCTCCCCTGAGGCAAAGGGATCCCCCCACCAGGGAAAGGCCCTCCTCGTCCAGACGCAGATACATGGAAAGCCCCTCCGCTTCCTTTTCTTCTGTAATCAGGGGGCTTTGCAGATGGTCAGCCAGTCTTTTCCCTTCTTCTATTTTTTCCTCTGCCAGGACCAGGACGGCCGGATACGCTTCTTGCTGCATTTCCATTGGAATTTCCTTTTCGTTTTCTCAATACTTTTGTGACTGCATCATAGCACAGAAAATGTTCCCTGCAAAAGCTCCCTGCGGACATTCCGCATTGTGATTTTGGCCGGGAACGATTAAACTTAGAAACAGGCAGTTTCACACTGCCGCGAAAAAAATCACTGTTTGTTTCAAGGCAGGAATTAAATTATGAAAATTTGGATCACCAGGCACGGACAGACCAGGCTCAATAAGGCAAGGCTCATGCAGGGCCTGACAGACGAGCCCTTAAATGAAAGGGGCCTGGCACAGGCCAGGGAGGCCAGAGCCCTGATCGGAGATATGCACTTTGACGCCGTCTATACCAGCCCGCTCCAGAGAGCCCTGGTAACAGGCGCGATCATCGGCGGCGTGGAGCCCTCCCAGGTCATCACGGACAGACGGCTCATAGAGGTGGATTTCGGCCCCTATGAGGGGAAGAAATATCATCTGCTGGGACCGGCCATGACCCTCTACTGGATGCTGCCGGAAGTATTCCCTGCGCCTGAAGGCGTGGAAACAACGGACTCCATGAAGGCAAGAGCGGCCTCCTTTTTGAAGGAACTGGAGGAAAAGGACTATGAGAATGTCCTCATCGCCTGCCATGGCGGCATACTCCGGGCCCTGTCCGGCTATATGACGGACAGACCTGGCGGCCTTTTGTGGCGGCCAAAGCCCCACAACTGTGAGATCCGGGTCTTTGAAGCCAAAGACGGAAGGCATACCATGACAGACCGGATCATTCCCGGCAAGGGCCGCGTAAAGCTTCTGGGATGACAGGGCGGGCCCTGTCCCCTGGTGAAAATGGATAAAGAAAGGACGATTTCTATGGCAAATAAAAAACTGGCTTTTACCTCCGATTACATGGAAGGGGCGCATCCCAGGATCCTGGAGGCCCTGACTGCCACCAACATGGAGCAGACCCCCGGCTATGGCCTGGATCCTTTTTGTGAATCCGCCAGAGACCGGATCCGCAAGGCCTGCGACGCGCCGGATGCAGATGTATATTTCCTTTCCGGGGGGACCCAGACCAATGCGGTCGTGATCGGGGCTCTTCTCCGCCCCTGGCAGGGAGTCGTTTCCGCCTCCACGGGCCATATCAGCGTCCATGAAGCCGGGGCCATTGAATTTGGCGGCCATAAGGTCCTGCCCCTGCCTGAATCCATGGGCAAGATCCGTGCGGAGGATCTGGACCAGCTCCTGAAGACCTATGAGGAGGACGCGAACCATGACCATATGGTGGCGCCCGGCATGGTCTATCTGTCCCAGCCCACGGAATTCGGGACCCTTTATTCTCTGGAGGAGCTCCGGGCCATCAGCCGGATCTGCAGGCACGCCGGGATCCCTCTCTATGTGGACGGCGCCAGACTGGCCTACGCCCTCTCCTCTCCTCAGAACAATGTGGACCTGGCGGATCTGGCCAGGCTCTGCGACGCCTTCTACATCGGCGGCACCAAGTGCGGGGCCCTGCTGGGCGAAGCCCTGGTGGTTCCGGATCCGGCCCTCCTGCCCCATTTCTTCACCATTATGAAGCAGAACGGCGCCCTGATGGCCAAGGGCAGGGTCCTGGGCATTCAGTTCGATACCCTCTTTACCGATCATCTTTATCAGGAGATCGGTCAGACGGCCATCGCCTGTGCCGCAAAGCTCCAGAAGGCCCTGCAGGATGCGGGCATTCCTCTGCTCTTTGAATCCCCCACCAACCAGATCTTTGCAGTTCTGGAGGATGACGTAAAAAAGAAGCTGGATCCCTATGTGGACACCAGCTTCTGGGAAAAGCCCGATTCGACCCATACCACGGTCCGCTTCGCCACCAGCTGGGCGACCCGGGAAGAGGATGTGGAGGCCCTGATCGACCTCCTGCACCGGATCCTATAAATCAGGCATCGATGATATTTCCCTTCCCGACATTCTCGTCGATCAGGCCCAGGATATAATCCCGGATGGTCTCCGATCCCCTGCCATTGTAGGAATGGCGTTCCAGGATCTGGGATTTTCTGACCCCATGCTCTCTCCAGTCGCTCCCTCCGTTGGCATTGTTGAGAAGGATCGGCTGGAAGTTGTCCATGGTCCTGGCGAACCTGGCTTCGGGGCTGGCAAAGCTTTCGAATTCCTCAAAGAGCCCCCGCAGTTCCCTCTGCTGGTCTGCGGGAAGAAGGCCGAAGATCCTGTCTGCCGCCTTCTCCTCCCGCTCCTTCTGGGTCTTTTGGGCCTCCTCGTCGTAGGCGTAGGTATCGCCTGCATCGATTTCCACGATGTCATGGATCAGGGCCATCATCATGGCCTTTCCCACATCGATCTCCTCATTGGCATATTCGCGGAGCAGATAGATCATCATGGCCATATGCCAGGCGTGCTCCGCATCATTCTCCCTCCGTCCGTGCCCGCTCAGATGGGTCTGGCGGAGGATATTTTTTTCCTTGTCAGCTTCCAGGATAAAGTCAATCTGCCTGTCAAATCTTTCCCTGTCCATGTCCCTTCTTCTCCCTTTCTCCATCCTCAATACGAAAAGAAATTCAGGATCCTGTCTGTCTCATCCCGGTCCAGAAGCTCCCTGTACTTTTCTTCGGCCAGCGCCACCTCGTCTGTGATGATGCCGTCGATATCCGAACGCAGGAACTTTTCGATGGATTCACTCGTATTGGCCGTCCAGACGCCCACCTTCTTTCCGGCATCGTGGATGGCATCGATGTTGGAAACGGTGGCTGTTTCTTCCTCCAGCAGCAGGACATCCACATTCATGTTTTCCAGCTGGCCAAAGGCCATAAAACAAAGATAGCCTGTTTCAATTTCCGGATGAGCCTTCTCAATACTGTCCAGCAGGGGATATTCCAGACTGATGAAAAGGACCTGGTCCAGCATGTCTCTTTCCATGACCATGTCGTAGACATCCTCCGCCATCTGCAGATCCGCAGTATTGCCCTTGAGCTCGATCAGCAGGGTGATCCTGTCCTTGGAAGCGTCCAGCATCCCCTCTATGGTGGCGACCGGATCTGTCTCAGGATCGGGGCTTTCGGAATAGTCTGCGATTTTCAGTTTTCTGATTTCTTCCAGGGTCATTTCTTCAGGGGCCAGTGCGATCCCGGTGGTCCGGAAAAAATCATTGTCATGATTGATGATATAGTGGCCGTCCAGGGTCCTCTGCACATCGATCTCGGCCGCAAAGGCGCCCGCTTCGATGGCTCTCTCCAGTCCCCGGACCGTATTTTCATTGGCAAGGGTCCCGCCTGCCCGGTGGGCTATGATCCTGTCCTCCTCCCGGTAGGTGAATATCATATCGTAGTAGGAGCCGAAATAATAGGATACGCCGCCCATGACCGCAAGAACCGCCAGGGTCTCCACAAAGAGCAGGAGCAGGCCCCAGCCCTGCCAGGACCGCATCAGAAAGGGAATGTCCCCGCTGGTAAAGGCAGGCCGCTGGACATTCCACAAAAGAAGGCCGCGGATATACCGGAAGGCCATGACTCCCAGCGTCAGAAAGCCCTTGGAAAGGATCTCAAACTGCAGGATTTCGGGAGCTGCTCCCGCAAACTGCAGGAGCGAGACTTTTTTCTTCTTCATAAACTGCTTTGTTCCCTGTCTCAGTTGTCTGCCAGATTATATCCGTTCTTCATATGGGTAGAGGCTTCCAGGGTGATCTTGTTCAGGGTGTCTGTGGTCAGCTTTCTGACCTCCCCGCAGATCTTCTCATTGGCTTCTTCCGTCAGGCTGTAGTCTCCTGTCTCCGCCATCTTTTTGTCATATTCCCCTATGATCCTGCGCCCCGCCGTCATGACCGCCGCCTGGTAGCGGCCGATCTGCTGGATGCAGGCAGGATAGTGGGCGTCTGTCATGACGCCCAGCAGTCTGGAGGCCCAGTAGAGATTGTCGGTGGACACGTCGGTGGTCACCCGGCTCAGGTAGGCAGGGATCTTTCCGGCCGCCGTATAGACCGGCACCGCTGCTGAGAAGGTGGTGGGGCCGAAGATGACCCATTCGATAGCCCGGATCTGCTCAGGGGCCCTGCTGCGGATCTGGCAGATGGTCGTCACGCCGGTCCGGTTGATGCCTATGGACCGGTACATGCCCCGCTTCCCGGTATCCCGGTTCAGATAGGGGTCATAGTCCGTTCCCTGGAAATGGCTGCTGAGAATATATTTGACGTCTTCCACCGTCACCTTCCTGTCCGGGACCAGGCACCAGGGCAGGGTATCGCTTTCAGGGCCATAGCCGGCGCCTTCTTCGTCCCTGCAAAAGACAGAAGGGGCAAGGCAGCGGCACATATACCAGGCCCGGGGGGTATTGTAGACATGGTCCATGTCCGTATGGGATCCGAAGATGTTCCGGGGATTGAAAAGTCCCTCCTGGTTCAGATCCAGGGCATTGTCCCGGATGAAGTCCGCAAGGTCTGCGGAGCACAGATAATCCTTTCCGGCTCCCAGGGCGTCCTCCAGATCGAAGCTGTCCATGCCGAACTGGTTGGGAACGAGGGCGCAGGCGTCGTCCGGAACGCGTCTGGCCATCCAGTGGTGGCCTCCGATGGTCTCCATCCACCAGACCTCCTTCTCGTCGTTGAAGGCGATGCCGTTGGATTCATAGGTCCCATAGGTCTCCAGGAGCGATGCCAGGCGCAGGACGCCCTCCCTGGCCGACCGGATATAGGGCAGGACCAGGACCACAAAGTCCTCTTCTCCGATTCCGCCCGGGATATCCTTCCTGCCCCGGCCGCCCTTTTCCAGGGTCACCAGGGGGTCTGCCGCCAGGACTCTGGGATTGGAGGTTATGGTTTCTGTCGCTGTCATACCGACATTGGCGGCATTGATCCCGGAGGCCGCCCAGATTCCCTCGCTTTTATCCACGTTGGGACAGGCGGTATAGGGCATGGGGTCCCCTGGCAGCTCGACCACCGCATGGGACAGGACGCTCTGATATTTTCGGGGCTGGTCAGCGGGTTTTACAAGAATGAGCTTTTTAACATCAAAATGACCGTCATCGGTCCTGGCGATCATGGTGGACTGGTCGTTGGAAGCATTTCTGCCGACCAGAAGGGTTGTACAGGACATATCGTTTCCTTTCTTCAGACTGATTTATCTGCCTGCGGACGCAGCAGGGCCAGGACGGCCTCCAGAGTCTCCTCCAGGGACAGACCGTCCTCCTTCACGCGCAGCATGGCGTATTGTTCGTAAAGCGGGAGGCGTTCCTGATAGATATCCTCCAGGGTCTGGCCCTCCCGGACCACGACTCCTCTTCCTTTCAGATTCCGCAGGCGTTTTTTAAGATTCTCCAGGGAAAGGTCCAGATAGAGGATGGTCCCCCTTTCCCTGAATTTCTCCATGGCCTGCCGGCCGTAGACGGCGCTGCCGCCCGTGGCGATCACAGCGTCTTCCCTTTCCGCCAGGTCCAGGCAGACTCTGTTTTCGATCTGCAGGAATCCTTCGACCCCGTCTTCCTCCAGGATCCGGGAAAGAAGCCTTCCCTCCTGTCTCTGGATGACCAGGTCCGCGTCTATAAAATCATATCCCAGCTCCTTGGCCAGGATCACACCGATGGTGGATTTGCCAACACCGGGCATACCGATCAGAATAATGCTCATGATAAGGCTCCCTGGTCCCGGCCCGGAGCTGCTTCCATTTCCTCTGTCAGCGCCCAGATCTCATCGATCAGGCTTCCGATATAGTCAATGGTATCCAGGAGCGGACCGTCTGTGCTGATATCAATGCCTGCCATGGCGGCAAGGCCCGTGGGATCTTTGGTGCTGCCGGCCTCCAGGACCTTCTTCCAGTCCTCCACGGCCCTTTGTCCTTCCGTCTCGATCCGCCGGCATACCTGGGTGGCCACGGTCAGGCCTGCGGAATAGGTGTAGGAGTAGAGGCCCATGTAATAGTGGGGCTGCCGCATCCAGGTCAGGGCCGCATCGTCACTGATCTCCACTGCATCGCCCCAGAATTTCTCCAGAGTCTCCTTCATGATGGCAGTCAGGCGTTCGGCGTTCACGCTGCCGCCCTGGTCCACGATTCTGTAGACCTCTCTCTGGTAGGCGGCCTCCAGCAGATGGGTGACAAAATTGTGGTAGTAGGTATCCCCCACCATGCAGGAAAGGACCCAGCGGCGGAAGCGTTTGTCGTCGCTGGTCTTTAAAAGATAATGGGCCAGGATCAGTTCGTTCATGGTCGAGGGCGCCTCCACAAAGTAGGTGGAGACATCGGTATCAAAGAGAGACTGGGCTTCGTTGCAGGCCCTGAAGTGGCCGGCGTGGCCCAGCTCATGCGCCAGGGTAAAGACGTCCGACATGCGGCCGTTCCAGGAAAACAGGATAAAGGAATTTCTTCCATAGGGGCTGGCACAGAAGCCGCCCGTGGATTTTCCCTGGTTGGAGGCAAAGTCGATCCATCTGTCCCGGAAGGCTTCGTCGACCATGGCCCTGTAGTCTTCGCCCAGGATGGAAAGGCCCCGCCTGACATAGTCTCTGGCCTGGTCTATGGTGACCCTGGGAGAAAAATCCGGATCGACGGCCGTCTTGAGGTCTGCAAAGGTCATCCTGTCCAGCTTGTGAACCTTCTGCAGAAGCGCAGCGTAGCGGCGCATGTGAGGGGCGAGCTTTTCCATGATCAGATCGATCTGGCGGTGATACATTTCCTTTGTCACCTTCTGGGGGAAAAGCAGGTAATCAAAGACCGACTTGTAGCCTCTCACGTCAGAGAGGAGCTTCTCGTTCTGGACCTGGGCGTTATAGGCCGCCGCCGTCACATTTTCATACTGGCGGATCTTGTCTGAAAAGGCATGGAAGGCATTTCTGCGGATCTCCGTATCCTTTTCATATTCATACTCATCCTCGAACAGGGAATAGCCCAGGGGATACTCCCTGCCGCCGGCCATAAAGGGCGGGAATTTCATGTCCGCCAGCTTGGCCATGTTATAGATCTGATAGGGCACTTCCACAGCCGGGGAAAGGGCAGCCAGGACCTTCTCTGTCTCGGGCGTCAGGAAATAGGGCTTCTCCCGGATGATATCCTGCAGATAATTCCGGCAGGCCGGGCAGAGGGCGCCGGCCCTCTCCAGGGCCTCCGTTTCCTGCTCCGCCAGCTCCGTCCTGACAAAGCTCAGACGGCTCTGGATCTCGGCGTTCAGCCGGCTGATCCGGTCGTTCATATCCTGGTTGTGGGTGTCATAGAAGTCAACGGAAACCGCCAGCTCGGTATAATTGCCCGTCAGGACCGAAATCTCGTAGACCTGGAGGCAGGCTCTGAGGCAGGCCGCGATCCTTTCCGGGTCCGTCAGCTTTCCTTTGTATTCCTTTTCAATTTCCAGGGAAAGGGCCTTCATGCGCTCTGCATCGCCCAGCATTTCCTCTTCTGTTTTATAGATTGCCGTCAAGTCCCAGGTCAGGGCCGGATCGACATCCTTCCGCATGATCATATATCTTCTCCTTTGAAAGTGTTTTTTTCCTTTCCATTTTACTCCCCAAACTCCCTCCCGTAAAACCAAAGATACTTACATTTCTCCTTTTATTGATAATCAAAACGGCAGCCCGCTGCCGGACTGCCGTTTTGATTCCTCTTATGCAGGGCCGATCCGGGAAATCATTCGCCCAGGTCTGCTCCATTGGTCTCGATGACCCTCTTGTACCAGTAGAAGCTCTTCTTGCGTCTGCGGGACATATCTCCCTCGCCGGCGTTGTTTTTATTGACATAAACGAAGCCGTAGCGCTTGTCCATCTCACCGGTGGATGCGGAAACGATATCGATGGGAGACCACATCTGATAGCCCA
>CAMNJZ010000075.1 GCA_946541955.1 uncultured Lachnospiraceae bacterium | reverse complement strand
TTCGTTAATCATATACCCCTCCCCTATGCGAAGCTCCGGCAGAAAGCCGGAGCTTTTTTTGTTAACAAAATGACAGGAATGATTTTTGTGGAAACTGCAGGTTGAAATAAGGGGAGTTGTCAAAATGTACAGAAAATCCCCTTCGATTTTTGTATACATTGGAATGAATTAACAAAAACACAAACTTTTTTCGGTGATATAATCAAAGCAGGGTGAAAATAATTTAGAGTGCATAGGACAAAAATACAGGCAGATATTTGCAATCAGACAGTACAGGATGACATAAAGGAGATACTGATGCTGGTATTAAATATTTTGATCTGTGACGACGACCCTGCCGCCTCTACTCTGCTCCGGGACAGTATTACCGCTTATTCGGTCGACAGGGGCATGGAATGCAGGATCCTGACCTTTGAAAGCAGCCAGGATCTGCTTTCAGCCTTTGACCAGAATCCGAAAGTCCGCGCAGCGGATCTTATTTTTATGGACATCCATATGCCAGGCTTAAACGGCCTGGAGGCGGCGGAAATCCTGCGCAGCAGGGGCTGCAGGGCGGGCCTTATTTTTCTTACCGCCTGCAGAAAGTCGGTTTTCTCCTGCTTCCGGCTGAAGACCTTCCGTTATCTGCTCAAGCCCCTGGACCAGGCGGCGCTGGAGGAAGCTCTGGACGCCTTCTGCAAAAGCATCGAAGAGAGCCGGGACTCCCTGCATCTGCATTTCGGCGACAGAGCCTTTGCAGTCCCTTTTGCGGAGATCCTGTATATCGAGGTCATGGGGGGGAAGATATGGATCCATACAGACAACGGCTCTTTCAGATGGAGCGGCACCCTGGACAGTCTGGAAAAAAGGCTGCCCTGCCCGCCCTTTTTCCGGATCCACCGGAGCTTTCTGGTCAATCTCGGGAGAATTACTGGCTACACCTCCTCCTGGGTGGACTTCCCAGGCGGGAAAAGGGCTATGATGTCCCGTTACCGTTTTCATGATTTTCTGAAGGCCTACAGGGCCCCTGAATGCCTGCGATTCGGCGGATGAAAAGCGCTAATCGGCGCATCAATGTTCAGATAGTGTCAGATTATTGTAATCTGATACTGCCTGAACATTGTTTATTTAAGCGATTTATTGTCTGTTTTCAGACAGCCCGGGCTCTGCAGGGGCGGCGCCGGCAGCGGAGGGCTGCCCGGCATGATTGGAAGGGGCAATTATGAAAAATAGAAATATATTCCTTACAATACTGCTTTCACTCTGTCTTTTGTCCGGAGGCTTCTTCCTGCCCCTGGAGCTTATGAGTGCCCAGGGAGCGGAAACCGAAGAGGCAGACATGGAGCCGGCCGAAGAGGCCCCTGCGCCCGAGGAGGCGCCTTCGCCCGAGGAGACGCCTTCGCCCGAGGAGGCGCCTTCGCCCGAGGAGACGCCTTCGCCCGAAGAGACGCCCCCTCCCGAGGAGACGCCTTCGCCCGAAGAGACGCCTTCGCCCGAAGAGACGCCTTCACCTGAGGAGACACCAGCGCCTGAGGAGGGAGCAGAAGAGACGGCTCTTCCCGGGGAAGAAGAAACAGAAATGGAAGAAGCGGCCGCCGGCTCTCTGGTGGCAAAAGGGGATACCTATTCGGTCTCTGTGACCTATGACGAAACGGCGGGGTTCCCTGCAGACGCAGAGCTGTCTGTCCGGGAGATCCTTCCGGAGGAAAGCGGCTATGAGGAGCGGCTGGGACAGATCGAAGAGACCCTGAAGAAAGGACAGAGCGTAAACCAGGCCCTGCTTCTGGATATCAGGATTCTGGCGGGCGAAGAGGAAATTGAGCCTGCCGAGGGCAGCAGCGTCCTCCTGGAAATCACCATGGACGAAAGCACCCTGGGACCGGTCTCTTCTGCCCAGACAGAGAAAGAGACCGCATCCTCGGGACGCTGGGAGGACGAGCATACCTATACCATGGGCCAGGATGGCCCGGGAACCCTGGCCCTGTATCATTTCCCCAAGGACCAGGAGGGTCCGGTCCTCATGCAGGAGGCCCAGGTCACCAGGACAGAGGAAGGAGAGGTCGTCGCCAGCGTGGAAACGGACTCCTTCTCGGACTATGAGGCTGTCAATATCGGTGGTAACCAGACCCTGCGGGTCGGTGATACCATTACCATCCGCGAGAGTGACAATCACAATAACAGGACGAACCACAGCTGGACGATCAGCAATCCCGGCGTGCTCCGGATTGCCTATGACAGAACGGGAGAAAGCGGAGATAGCGGTGCAGATCTGTGGTCCGGCGGAAAGAAGTATGCGACCCTGACGGCGGTCGGACCAGGTACGGCAACGCTGACGCATCGATATTACGTACAGGGGAACTGGAGAACCGAGACCATGTACTTCCAGGTGAATGCCAAGCAGGGCATTGACAGCTCCGGCAGGGGGGATCCCATTCCTACGATCGCCAACAGCAAGGCGGGTATTTATCTCCTGGACATCATCGACCTGGATACAACGCCCCTGAACGTCCTGGATGAGCGCAACAATGTGGCCACCAAGCCCTACGATACGGGTGTCAATGCAGGCCATCAGCTCAAGATCCTGGGCTGGGGAGCCAGTAATTCGGGTACCCTGAACGGAATCAATGACTATACCGGCGGGACAAACGGAGACAGGATTCCCAAGCAGGGAATCGTGCAGAATACCCTTTCCGGGGGCTACCCGATCCTCCGGGCCGTAAACGGCGTATGGGCGGAATCCCTCCGTTACCTGTTTGACGGCTCCGGCAGCAATACCAGGCTCTACAACGTCGACAGACTCTTTAAGGAAACCGACAGCGGTTACTATGTCTTCGACAGCGATAAAAATTTTGCGACCCTGAACCCGGACGGGAACGGCGTCGGCAATACCTTTACGGTCTATAATTCCACCTTTACCCAGGACAAGCATCCTGACATGCCCATCGGCTTCTTCCCTTTCATGCCCTATGACAAGAATGAAGCCAAGGGATCGGTCAACATGAACAAGACCCTGGAGCATCATTTCGCCATGCATATGGAGTCCAATTTCGTCATTCCCGAAACGGGACTGGATGCGGACGGTAATGTGATCAAATTTGAGTTTTCCGGCGATGATGACATGTGGGTCTTCATCGATGACAAGCTGGTCCTGGATATCGGCGGCGTTCATCAGCCCGTATACGGCTCCATCAATTTCCAGAGCGGCCAGGTAGAGGTACAGGCCGGGAATGGGGGCTCTCTGACAGGCTTTACAAAGGGAGACGACGTCACCCATACCATGAAGATCTTCTACATGGAACGGGGCGGCTGCGATTCCAACTGTAAGATCACCTTCAACATGCCCATTAAGAGGCCCATCATTCTTTCCAAGGAGGTACTTGGAAAGAACGCCTCCGACTTTTATGGGGAGCCTTTTTCCTTCCGGATCATGGTGGAGACCCAGACAGGCAGCGGCGTATATGAGCCCTACAGGGGCGGCCTTTTCCCTGTGGGAACAGAGGAAGCAAACAAGACCAGCCCTTCGGTCACGCCAAATGCGGACGGCATTTATACCCTCCGGCACGGAGACGAATTTGAGACCCTGGGCATTGTGGACAGCCGGCGCTATTACGTGGAAGAGCTGAACGTGGACGGGACCAAATTCGGGGAGACTGATGTGAACTATGAAACGGTCATAACGGACTTTTCCGTGAACCCGCCTGTCCGTGTTACTGACACATCACAGAAGTACTATAACAACGCCTATGGTGCCAGATATGACGCTTCCTGTCCCGTCGATTACATCAAGCACAGGAAGGAAGTCGACTTTATCAATAAGCCTGTAGAATACAGGATCCAGGTGGAGAAGGTCTGGGAAGGGCCGCCGGATGTATCCCATAAGACGGTAAAGGTGGCTCTTTTTAAAACAGAAGGGTCCTCTCTGCAGATGGTCGAGGGGACGGTACGGGAGATCGCCTTTGACGAAGATACCCAGTCCTGGACCACGGTCTATTACCTGTTCGACTCGCCGGATCAGTACCAGGTGAGAGAACTGAAAGCAGATGGAAGCAGCCCGGTAGATCCAGACGGACGTCTTTCCATACAGGGGGAGATCTTCAACGGACAGAGCGTGACCCATACCTATACGGTCACCTACGACCAGGGGACGCCGGACGCAGACGGCCTGCGGACAGCCCGGGTGATCAATACCATTTATAAGAAGGTCAAGCTGGTCAAGCAGGATGAAAAGGAACAGAATCTGGCGGAGGCGGTCTTTACGCTGAAGGATGCAGAGGGCCGGCCGGCAGGAGACGAAGCCTATTATACAACGGGGAGCGACGGCCTGATCGCGGAACTGGCTTTGAAGGCCGGAACCTATTATCTGGAGGAGACCCAGGCCCCTGCGACTTACGCCCTGCTGCCGGAGCGGATTGTCCTAACGGTGGACGGCCAGAATGTGACAGCTGTGGGCGAAACAAGCGGCAGAGCCTATACAGGGGTCAAAACCGGCGGGGCAGAAGATGGTACCGAGCTCTTCACCTTTACGATTCCCAATGAGAAACAGAAGGCAAGCCTGCAGATCATTAAAAAATCCAGTACAGATACGGAAATCCTGCTGCAGGGCGCCCAGTTCAGAGTCTATAAGGACCCGGCCTGCACCCAGCCGGCCCAGGTCTTTGCTGACAGCCAGGGGACAGCCGGAGAAAGCTTTACCACCGGCACCGATGGGACGATCACCGTCTACGGCCTGGTCTTTGGAGAGACCTATTACCTGAAGGAGACGGCCGCCCCCGAAGGCTATTACCTTCTGGACTATCCCGTGAAGCTGGAGATTTCCTCCCAGGGCGAGGCCCAGGCCTCCTTCACGGACGCCTCGGGACAAGCTGTGGCGGCAGAGGCCTACAGACTCTCCCAGACTTATGACAGCACCCTGATGCAGAATTCTCTTACAGTTCTGAACAGTCCCTTATATGACCTGCCCTCCTCGGGCGGTCTGGGAACGATTCCTTTTACGATCCTCGGAAGCGCCCTGATGGCGGGGATCGTGCTCCTGGAGATCATGGGGAGAAGGAAAATTTAATACCGTGCCTGCATGCACAGAAAAGCTGTGCATGAGGAGATAAAGCAACCCGGAGTAGCCCGGAAAACCGGGAAAAATCAGCCAAAGAAAGGACGAAAGACATGAAGACAACGAAACGGCTTATGGCAGTAGTGCTTTCCATCATGATGGTTCTGGCAATGTCTGCCACAGTTTACGCAGATCCCGTAACACCGCCCAGCGCATCCGTCAAAGGAACGGTCAGGGTCCTGAATGTGGAAGAGGATGCAACGGTAATCTATTACCAGATCGTGGACGGCGTGTATAACGAAAACGGTCTGACAGGCTACAAGGTAGTGGATGGATATACCATTGCCAATATTGAAGAGCCTACTTCTGAAGAAATCACGGCGGCTGCCCAGACTGTCATCACAAAGGACCCTTCCGGCAGCATGACCTGGAACGAGGAAAAGAACGCCTTTACAGCGGACGTGGAAGCCGGCTCCTACCTGGTCCTTGTCAAGGGGACCGGTGATACCCTCTACAATCCCATGGTCGTATCGGTCGACTATACCAATGCAAACGACGCTTCTTCGATCGATCCCGGTTCTGTGGACGCCAAAACGACTTTCGCTTACGGGAACGTCTCTTATGCCAAGAGTACCACGCCTACCCTTGAAAAGGGTATTCTCAAAGCAGACGGTACGACCGTGAAGGGCGATACAGTCAACGCCAAGGGCGGAGACAGCGTCGAAGCGGGCGATGAAATCACCTTCCAGGTAAAGACCAAGGTCCCTTCCTATACGACCTCCACCACCACCAGCACAGCCCAGGAGGGCGGCGCTGCGACCACGACCAATACCACAGTCTATAATCCCTGCATCTTCAAGATCAGCGATACACTGGATGACACCTTCAATACCATCACAGATCTGGCCGTCAAGGACGGGACGGACACTGCTTTGACGGTAGGCACAGACTACACGATCAGCGGCGGCAACGGCCAGAAGACCTTTACCGTAACACTGACCGAGGACTATATCAAAGCCCATGGCAACGGAGATGTCGTCATTACCTATAAGACGACCCTGAATGATGAAAATGCGGCCTGGAACTATGATGAGAACAAGAATACGGCGACCATCGAGTATTCCAACGATCCCACAGACGGCTCCAAAACCAGAACGATCACAGATACCACGTATCATTATACCTTCGGTATCGACGCCCTGGTCAACGCGGAGGAGAGCGAGTACGGCGAAGAGCACGACCGCACCGAGACCCATGAGCTCAACAAAGTCACAGACGAAGAGGGAAATACATCCTATGTTGAGACCACTTCCGTAACCTATACGGATAAAACGACCACGACCCAGAAGAGCGAGAAGGCCCTGGGCGGCGCGACCTTTACCCTCTACAGCGATGATGAATGCACCCAGGCCCTTTCCACAGCCCAGTCCGACAGCAACGGCCATATCAGCTTTACCGGCCTGGACGAGGGAACCTATTACATGAAGGAGACAGCGGCTCCGTCCGGCTATACCATCAATGACACCATCTATAAGATCGTAATTAAAGCAACGCTGAATTCCGAAGGAATCATGACCTCCTATACTGTTACGACAACGAAGAAGGTCGGTGAGCACTGGGAAGCAGCAGGATCTGCTGTATATTCCTGTGCGGCCCCTGTAGTCAATCAGACAACCGGAGAAGTGACCTATACAGAAATCAGCAAGACCATTACCCCGGTTTCCATCGTGGATACTCCCAATCCTGCCCTTCCTTCCACAGGCGGCATGGGCGTTTATCTCTTCACCATCATCGGCGTTGCGGTCATGGCCGTGATGGCCTATCTCTTCTTCCGGGGAGATAAGGCGGAGGCCTGAGGAGAAAGAAAAACCGACCACAGAAAGTCTGAATGAAAGAAGCTCTGCAGGGCCGGCCCTGGCCGGTCCTGCAGAGCCATGCGGAGTATAAAGAAATGCGGAGTCCTGCAGGAAAACTGACAAAAAAAAGAGTGCTGTTTGCTCTTATATTTCTTACAGGACTGCTCATTGCTGTGTATCCCTACATTGCATACCGCTGGAACGCCAGACGGGATGAAAAGCTGATCGCCGGCTACACAAAGACTTACACAGAGGGCGGTGAGACAGACTGGGAAGAAGACTGCGCCGAGAGGATCCGGGAGGCCCAGGCCTATAATCAGAGCCTCTATGTTCCTTCCGTTCCCGACGCCTTCTCCATCCGGGACGGGGTCCGGGACCCTGTCTATGAGGCTTATCTGAACCCCCAGGGCAGCGGCATGATGGGCTATGTGGAGATCCCTGCCATTGAGGTGGAGCTGCCGATTTACCACTATACGACGGATTCTGTTCTGAATCAGGGCGCAGGCCACCTGCTGGGCAGCGCCCTGCCGGTGGGGGGAGAAGGGACCCACTGTGTCATATCGGCCCACAGAGGGCTGGCCAACGCCAGGATGTTCACCGATCTGAACCTGCTGCGGGAGGGAGACAGATTTTATTTTCATATCCTGGACCAGGTCTTTGCCTATGAGGTGGACCAGATCCTGGTGGTAGAACCGACAGAGGTGGACGCGCTCAAGGCCTTCGAAGGAGAAGACCTTGCCACCCTGGTGACCTGTACGCCCTATGCGGTCAATACCCACAGGCTTCTGGTCAGGGGACACAGGATCCCCTACAGCGAGGAAACGATTGCCCTGGAGAGACAGGAGGCTCCCCGGAGCGATACAAACTACCTGGCTGCCCAGGCCCTCTGTGTTGCGGCCGGGATCGGGATTGCCTGGCTGATTGTTGCCCTGATTCAGTTATTTGGCAGAAAAAAGAAAGCGGAAAGGCAGGAGAAAACTCCATGAAAGGCGGGAAGGGGAACAGAAAAAGGAACCTGCGCAGGGTCTTTCTTCTGATCGGATTTCTGATCGGAGCCGGGATCGCTTTTTATCCCCTGTTCTCCAAGCTCTGGAACCGATGGAGAGATTCACTCCTCATTGCAAAGTACCAGGGCGAAGTGGAAGAAATCCCGGAGGCCGACTACCGGGACGTTCTGGAAGCGGCCAGAGCCTATAATGACCAGCACAGGGTCAACAGGATCGTGGATATCTTTGGCCAGAGCGACGAGGAATATGTGCTCACCCACCCCTATGACACCCTGCTGAATCCCTTTGGAGATCTTCTGATGGGGCACCTGGAGATCCCGGCGATCCGGGTCGATCTGCCTATTTATCACGGCTGCGGATCCGCATCCCTGGAAAAGGGCGTCGGACATCTGGAGGGGACCTCCCTTCCTATCGGAGGCCCCGGGACCCATACCGTTCTTTCCGGCCACAGAGGTCTGCCCGGCAGACAGCTCCTGACAGATCTGGACCGGGTGCAGATCGGAGACCGCTTTTATATCCATGTATTGAACGAAGTGCTGGCCTATGAAATCGATCAGATCCTGACGGTGCTGCCGGATGAAACGGAGGCCCTTTCCATTGAAGAGGGAGAGGATCTGGCGACCCTTGTCACCTGCACGCCTTATTCCGTCAATACCCACAGACTCCTGGTAAGGGGACGCCGGGTCCCCTATGATCCGGAGGAAAAGAAGGAAAAGAGCATTTCGGAAACCATAGGGGATCCGGGCACAGAGGAGAGGATCCTCCTGACAGGCCTGATGGTCCTGGCAGTTCTGATTCTCTTTTTCTGGATCCTGTCGCGACGCGGAAATGATAAAGGAAGGTTCTGAATGAAGCAGCTATTTACAGTATTTATCAGAAAATCCATACCGCTCCTGACCTGTCTGCTTCTGGCAGCGGGGGTTCTTTGCAGGGGCCTTCCGGCCCTGGCCGGAGAGCTGCCGGCAGAGGACCTTGATCCGGGGCGGAAAGCCTCGCTTGCGGTAGAGCTGGTCTATACCGGGGAGGATGCTTCCTATCCCCTGAAGGGGGCGGTGATCGAGCTCTATCAGGTATCGTCTCTGGTGACAGAGGGCGGCGGGGCCTTTTATGATACGGCGGATGCATTTGCAGGATCCGGTCTTGATTTTACAGGCATAACCGCAAAGGAATCCGGCCAGGCTGCCGAAAAGCTCGCCCAGCTGGTGAAAAAGGAAGGAATCCGTCCCCTGGCCAGTGCCAGAACGGACGCGGACGGCAGGGCCCTCTTTACAGACCTGGAGCCGGGGATCTACCTGGGGATCCAGGCCGGTCCGGTTACCGTCGGCGGCAAATACAAGGTCACCTTCGGAGAGTCACTGTGGCTGGCGCCCATGTATGAACTGACGGAGGACAAGGGAGGGTATAGCTGGAATTACAGCCTTCTCGTACAGCCAAAAGCCGCGCCGGAGGTGGAAAAGACCCCGCCCGGCAGGGAGACGCCGCCGCCCAGGATCAGAACGGGAGACGATCAGCCGGTCCGCTTTTACACCCTGCTCTGCGCCGGCTCGGCGCTTTGTATGCTGGTGATGGTCCTTCTTGGACTGGACCGGAGACAATCCCAAAGATAGGAGGATCATTTTGAGTCAGAAGACTGCGGCTGAGGCCGCAGTCTTTTTTCCTGTTTTTCAAAATGGAAGGAGGAAAACATCCCGAATTTTTCACATAAATTACAAAGACGAAAGCCAAAAAGTCTGCTATAATACCCATGTTGTGCATTTG
>CAMNJZ010000074.1 GCA_946541955.1 uncultured Lachnospiraceae bacterium | reverse complement strand
AAAAAGGTCCTGCCGGCATTTTCCGCCGGCAGGACCTTTTTGGAACCGATCAGAATTTCAGATCAGAGGTAGGAGCGCTCCGCCCTGGCCCTGGCCACGATCTCGCGGGACTTGATGCAGAGCCTTGTGATCTCATCCCAGTTCCCGTCTTCGATGAGCTCGGGAGAGGAGAGATAGGATACGCCGCAGGCAATGACATGCCGGCAGCGGATGTAGTCCCCCAGCTTCTCGATGGGGATCCTGCCGGTGGGCAGGATCTGGAACATGGGGAAGGGCTCGGCCATTTCCTCGATCCTGGCGATGCCGCCGGCGGATTCGGCCGGGAAGAATTTCAGAATGTCCAGGCGGTATCTGGCGGCCATCTGGTATTCGGTGGCTGTCATGACGCCGGGATAATAGCGAAGGCCCTGGGACAGGCAGTAATCCACAAGCTCGGGATCAAAGCCCGGAGAAACCAGGAACTCGGCCCCGGCCTCCACCGAAAGGTCCACCTGGGAGGTATAGACAACGGTGCCGGCCCCAACGGTCATCTCGGGGCAGGCTTCCTTCATGAGCTGGATGGTGCGTTCTGCTCTGGCGGCGCGGAAGGTGACCTCCGCCACAGGGATCCCGCCTGCGCACAGGGCTCTGGCCAGAGGGGCGGCGTCCCTTTCGGGGTTGTCCAGCTTGATCACAGGCACGATGCCTGTCTGAAAAAAGACTTCGTTTATTTTTTTAGCCATGGTCAGCTTCTCCGTTTTCATGCTCGATCTGTACTATGCTTTTCTCCAGGGTCCTGCGGGGCAGCATCAGGAGGTGGCCGCAGCCCAGGCACCGGATCCGGAAATCGGCGCCGGACCGGAGGACCTTCCATTTCCTGGCACCGCAGGGATGGAGCTTTTTAAGGGTAATGGTATCCCCGACGCGTATGTCCATAGGGCCTCCCATCAGAGAGCATCCAGCACCTGGCCGATGGACCCGGAAATGACCAGATCGGCCTCGGAATCCCTGGAGGTGGCGGATTTGTTGATCAGGATCAGCTTATGGCCGCGGTAGTAGTCGATGAGACCGGCGGCGGGATAGACCACCAGGGAGGTGCCGCCCACGATCAGGACGTCGGCCTCGGAGATATAGCGGATGGACTTGTTCAGGATCTCCATGTCCAGTCCCTCCTCATAGAGGACCACGTCGGGCTTGATCCGGCCCCCGCAGCTGCAGGTGGGGATGCCTTCGGAGTGCATGATATAGTCGGCGTCATAGAACTTGCCGCAGCGCTCGCAGTAGTTGCGGAGGGTGGAGCCGTGGAGCTCCAGGACATTGACGCTGCCGGCGGCCTGGTGGAGGCCGTCGATATTCTGGGTGATGACAGCCCGGAGCTTGCCCTCCTTTTCCCACTGGGCCAGCTTGAGATGGGCCTTGTTGGGCTTTATGCCGGGGACCAGGAGCTTGTCTCTGTAGTATTTGAAAAATTCTTCGGGCAGACGCTCATAGCAGGTATGGCTGAGCATGAATTCCGGAGGATATTTGTATTTCTGCCGGTAGAGCCCGTCCTCGCTTCTGAAATCGGGTACGCCGCTTTCAGTGGATACGCCGGCGCCGCCGAAGAAGACAATGTTGTCTGTGCCTGCTATGATTTCCCTGAGTTTTAGGATCTTTTCTTCATATGTCATGAATGATGCCTCCCTTCCGATCTGCTGGGGCCTTCTCTGTTTTCATATCTATAGTACCATAAATCTGACGGCCCTATCCCTTAAAAAACTGTGAAGAGACTTGTAATTTGGGCAGGGGACGTATAAACTACAGTAATGAAGTCAGGGCGCCCAGGGCCTCTGTACTTCTGCCGGCCCTTTTTGATGCGGGAAAGCATCTCCAAAGGGCTTTTTGCCATGTGCCAAGATAAATGAAAAATAAAAAGGAGTAGAACAGATTATGAAAAGACCCCTGGTCTATACATGCTTTGCCACAGACGTCATTCACGACGGTCATATGAATATCCTGAACGAAGCCGCCAAGCTCGGCGACGTGACGGTGGGAATCCTGTGCGATTCCGAAATGGTCCGCTACAACCGCTTCCCCACAACGACCCAGGAAGAGCGTATGGAGATGGTCAGAAAGATCCCCTGTGTATCCAATGTCATCGTCCAGAATACCATTATGTACGACGGCGTTTTTGAAGAGCTCCGTCCCGACTATGTCGTTCATGGACAGGACTGGCACAAGAGGGGCATGCAGGTCATCAAGGAGAACATCCTCTCTCTGACCCAGAAGTACGGGGGAGAGCTGGTGGAGATCCCCTATACCTTCAATGAGAAGGTCCAGAAGATCGACAGGCAGATGCGTGAAAAGCTGGCCATGCCCGAATTCAGAAGGGGCAGGCTCAAAAAGCTGCTGAAGATGGTCCCTGTGGTCAAGACCATTGAGGTCCACTCCGGTCTGACCGGCCTGATCGCCGAAAAGACCATCGTAGCCAACGGCGAAGGCATCGATCAGTTCGACGCCATGTGGATCAGCTCCCTCTGCGATTCCACGGCCAAGGGCAAGCCCGACATTGAACTGGTCGACATGACCAGCCGCTTCCGGACCATCGACGACGTCATGGAGGTCACCACCAAGCCCATCATCTTCGACGGAGATACAGGCGGACTGACCGAGCACTTTGTCTACTATGTCCGCTCTCTGGAGCGTATGGGCGTATCCGCCGTCATCATCGAGGACAAGACCGGTCTGAAGAAGAATTCCCTCTTCGGCACCGAGGTCAGCCAGACCCAGGATACCATCGAGAACTTCTCGGACAAGATCCGGGCCGGCAAGAGAGCCCAGCTTTCCGATGAATTCATGATCATCGCCCGGATCGAGAGCCTGATCCTGGAGCAGGGCATGGACGACGCCTTAAAGAGAGCCTTTGCCTATGTGGAGGCCGGCGCGGACGGCATTATGATCCATTCCAGAAAAAAGGACCCTGCCGAGATCGTGGAATTCTGCGATCTCTTCCGGGCACAGAATAAGGAGACCCCCATCGTTGTGGTCCCTTCTTCCTTCAATACCATCACCGAGGCCGAGCTGGCCGAGCACGGCGTCAATATCGTGATCTACGCCAACCAGCTGACCCGTTCTGCCTATCCTGCCATGAAGCAGACGGCGGAGGACATCCTCAAGTATCACAGGGCGGCCGAGGTCGATTCCAGGCTTATGCCCATCAAAGACATCATTTCTCTGATTGAAGAGATCTAAGGAAGGAGCAAGCATGCGTGAAACAAAAGAGATGATCCGGCAGCGCTATCAGGCCTGTCTGGACCAGAAGCTGAATATCAACATGGAAAGAGGCTGGCCCTGCAAGGAGCAGCTGGAAATCTCCATGCCTCTTCTGGATACAGTCACATCCAAAACCAATCTGGAGCAGGAAGTGGACTACAGGGGCTACGCCGGTACGGCCGGCATCAAGCCCTTAAAGGAGATCTTTGCCGAGGTCCTGGAGACCAGCCCCGACCAGGTCTACATCGGCGGTACCATGAGCACCTCCATCATGTATGACGTGGTCAACAAGGCGGTCCTCTTCGGCTTTGCGGGCCATACGCCCTGGAAGGATCTGGACAAGGTCAAATTCCTCTGCCCCGTGCCCGGCTATGAGAAGCATTTCAACATCTGCTCCACCTTCGGCATCGAGATGATCCCCGTGGATATGGACGAGAACGGCCCGGTCATGGACCAGGTCGAAGCCCTGGCCGGAAGCGATCCCTCCGTCAAGGGCATCTGGTGCGTGCCGCTTTATTCCAACCCCAGCGGCATCGTCTATTCCGATGAGGTGATCCGCCGCCTGGCCGGCATGAAGACGGCAGCAGAGGATTTCCGCATCATGTGGGACAACGCCTATGTGATCCATCATCTGACCGAGGAGGAGATCCATATCCCCAACATTCTGGATCTGTGCGCAGAGGCCGGCTGCCCTGACAGGGTATTCGAATTTGCCTCCACCTCCAAGATCACCTTCCCCGGCGGCGGCGTAGGCGTATGCGCTTCCTCCAAGGCCAACATCGAGTGGCTGACCAAGAAGAGCCTTCTGCAGCTCAAGTCCGGCGACAAGATCAACCAGTACAGACATTTCCTCTTCTTTAAGAATGTCCAGGGCCTGAAGGACCATATGAAGAAGCATGCGGCCATCATCGGCCCCAAGTTCGCCCTGGTGGACAGGGTCCTGCACGAGGAGCTGGATGACCTGAATCTGGCCGAATGGGTCTATCCCAAGGGCGGCTACTTTATCAACGTCAAGTTCCATGTTTCCGCATCCAAAACATGGGCCCTGTGCAAGGCGGCCGGCGTAAGCGTTACGCCTGCGGGCTCCACCTTCCCTTATGGCAAGGATCCGGAGGACGCCTACATCCGTCTGGCTCCCACCTGGAGCTCCATCGAGGATCTGGAGACGGCCATCCGTGTTCTGTGCATCTCCGCCAAGATGGTCTATTTCGGACTGGACGCCTGACTTTGCAGGGCCGCTCTGAAAAGCGGCAAGATATGGAAAGAGGTAAAAGACATGAAAAAAGCAATTATTCTGGTGGCTGGCAAGGGTACAAGGCTCCAGCCCAGGACGCTGAGCACCCACAAGTGCCTGACGGAAGTCAACGGAACCCCCATTTTGAAGAACGCCCTGACCATCCTGGATCAGAAGGGCATCCGTGAGGTGGTCCTGGTCGTCGGTTACCTGGCGGACCAGATCAAAGAGACCATGGGAGATCATTTCGGCGGCATGCGCCTTTCCTATGTGGCCAACGATATTTATGACAAGACCAATACCTCCGCATCCCTCCTTCTGGGCGTGCAGGCGGTCTCGGATTTTGACGAGCTCTATATTCTGGAGGGCGACGTCTTCTTTTCTCCCGCTGTCTTCGACAGGCTCTCAAGCGAAGCGGCCGGGGACGCCACCGTGCTGGAACCCTATAACACCAAGCTGGACGGCACATTCGCCTCCATCGATGGGGATGAGTATGTGACGGACTGGTGCCACAAGTCCATGCGTCCTGAAGGCTATACCCTGGAGGACAAGTTCAAGACCGTCAACATCCATAAGTTCAGCGCAGCCTTTATTGAGAAGGTATTAAAGCCGGCGCTGGAGAAATCCGTCAGTGAAAAGGCAGGCAAGGATCCCCTGGAGAATGTCATGATGGGCATTGTCAGAAAGGACAGCCGGGCCGTCAAGGGCGTCGTGCTGCGGGGCGAGAAATGGTTCGAGATCGATGACAGCGCCGATCTGGCCGAAGCCGAAAGAATTTTCAAGTGAAGAATAAAGAGTGCTCTTTTCAGAAGGGACATTAAAAAGAAGACCCGGGAATCAGATCTGATTCCCGGGTCTTCGCGGTTTTGGCTTATTTTACGGAGGAAGGCATCTTGGTCAGGATACCCTTCTCATTCCTGTAGTATTTGGGGATGTAGCCGGTCCTGGGTCTGTAGATCTTTCTGACCTTGTAATCCAGGTAGGCGCCGGATTTGATGGGACGGAACCAGGTGTCATATACGCACTGTCTGGAATCTGTATGATAGATCGTGGTATCCCTGTGCCAGCCCATGTCGGAACCATGGCCGGTATCGAAGATGGTGTTCGCATCAAAGTAGATGTAGTCGTGCAGGATAGCTTTGCCGTTGTCGTAGAGAACGGCATAGATCATGTCGCCGTCCCTGAGCTGTCCGCTGTTCTTCAGCTGCTGCAGGGTCTTGGATTCGCCGATATCATACACGGTGGTGAAGCTGGTCTTGCTGGACTCGCCGAAGTCCTTCCAGATCCAGCAGTGAGAGCTGGAGCAGCAGGCGCTGCGGAACTTCTCGCAGTTGACGATGTCGTCGAAGGCCCACATGAAGTTGTTGATGGAGCCATGGTTGGAGTACTGCCATTTCTTGCCCAGCTTCTTCAGAGCCTGGAGAGCAGCCTCGTAATAACGGAGGTTGGAATGCTCGATCTGGACCGCGAGGGGCTGGGTCGTATCGACCTGGCCATAGAGCTTGAGGCCGTGGCTTTCTGTGTAGATGACGGGAACGGTAATGCCGTCATGGGTGGCAGTCTCGCCGGTCACCACGGGGTCGGCCTTGGTTTCTTTTTCTTCGGTCTTTGCGGGCTCTTCGGTCTTCTTGGTCTCCTCGGAGGGCTTGGTCTCTTCCGCAACGGTTTCCACCAGCTTTCCGGCTGCGTCGAAGGTGTAGGCGGTCTTGTCGATGGTGACCTTGCCGGTCACAGCCTGGCCTGCCTTGAAGCCGTTTCCGTCGGAGAGAGCGAAGTAATACTTTGCGCCGCCGATGGTCTGCCAGCCGGTGACCATTCTTCCCTTGGCGTTCAGATAATATTTTGCGCCGTCCAGGGTCAGCCATCCGCTCTGGCGGACGCCTTCGCTGTCAAAGTAGTAGACATTGCTGCCCAGGGTGGTCCAGCCGGTCTCGGCTGCCCGGGTGCTCTTGCGGAAGTAGTACTTCTTGCCGTCGATGGTCTGCCAGCCGCTCTTTAAGGAGCCGTCGGCCTCAGCGTAGTAATACTTGCCGTCATACTTGACAAAGCCGGTCTGCAGGACGCCCTTGTCGTCAAAGAGATATTTGACGCCGTTGATATTTGCCAGGCCCCTGGCTGCCTGGAAGGCCTTGTGGCCGCTGCCGTCCTTGGACCAGAAATAGTATTTCTTTCCGCCGATGGTGGCCCATTTCTGCTGCAGGACGCCCTTTTCATCGGCATAGTAGATGTTCTTGCCGGCTGTGATCAGGCCGTCTTTGCGGAGCTTTCCGCTCTTGTTGAAATAGTAGGTCCTGGAGCCGATTTTGGTCTTGCCCGCAGCCATTTCATATTTCTTATGGCCTGTGCCCTTGGAGGGCCAGAAATAATATCTGTTGGAGCCGATGGTCCGCCAGCCTGTGGCCAGGCCGCCGTTTTTGATGAAGTAGTAGGTCTTTCCGTCGACCTTCTCCTTGCCGATATACTGTACGCCCTTGTCGGAGAAGCAGTATCTCTTGCCGCCGATGGTCTGCCAGCCTGTGGCTGCCTCGGCCTTCTTATGGCCGGATGCGGTGCTGGGCCAGAAGTAATACCGCTTGCCGCTGATGGTCTGCCAGCCGGTCTTGCCGGTGCTGTAGACCTTGCCGCCGACGGTCTTTATACCGCCAGCCTGGGATACGGCCGTCTGTGTTTCTGTGACGGTCAGAGTCTGGGCTCTGGCAGGTGCCGGCACCATCATGACGATCATGAGGGCCACAATAAGGTACCTGAGATGCTTCCTGAAATTCATGCTTTCCTCCCTTTTGAATGATGAAATCCTCTGATAGGATCCAATTGCCCGCCGATTTTGGGCGGCGCAGATTAGTTTCTGAAAATATATTACTGTATAATTAACAACTCGTCAAATATTTGTAACAATTTTGTGACGATTTTCCGCCGTTTTCTTTTGCCGCGCAGCCCGCGGCACAGCCTCTTCGCTGCCTGTTCGCCGCCAAATGCCCGCCGGCGCAAAAAAATCCCGGCACCCTATGACGGGGTGCCGGGAAGGATTTCTCAGGACAGGGCCTTATAGTCTGCCACCAGAATATCCAGCGCGCTCTGCAGGGGGTCGAAGACCTTCTTTGTGGGCTTGTAGCCGTCCTCCAGGCAGGCGGCGTAGAGAACAGGAAATTCGGTGCAGCCCAGGATCACAGCCTTGTCCGGGCGGCTCTCGATGTAATTTTCGAACTCCAGGATGACATCCTTTGTGAGCTTCTTCTGCTTGATGGATTCAATGAAGGAGCGGAGCTTTGTATAGTCCTCCGTGCCGGGGGCGTTGACCTGGATCCCCATGGGATCGAAACGGGTGTTGAAGATCCTGGTATCGATGGTGCCTTCGCTGGCCATGAGACTGACGCTGTCAATGCCTGCGGCCTGGATGTCTCTTCCCACGGCGTCGATGATGTGGATGATCTTCGGCTCTGCCTCGGGGAGATTTTTCAGGACGGGGGGCAGAAAGACATGGGAGGTATTGCAGGCCAGGATGATCCTGTCGCAGCCTGCATTCAGGAGGTTCCCTACGGAATCCGTCAGATCCTGCTCCAGCTCCTCGATCCTTTCGTGATAGAGGACAGCCCTGACCCGGCTGGGAATGGTGGAGTAGTTGTCAATGATCACACGGGGTCTTTCCCAGTCTCTTTCGGCCGGGAAGGCCTCCAGGATCCTTTCAAAATATTTGAGGGTGGCATAGGAACCCATGCCGCCGACGATGCCGATGGTGTAATTGTCTTTGGTAACGATCTTGCTCATAAAGGCTCTCTTATCCTTTCTTTGTGAATGGGGCTCTGATCAGGCTTCTTCCCTGGCCGTTTCCTGGACCAGATGACCGTAATCGGGCCAGACGACCTCCCGCTTTCCTTCGATATAGTCTGTATAGGGATGGTCGCAGTCCATGAAGATGCCGGAGTGGATCTGGGTGTTGAGTACGAACTCATGCCAGTTGCCGTAGGCGTCGTCCAGATAGTCCACGTAGCCGGCGGGGACGGGGACCTTGAGGAATTCGAAGTCCAGGTAGACCACGCCGTCGAAGCAGGTGGACCTGCGGAAATTCCGCTTATGGCCGTTGGAATAGGAGAGGAAGGACATGTACTTTGTCTCTTCCTTATTATAGCGCTGCCATTCCTTCTCATAGGCCCTGTAATACTTGGTCTCATTATAGACGTTTTTCAGGGGCCCTGTCAGCAGGGAATGGACAAGACGCTTGCCTGCGTTCTTTATGGGATTGGAGACGGGGCTGAACCGGGTCGTCATATGGGCCGCCCGGTAGAACTCATCCCGAAGCTTTGTGCACCGGGCCTTCTGGGCCTCGAAAAGGGCCTCGTCGTCGGTCACATGGTCCAGAACGAAAATGTCGATGAAAACGCCCTGGTTGAACTTATACTTGAAGGGGATCTCGTTCTTGAGCATGCCGGTGGTCAGGCTGTGGCGGAGCTGGGCGTGGCCCCGGATGCTGCCGGGATCCGTATATTCCGTCTGGAAGAAATAGGGATGCTTAAAGGCCTTGGGGCCGACCTTGCAGAGCTTGTTGTATTCCTCGCGGGTCATGCAGCAGTCGATGTCGTCATCCCAGGGAATAAAGCCCTGATGCCTGGCGGCGCCCAGGATGGTGCCCTCTGCCACAAAATAGGTGATGTTGTATTTTCTGCAGACGCGGTCAAGCTCCATGAGCAGATCCATCTCCACGGCCCAGCCCTTTTTCATGGCCGGCGCAATATAGTAGCCGCAGCGGACTTCGCCCTCCAGAAAGTGTTCGGGAAGCTGTATGTTCAGGTCAACCATTGTCCAAATGTCTCCTTTACAGAATGGTGGATTTTTTTTATGATAGTATATCATATTTTGGGAAGACCGCACGGAGAATCCTAAGCGGAACAGGCTTCACAGAAGCCGGAAAATGATAAAAAACAGCCCAAAAAAACGACCGGGCGCAGAACGTGAAAAGAAAATAAAAATCTGCTTGCCAAGCGCCGGCGAATGTGGTACATTTGAATTCCGTGGGACTCGTCCCCTATTTTTCCTTGTTCTCATCCTGAATGAGAGCCAGAGACCAGAAGGAGGTAAAACACATGAGCAAATATGAATTAGCCGTTGTTGTGAATGCGCAGATCGATGATGAAGCAAGAACAGCAGTTATTGACAGGGCTAAAGAGCTGATCGCCAGATTCGGCGGTACAGTTACCAATGTCGATGACTGGGGCAAGAAGAAGCTCGCTTATGAAATTCAGAAAATGAATGAAGGCTTCTACTATTTCATCCAGTTCGATGCGGAAGGCGCTGCGATCGCTGAGATCGAAAGCCGCATGCGTATTGCAGACAATGTCATCAGATATCTGTGTGTTAAGCAGGAAGAGGCTTAATAGAAAGCAG
>CAMNJZ010000073.1 GCA_946541955.1 uncultured Lachnospiraceae bacterium | reverse complement strand
GTGGATTCCTGTCCCAGCTGGGCGTCGTTCCAGGTTCCGTCCCCGGCAGCCACGAAGAACTGCGCGTAGTTCTGCTCTTCACCGCCGTCCGGCAGGCCTTCTGCCCAGTTGACGTAATCGGAGCTCTTGTCAGCCCAGATCCATTCGCCTTCCTTGTTCTGGTCGCTGAAGCTGAAGAAGGCCGTTCTGACCTGGGCCTCGGAGACCATCTGATAGATGGCTCTGTTCTCCGCTTCGCTTTCAATGGTGGCCAGATGACCGCCTCTGACCTTGCAGAAGTTCCGGATGGAACCAAAGGCCTTCCGGCCCCGGCCGATCAGGGCTTCCATATCATAGGCCGACATGTCATAGAGGGCGTAGGTATGGCCGTCGATCTCTGTGACCTGTTCAGGCAGGATGTTGCTCATGACAGCCGCTTCCACGCCGCTGTTAATGGTATTCCATTCGCAGATCAGGATCTCGCCCTGGGTGGGGTCTGCATTGTTCCAGGTCCCGTCCATACGGCTGCCGTTGAAAATGGCAAAGCCGGATCCGTCATCCTTCACGTCCAGGCTCCAGTTGGTATAGTTCTTGCTGCCGCCGCCGAAAATGGCGCTGGTCTTTCCCAGGGACAGGATCTGGTTATAGAGTCTCCTGTTCTCCTTGGCGCTGCCGATCACGGCCGGCTTGCCGCCCATATCCCTGCAGAAGGTATCCAGGGCGCCAAGGTCCTGGGCTTCCAAAGCGGAAATATCGTAGAAGCCGTACATGTGCTTGCCGTAGGATACCAGGCGGACCAGGCCTGTCTCATTGACAGCCAGCTCCTCGGAGGGCTGGACCGCAGGCGCGGACGTTCCGCCGCCATGCAGAAACCTTCTGCCAAAGAGTCCGCAGAGGACCAGGAGCAGGACCAGCATGACCAGACGAATGGGAAATAGTCTGGGGATCCTGGGATTCACCTTGTCATAGGTATCCTCGGTCTCATCCAGACTGTAACCGCAGTATTTGCAGAACTGGGCGTCTTCTTCCAGTTCTCTGTTGCATTTGGGACAAATTTTGACAGCCATAAACAGCTCTCCCTCTGAATTTGTTATTTTGCTTTCTCCAGTATACTCCTAAAGCCTCCTTTTGTCTTGTCAAAAAAAGGAAGGCTCCCCGGCATCCGAAAAGGGGCTGGACGTCAGATGGAATTCTCGTAACGGTCGGCCTCTGTCCGGAGCATCTTCTTTCCGTTCAGAATGATATAGCCGTCCTCGGGATCGTCGTGGGGAATGAAGCGGGGCACGTCCGCATCGGGATGATTGTGTCCGTACTGCCTGCAGGAAATGTCATCCTTGCCCTCGATATAGTGGCCGTCGTCGGCCAGGGCCCTGGAGAAAAACTTACCGGTCTTGCCGGTGGACCTGGCAATGGTCTCGGCGATCTTCCGGGGATCCTGCCGGTTGGGCGTGGAGCTCCCCTTGTCCTGGCTTTTCTTCATGTTCCTGATGACAGGGATCATACAAATAATAAATCCATAAAAGAGAACGAGAATAATAACTTCCATTTCAGATCCTCCTGTTCTGCTCTGCCGGGAGTAACTGTATCCTGTTTCCACTATCATACCCTTTGCGAAGGGACGTGACTACCTCAATTTTGTTAAACTTTGCAAATCGCCAGCAGACAGGCCTCGATTTTGTCAAAGGGGGCGCTGACAGATCCCTGGACCATTTCGCTTTTTCCGCCGCCTCTGGCCCCGAAGGCCTCCCGCAGGGCCGCCGCGCCCTTTCTGGCGTCCTGGCTGCCGCCGCCGATGATAAATTTGTAGCCGCCTCTGTCACTGCCCACAAAGACCCCGCACATACCGCCCCGGTCTGCGCAGAGGCTGTTGACCAGGTCTCTCTGGGCCTGGGGAGACAGGGCCTCCTCCGCCAGGAAGACGTTCCTTTCTCCGGGCCGGACCGCCTGGACCTTGAGCCTTGTGATCTGCCTCTCCAGGTCTCCGATCTTAAAGCGCAGGGCTGCGTTCTCCTCCTGGAGGAGCCTTACGCCCTCCCCGATCTCCTCCTGGGGACGGGAGGTCAGGCGGGAGACCTCTTCCAGGGCTCCCTGCAGGGTCCGGGTCAGCTGCAGGGCTCTGCGGCCGCTTACGATGGTCAGCCGGGTCCCATTGCCCATGTGCTGGATCTTCATGATCCGGATGAGGCCGATCTCCCCGGTCCGTCTGACATGGGGGGCGCAGCAGGCGCAGGCGTCCACCCCGGGAATGGTCACGATCCGGACCCTTCCCTCGATTTCCTTCTTGGACCGGTAGTCCATGGCCGCAAGGGCCTCCGGATCCGGATAGTCCGCCAGGATGGGGAGATTCTGATAGACCACCTCGTTGGCCTTCTCTTCGATCTCATAGAGCTCCTCCGGGCGCAGCCTGCCGTCGAAATCCAGGGTGACCGTATGGGGGCTCAGGCGAAAGCCTATGTTGTTGAAGCCGTAAATGTTGTGGAGCAGGCCGGAAAGGATGTGCTCTCCCGAATGGTTCTGCATGTTGGAAAAGCGTCTGTCCCAGTCTATGGCGCCGCTGATCCTGCAGCCGGGGGCAAATTCTCCGAGCCTGGCGGCAGGGATCTCCACCTGATGGGTGATGACGCCGCCCTCTGTCCGGACGTCCGTAACGGGGCAACCTCCCAGGGTCCCCTGGTCCGGCGTCTGTCCCCCTTCCTCGGGGAAAAAGAGGGTCTCCTCCAGGACAAGGTCTATGGTCAGCGTTTCCCCATCCCCGGAAAGACGATCCTCCGGGACCTGGGCCCGGAGGATACTGCTTTCAAAGGTCCGTCCATAGGGATCCGCATCAAACAATCTGATCGTTTCTTGCATAATGGGCCTCTGTTTCTGATGATCTTGACGGAGGAGCTTACTGATCCTCTCTGCGTTCCGCCTGATTGGCCTGCATCTTCAGGTAGGCGTTGATAAAGCGGTCCAGATCGCCGTTGAGGACGCCGGCCGCATTGCTGGTCTCTTCCTGGGTCCTGGTATCCTTGACCAGGGTATAGGGCTGGAGGACATAGGACCGGATCTGGCTGCCCCAGGCGATGTCCTTGACCTCGCCGCGGATCCCGGCCAGCTTGGCCTCTTCCTCTTCCATCCGCTTCATATAGAGCTTGGCCTTGAGCATCTGCATGGCCTTGTCCTTGTTCTGGAACTGGGACCGTTCATTCTGGCAGGTCACGACGATGCCGGAGGGGAAGTGGGTGATCCGGATGGCCGAGGAGGTCTTGTTGATGTGCTGACCGCCGGCGCCGGAGCTTCGGTAGGTATCGATCCGGATATCGTCGGGATTGATAACGATATCAATGTCCTTTTCGATGTCGGGCATGACGTCGCAGGACACAAAGGAGGTCTGCCGCTTGCCCTGGGCGTTGAAGGGGGAGATCCTGACCAGTCTGTGGACGCCCCGCTCGGACTTAAGATAGCCGTAGGCGTTGGTCCCGTTGACCTGGAAGTCCACCGACTTGATGCCGGCTTCATCGCCGTCCACATAGTTCATGACGTCGATGGAAAAGCCCTTGCGCTCCGCCCATCTGGTATACATGCGGTACAGCATGGAAACGAAGTCGCAGGACTCCGTGCCGCCGGCGCCTGCATTGAGGGAAATGATGGCGTTGGCGTCATCATATTCGCCGGTCAGCAGGGTGGACAGACGCATGTCCTCCAGCTTGGCAATGAAGGAATCCAGCTCCTCCCGGACGATCTCGGGCACCGTCTCGTCTTCCTCCTCATTGCCCATTTCGATCATATCCATCATGTCGCTGTAGGAGGAAAGGAGGCCGTCCGCATCGGAAACGATGGTCTGCAGCTCCTTGAGCTGTTTCATCTTCTGGTTGGCCCCGTCGGCGTCCAGCCAGAAATCGGGAGCCTCGGATTCCCTCTGCAGCTCCTCGATCCGCTGTTTCTTATAGTCGAGATCCAGGGAATCCCGGACCTCGTGCATGGAACTCTCGTACTGGGAAAGCTCCTGTTTCATCTGATCTAATTCTATCATTGTAAAAATCTGCCTTTCTATGGATTCATGATGTCTGCTGTCTTACCTTCTCCGGACTAAGGATCCGGAGGCACGGCAGAAGCAGTTCAGACCTTCATTCTGCCATGGCAGTTCTTATACTTTTTGCCGCTTCCGCAGGGGCAGGGATCATTGGGATAGATCTTCTTGTCGGGGCGCTTCTGGGGCTTCTTCTGCAGGGATTCGTCCTTGTTGGTCCCTGTGACCTTGACGACCTCCTTACGCTCCTCCACCTTCTGCTCAGGCCTGGACTGATAGAGGATACGGACCGTATCCTGCATGATGTTGGTGGTCATCTCATTGAACATTTCATAGCCGGCGATCTTGTATTCCACCAGGGGATCATGCTGGCCCAGGGCCTGCATGCCGATACCCTGCCGGAGCTGTTCCATGTCGTCGATGTGGTTCATCCACTTGCTGTCCACCACCCGGAGCAGGACCACGCGCTCTCTTTCTCTGAGCATCTCCAGCTGGCCCTCCGCGTCGAAGGCCGCCTCGATGGACTCGTAGAGCTTGGTCGCCTCGGTCTTGAGATCCTGCTTGAGGGCCTCTCTGCCGGTTGCCGTGATGGTCTCCCGGGTAATGGGACGGATGGGAATAATGGGCAGGATCAGCTGGTTGAGCTCGGCCAGATCCCATTCCTCCTGGTCCATGTCGTCGCGGATGCAGGTATCCACCGCATTTTCCACGATATCGCGGATCATGGAGAATACAGGCTCCCGCATGCTCTCGCCGTCCAGGACCTGTCTTCTTTCCTTATAGATGACCTCTCTCTGCTCGTTCATGACCTGGTCATAATCCAGGAGGTTCTTACGAATGCCGAAGTTGTTGGTCTCGATCTTCTTCTGGGCGTTCTCGATGGTCTTGGTCAGCATCTTGTGAGACAGCTCTTCGCCCTCGGGAATGTTCAGGGCGTTGAACATGTCGATCATACGCTCCGATCCGAACAGACGCATGAGATCGTCTTCCAGAGAGATGTAGAAACGGGATTCGCCGGGGTCGCCCTGACGGCCGCTTCGTCCGCGCAGCTGGTTGTCGATCCGTCGGGACTCGTGGCGCTCTGTGCCGATGATCTTGAGACCGCCGGCCTCCCTGGCTTCCTCGTCCAGCTTGATATCCGTACCACGGCCGGCCATGTTGGTGGCGATGGTGACAGACCCGTGGATACCGGCCTGGGCAACGATCTCGGCTTCCTGCTCATGATACTTGGCGTTCAGCACGTTGTGGGGAATGCCCTCTCTCTGCAGCATCCTGGACAGGTCCTCGGAGACCTGAATGGTGATGGTGCCGACCAGGACAGGCTGTCCCTTTTCGTGGGCCCTCTTGACCTCGTCGATGACGGCCCTGTATTTTTCCTTCTTGGTCTTGTAGACCGCATCCTGCAGGTCCTTTCTCTGGACCGGCCTGTTGGTGGGGATCTCAATGACATCCATGCCGTAGATGTCACGGAATTCTCTTTCCTCGGTCAGGGCCGTACCTGTCATGCCGCTCTTCTTGTCGAACTTGTTGAAGAAGTTCTGGAAGGTGATGGTGGCCAGGGTCCGGCTCTCCTGCTTGACCTTGACCTTTTCCTTGGCCTCGATGGCCTGGTGGAGACCGTCGGAGAAACGGCGGCCGGGCATGACACGGCCGGTGAATTCATCGACGATCAGGACCTGGTCGTCCCGGACGATATAGTCATGGTCCAGGTGCATGAGGTTGTTGGCCCGAAGGGCCAGGATGATGCAGTGCTGGTACTCCAGATTTTCGGGATCCGCCAGGTTGTCGATGTGGAAGAAGCGCTCGCACTTCTCCACGCCGGCAGCTGTCAGAGAGACCACCTTGTCCTTTTCATTGACGATAAAGTCGCCGGTCTCCTCCCGCTCCACGCCCATGATGGCGTCGATCTTGGACAGGTCCTCCATATCCTTGCCGCGGACCATCTGCTTGGCCAGAATATCGCAGACCTTGTAGATGTCTGTGGATTTGCCGCTCTGACCGGAAATGATCAGAGGGGTACGGGCTTCGTCGATCAGGATGGAGTCGACTTCGTCGATGATGGCGTAGTGAAGACCCCGCAGGACGCAGTTCTTCTTGAAGATCGCCATGTTGTCACGCAGATAGTCAAAGCCCAGCTCGTTGTTGGTCACATAGGTAATGTCGCAGTTGTAGGCTTCCTGGCGTTCGGCCGGCTTCATGGAGTTCAGGACCACGCCCACGGTCAGTCCCAGGAACTCATAGATCCTGCCCATCCATTCCCGGTCACGGGCAGCCAGATAGTCGTTGACAGTGACCACATGGACGCCCTTTCCTTCCAGGGCGTTGAGGTATGCGGGAAGGGTGGCCACCAGGGTCTTGCCTTCACCGGTCTTCATTTCGGAGATACGGCCCTGGTGCAGGATAATGCCGCCGATCAGCTGGACCCGGAAGGGCTTGAGCTGAATGGCTCTCCAGGCCGCCTCGCGGCATACTGCAAAGGCTTCCACCAGGATATCGTCCAGGGTCTCGCCTGCGGAAAGTCTTCTCTTAAATTCTTCAGTCTTGGCCCGCAGCTCTTCGTCTGTCAGGGCCTGCATGGACTCGTCCAGCGCTTCGATCTTCTCCACCAGGGGCATGATCCTTTTGACTTCGCGCTGAGAGTGGGTTCCAAATAATTTATCAAAAATTCCAGCCATAAATAAGTCCTCTTTTCGTGCTCTAAATAGGCATACGCAGTCATGATAGCATAATTTACGGGCAATTTCACCCTCTTCCTGTTAAATTTAGAATTTCCGCCACAACAAAATACAGCCGGTCTGTAACCTTTCGTTACGGTACCGGCTGCCTGGTGTCCCCGCTTCTGAAATCTGCAGAAGCGTTTCTTTCTATTTTTGTGCCTCTTGCATCAGCCAAACACTCTGGCCAGAAATCTGCGGACGCCCGTCAGGTTCTCATACCTGGCGTCACTGGTCTGGCTCTCATTCATCCTCTCCGCTTTGTACCATTCGGGAGAAGTCTCTTTGCTGGAAGTAAAATATGCAACGGTTTCCACAGGATAGATATTCATTTTCGCCACCTCTTTAAAGTTCATGCTGTCAATTCATTTCTGCATCGCATGAATCTATCTTACTCCTAATAAAAATGGCTTCAATAGGCCGGATTTCCAAATTAATGGGGAATGTTATGTGCTGGGAGCACAGAAAAAGCCCTGCCGTTTCCGGCAGGGCAGTCTTTGCAGGATTTTTGGGGTCAGATCTCGGAATATCCGTAGCCGTTGCAGATGGCGTCGATCTTGACCCGGTTTTTGCACATGGGGCAGGCGTCCGCCCGGTAGGTCTTGTAATCCGGGATATCCGCGATGGTAAAGAGGGCGTTGATGGGTCTGTCCGCGATCCTGGTCGCCGCGGAATAAATGGCGGAAATGCCGGCCAGATTTCCCCCGTAGTAATTGATGCATTCCATCGCTCTGGCAATGGTCCGGCCTGTGGTGGCGGATGCGATCAGTAAGAGGACATGCTTGCCCTTGATCATGCCGCGGTTGTTGTCGCGGAAGATCATGTTTCCGGCGCCGTCGAATTCGGGGGAAACAATATAGATGGTCTTATGGGCGTTCATAGAATGAATGCCGGCTCTGCTCAGCTGCTCCGCCAGATAGGCTCCGATGACTTCCATACCGTCCATGCAGACAATGGTATCCACGATGGTATCGTAGTTGTAGGTTTCGCTCATGGCTCTGGCTGCTTCCATTGCCTCGCTCTGCCTGGTCTTCATGGTGGTCAGATCGATATAATAATTGATATGGGAGTTTGGCGTTGCAAAGTGTCCATCTATAACCTTAAGGTCGATACTGGAAAATCTTTTGGATCTGATTTTTACATACGGCTTCATTGCTTCCCTCCTTTGTGTCGTTGGTGCTGTCCGGAGGCGGGCCTTCTGCCTCCCATCACTATTATACAGTATTTCAGTGGGGATTGTCAGTAAAGTTGGTGATTTTTACCAGTATTTATTCTGCGCCAGCTATTTTTTCAAATCCCAAATTATCCTCAGAGCTCTCCCATGCCTCCCAGGATCTTGTAGAGGAGGACATAGAGCTGGCCGGATTCCTCCGGGCTCAGGGGGATATTGCAGGCCATGTTCCTGGGCACGGAAAGGGCTTCCTCCTTCAGGGCCAGTCCCTTGTCGGTGATGGTCACGATCAGATTCCGCTCGTCCTCCCTGGACCGGCTGCGCAGAAGGTAGCCCTTGGACTCCAGCTTCTTCAGGACCGGGGTCAGGGTGCCGGAATCCAGATAGAGACACCTGCCCAGCTCCTTGACGTTCATTTCCTGGTGCTCCCAGAGGACCATCATGGTGATGTACTGGGTATAGGTCAGGTCCAGTTCATCCAGATAGGGCTTATAGCGGCGGATGATTTCCTTGGAACAGGCGTAGAGGGGAAAGCACAGCTGGTTCTCCAGTTTCAGACAGTTATATTTATCTTCTCCCATTTTGGTCATCTCCTGTTTGATTTGCTGGCGGCTGCAAACAGACCGCACAATTCAATTTATCACAATTATTTGGGATTTTCAATTGACTGCACAAAATTGCTATGGTTTTAGCCCTGCTGTGCTATAATCATTCCTGAATTTAACCCCACAGGAGACATTTTTATGCATCAGGTAGATTTCTCAAACGGAAAGATCACACAGAACATCCTGCAGACCGCCCTTCCCATGCTGGTGGCCCAGGTCGTCAACCTCCTCTACAACGTGGTGGACCGCATCTACATAGGCCGGATCCCCCAGATCGGGTCCTACGCCCTGGGGGCCGTGGGCCTGTGCTTTCCTCTGGTCATTATCATTACCGCCTTCACCAGCCTCTACGGCAGCGGCGGCGCCCCCCTCTGCTCCATAGAAAGAGGCAAAGGGGATACGGACAAGGCCGCCCTGATCATGAATCTGTCCTATTTTCTCCTTCTGGCCACCTCCCTGGTTCTGGTCCTTGCGGGAGAGCTTCTGGCTGAGCCCATTCTGCGCTCCTTCGGGGCCTCGGACGAAAACCTCCTCTACGCCCTGCCCTACCTGCGGATCTACCTCTTGGGGACCACCTTTTCCATGGTCTCCACCGGCCTCAATCCCTACATCAACGCCCAGGGCTATCCGGGCATGGGCATGCTCACGGTCCTGATCGGGGCCCTGGCCAACCTGATCCTGGATCCCATTTTCATCTTCCTTCTGGGCCTGGGGGTCCAGGGCGCCGCCGCGGCAACGGTCCTGTCCCAGGCCCTGTCCGCCGCCTTCGTCTTCTGGTTCCTCCATTCGGACAGGGCCGAGCTGAGGCTCCGCCTCATGACGCCTTCCAGGGTGCGGGACCATAGAAAGACCGTCGCAGAGATCCTCAGCCTTGGCACGGCCTCCTTTGTCATGCAGTTCACCAACAGCCTGGTCACCATGGTCTGCAACAACGTCCTTTCCTCCCATGGCGGGGACCTCTATATTTCCGTCATGACGGTGGTCTCCTCAGTCAGACAGATGCTGGACATCCCGGTCATGGCCGTGGGAGACGGCGCTTCCCCCGTCATCAGCTACAACTACGGCGCAAAAAAGCCCGGCAATGTCCGGAAATCCATCCTGATCATGACACTGCTGGGCTGCTTCTATACGCTGGTGGTCTGGATCCTGATCCTGATCCGGCCCTCCTTCTTTATTTCCATCTTCACCTCAGACAGAGAGCTGACCGCCCTGGCGGCCCCTGCCCTCCATCTGTACTTTTTCGCCTTCATCTTCCAGGCCCTGCAGATCAGCGGCCAGACGGCCTTCAAGGCCCTGAACAAGAAAAGGCACGCCATCTTCTTCTCCATCTTCCGCAAGGTCATCATGGTGGTGCCCCTGACCCTGCTGCTGCCGGATTTCTTCGGCATGGGGGTGAA
>CAMNJZ010000072.1 GCA_946541955.1 uncultured Lachnospiraceae bacterium | reverse complement strand
TCGAACCCACGACCTCTGCGTCCCGAACGCAGCGCTCTACCAAGCTGAGCCACGCCTCGATTGCTATACAGCATTAAATATTTTATGTGACAAGGACCGAAATGTCAAGCGTAAAATTCCCAAAGTCATTCGTACCGGGGAAATCCTGCCGGGGAAATGACTTTGGGATTTTTATCCGGGCAAAAGAGGCCGGTTCCGGCCGGGGAGGGCGGATCAGCTAAGGAGGCAGGTCCTGCCAAAGGGGAGCTCTTCTCCGGGAAGACAGGTGACCACCAGGGGCGTGTTGGCCAGGACAGAACGGATATAGGCGATGGATTTTTCCTTTTCCGCTTCGCTCATGCCTGCAAAGGGCTGGTCCATCAGACGGACGTCGGCCGGAATGCTGCAGGCTCTTACAATACAGACCATGCGGCGCTGGCCGGGCGTGAGCTCTTCCACCGGCCTGTCACAAAGTCCCTGGGGAAGGAGCTTGTCCAGCTCCTGCCTGGCGACCCGGACAGAGAGCTTTTCATTGACCATGGCAACGTTCTGGGCGGCGGTAAAGCCCGGGCAGAGGCAGTCCTCCTGGAATACGACCCCGGCGTTGACCCGGTCATATTTGTAGTCGCCCAGCAGGGTGATCTGGCCCTCGTCTGCCTGTTCCAGGCCCAGAATGATGCGAAGGAGAGCGGTCTTTCCGCTCTTTTGGGGACCGATCACAGAGATGACGGAGCCGGAGGAAATATCCAGGCTCACACTTTTGAGATAAGGCTTTCCGTCATAGCTTTTGGAGACGTTCAGTACTTCGATAGTCATGCCGCTTTTCCTCCTTTTCCCAGATTTTTCAGCAGGATTCCTGCGCCGGCTGCCAGAATACAAAGCAGGATCCCGGCAGCGGCCTGCATGGGGATATCAGAAGAAGCGCCCCCCGCAAAGAGGGCTGCTGCGCCCACTGCAGCGGAAACAGGGCCTGCGATCATGGCGGACAAGACCGCCGTATCCCTGCAGGCTGGAAGATCAATATAGGTCATGCGGGCCTTGTCGGAAAGGAAGAAAACATAGGCCATCTCCAGAAGACGCGGGTCTCTTTTTTCCAGACCCTTTGCCGTACCAAGGCCTGTCAGCGTAAAGGCCGCAAAGAAAACGGGAAGGATCAGCCGGAGATTTCCCGGGGCAAACAGGAGGGCAAGGACCAGCAGAGGAAGGCCGGCGCACAGGGGCAGGACCCTCCTTGAAAAAGCATCCGGCTTCGCGCCCCGGCCGGGACGGCCGAGAAGGAGAGAAAGAATACAGCCCGCAGCGCTGCCGGCTGCGGATGCCAAAAGGGTATAGATCAGATTCTGCACAGTAATACCTCCCTGGACTTTGCATGGGGATCAGGCTGCGGGGCCTGTATTATTTTTCGTCAGTGACCTGGAAAATATAGAACTTCAGATAGTAGGATTCATCCGAAGCCCAGAGGATGGGATGGTCCGGGGCCTGGGTACGGAATTCCACCTGTCTGAGGCGCTTGCGGGCGTCCCGGGCAGCCTCCTGGATGGTCCTGGCAAAGAGGTCCGGATCCATGAAGTGGGAGCAGGAGCAGGTAACGAGAAAGCCTCCGTCCCTGACCAGCTTCATGCCCCGCAGATTGATCTCCCGGTAGCCCCTGGCCGCGGCCTTGATGGAATTCCGGGATTTGGTAAAGGCCGGAGGATCCAGGATGACGACGTCATAGAGCTTTTTTTCGGCTGCCAGGGCAGGCAGGAGCGCAAAGACGTCCGCGACCTGGTATTCCACCACCTGGTCCAGTCCGTTGAGGGCGGCGTTCTCTCTGGCCTGTTCGATGGCCAGATCGGAGGCGTCCACCGACAGGACATGGGAAGCCCCTGCGATGGCGGCGTTGAGGCCGAAGGACCCGGTATGGGTGAAGCAGTCCAGAACGTCGGCTCCCCGGCAGATCTTGTGGATGGCCCTGCGGTTGTCCTTCTGGTCCAGGAAAAAGCCGGTCTTCTGCCCGTTTTCCACGTCCACGATATAGGAGATCCCGTTTTCCCGGATGGGGACCCTGGTCTCAAAGGGCGCGGTCAGAAAGCCCTTAAAGCGCTCCAGACCCTCCTTCTCCCGGACCTTGGCGTCAGACCTTTCATAGATGCCTCTGACCCGGATCCCGTCCTCGGCCAGCACTTCCACCAGGGACTGGAGCACGATCCCCTTGATCCTCTCGCTGCCCAGGGCCAGCGATTCCACCACCAGGACGTCCTCATATTTGTCCACGGTCAGGCCCGGCAGGAAATCCGCCTCTCCGAAGATCACCCGGCAGGAGGAGGTGTCGATGACTTTCTTACGGTATTCCCAGGCATCCCTGACCCGCTTTTTCAAAAAGGCGGCGGTGACCCTGTCGGCCTTTTTTCTGGCCAGGACCCGGATCCGGATCCTGGAGCGGAGATTGACAAAGCCATAGCCCAGGAAATAGCCGTCGAAGTCCTCCACGGAGAGGATCTCTCCGTTTTCAAAATCCCCTTCTATTTTGTCGATTTCATTGTCGTAGACCCAGAGGCCGCCGGCCTTGAGGGTCCTTCCTTCTTTTTTCTTTAAGACAGCTCTGGCGGATCCGCAAAGATCCTCCTCTCTGGAGGTGTCAAATTCAGTATTTAAGATCAGCATGGTGTTTTTCCTCTTTTAATCTGGCTGTATTATCTCCCGGAAGGAGCCGCCTCCTTAATAGGCGTTGGTGTCCACAACGTTGCCAAAGACATTGTCATAGACGGCGATGTGGAAGTGCTTTTCTCCCCAGGTCTGCTCTCTGCCATCCAGCAGGATGGAGGAGACGCCGTTTTCTATGGACAGCCTGTACTGGTAGCGGCCCTCTCCATAGGTGCCGACAAGCCCGGTCTCTTCCTGCAGGGCTCCGTCTGGTCCGATGGCGGCGCAGATGACCCCGTTTTCCGGCCAGGTGACGCCCATTTCTGCGAGCTTGTTTTTGCTCTCCTGACTGGGCTCAAAGCCGCCGTCCGATGTGAAATAGATGGTATAACGGTCTTTGTCTGCGGCTTCCAGGTATTCAGGCAGGGTATAGGCGCTGATGAGGGCGTAATCCTCCAGGACCAGTTCCCTGTAAGGCTTTGTCTCCTCCCACTGGGGATCTGATGTGGCCTTCATGCCGAAATCCTGGGTAAGACGCTCGCCCAGGTAAGTGGTGATCTTGGCGGTGCCCAGGATATTGGGGTGGCCCGAATCCAGGTTGTCAGAGCCTATATCATAGCCTATGGCCGTATAAATGTCTTCGCAGTTGAAGTCATAGAAGGGCAGATGATGGTCGGCCGCGTAGTCTGCTGTAAAGTTGTGCTGCTCCCTGGTCCAGCGGGTGGAGGGAGACGAGGACAGGATCAGGGTGATCCCCTTTTCCTGACAGAGGGCGGTCATTTTGTCCAGGTAGGTCTGGCAGAAAGCGTCCGGCGTTTCCGTTCCCGCATCCTGCGCCTTTTCCATGGAGGAAGGGGCGGCAAAAGCATAGTCCTCGACCTCGCCCATGGACCCAAAGCCCGGGTAGAAGCCCTTGAGAGCATTGTTTTCTATCAGGCGGCGGGAATCGAAGAAGACTTCCTGGGGCTCCTTCCAGCGCTCGTGGTAGCGGACCAGGGGGAAAACAAAGCTTACGGGATCAAAGAGGGCCGGATCGTAGGCGTAAAGGTCTTTGACCGCGCTCAGCTTGGTCTTGCCAAGGCGCATGGGATCGAAGGCCTTGCGCAGACTGGGCTCGTCTGTTTCATGAAAGAGAAAGCAGACTTCAAAGACAACGGCCCGGGGGCTCTGGGTCTTGAGGACCTCTTCCAGCCAGTAGTAGCTGGCAATGGGCCCCTGCATGCTGGTGGAAAGGTTGTAGCTGCGGATCCCAAAATCATCGTAAAGGGCCTGAGGCCAGTAGGAATTGTAGCCGTGGCTGCTGCCCAAAAAAACAAGGTCCAGGGTGTTTTCCTCCAGGGCGTAGAGCCCTTCGAAGGAGGAGGGAGAGGAATAGTAGCGGGTCTGGAACTTCTGTATGGACATGACCTTTCCGAGGCTGATCAGGAGAAAGCCCGTAAGGGCAAGAAAGGCCGCAAGCTTTATGGCGTTCTTCAGATATGTCTTCACTTAAAATCCTCCATAAATGAAAGCCTGGGCTTCATAGCCGTAGCCGTAGGTGCCCATGAGGGCAATGACCAGGATGGCGCCGATGCAGATCAGCCAGCGGACGGGAAGCTGCTGGCGGCAGATCCAGCTGCTGATCCGGAATCTGGATCCCAGAAGGGAGGCGGCAAAGAGGGTCAGGATCGATGCGGCCAGGACCAGGCAGTCCCTGGCGTCCAGGCCCAGGGCATAGACAGAGCCGTCCAGCAGGACCCAGGGATTGTAGAGGGTGAACATGGACCGGATCATATAGAGGGCCTGGGTCAGGGTATCCGCCCGGAAAATGATCCAGGCCTCCATGACCAGAAAGGAGGTGAAAAGGGCCCGGACCATCCGGATAAAAAGGCTCTCTGGATCGATATGCACAAGGGAGAGGGCCTTATTACGGAGATCCCAGGTCAGCTTCCCGCAGATCTGGTAGAAGGCGTGGAGCAGGCCCCAGAAGAGGAACTTGGGGCTGCCGCCGTGCCAGAACCCGCTGACTGCAAAAACAGCAATGATATTGAGATAGGTCCGGACCATTCCCTTTCTGGATCCGCCCAGGGGGAAATAGATATAGTCCCTAAGCCATGAGCTCAGGGAGATATGCCATCTGCGCCAGAAGTCCTGGACAGACCTGGCAAAATAGGGACGGCAGAAGTTGTCGGTGATCCTTACGCCAAAGAGCCCTGAGACGCCCTTTGCCAGCATGACGCAGGACATGAAATCCGTATAGAGCTGGATGCTGTAGAGGATCCCGGCCATCCATACATAGGCTCCGCCGTAGAGGTCCGGTCTTGCATAGACGGCGTTCACCAGGACGCCGGCCTTGTCGGCGATCATGAATTTCAGGAAAAAGCCCCAGATGATCTGGCAGACGCCTTCATGGAAGAGGGCGTCGTCAAAAAGAGGTCCTTCTTCGAACTGGGTCCCCAGCTGTTTATAGCGGGGAATGGGGCCCTGGATGATCTGGGGGAAGTAGGAGGCAAAGAGGGTATAGTGAAAGGGATTTCGCACGGGCTCCAGGCGGCCCTGGTAAATATCCGCCAGGTAGGCGGCCATCTGCAGAGAATAGAAGGAGACGCCCACGGGCGCCAGTACGGCAAAGGGCAGATCTCCCCCGATGCCCTGGGCAAACTCCCGGAGCTTTACCAAAAGAAGGGGCAGGACTGCGAGGCCGATGGCGGCCCAGAAGATCTGTTTTCGTCTCAGGGGATCCTCCTCCAGGGGCAGACGGAGCCCTGCGCCGTAGCTGACGGCCAGGGAAAAGGCAAAAAGGAGAAGAAGCGGGATGTCTCCCAGACAGAACTGATAATAAAAATACAGACTCCCCGCCAGAAGGGGGATGTAACGGAATTTTCGGGGAATGATATAGTAGAAGGGCAGCAGTGCCAGAACGATGACATAATAATATAGAGAAGTATAAGTCATGGGGCGGCTCCTTAAAAATTGATCCTAACCGGTTTATTATAGCATTTTTTTCGGCCCGCACCAATTTATTGACGGAAAAGTGTAAAGATAGTATGCTGAAGACAAGTCGTTTTGAAAACCACATTCGATAAGGAGACTTCCATGAACGAACAAAGGACAGCGGTTCTGACAGATTCCTCCTGTGACGTAGCACCGGAGTTTCTGCAGAAATATCCCGAGATCCATGTGCTTCCCATGCACATCATGTATCCCGAGAAGGACTACCTGGACGGCGTGGACATCGATCCTCTGATGACCTACCGGCGATTCCCTGCCGAGTTTCCCAGCACCTCGACCCCCAATATCATGGAGGTCCAGGAGATGGTGGAAAAGATCCGCGGGGAGGGCTATGAAAAAATCATTGCCATCAGCATTTCCTCCGGTCTTTCGGGCACCTACAACGCCATCCGCCTTGGGACCGAGGAGGTCGAGGGGATGGAGATCTTTACCTTCGACACCAGGAACGTATCCGTAGGAACCGGCATTTTTGTTATCTGGGCGGCCTATAAGCTCCGCAAGGGGGCTTCCTTTGAAGAGGTCTGCCAGGGCCTCAGGGACAAGATCTGGGATTCCAAGGTCATGTTCTATATGGATACTCTGGCCTATCTGCAGCGGGGCGGCCGGATCGGCAAGGTGACCAGCATCGTGGGCACGGCCCTGCGCCTCAAGCCCATCATTTCCTGCAACACAGACGGGATCTATTATACGGTGGCCACCATCCGGGGAGCCAAGATGGCCAAGAAGAAGCTCCTGGACGAGGTCGTCAAATTCATAGGAGACACCCCCTGCTGGCTCATCATCGGCCACGGCGACGCCGAGGAGGAGGCCAGGGAAATGGAGCGGCTGATCATGGAGCGGGTCAAGAACAAGCGGATCCTCTACATCAAGCAGATCACAGCCACCATGGCCGTCAATACGGGCCCCGGACTGATCGGCGTCCTGGCCTTTAAGAATCCCTGATGGACTGCAACATTTTTACATATTGTTGCAACACGAATGCTTTGACACTCCCATAGCCCTGCGGTACACTTTTATCAGAACAGTGATATAAGGCCGCAGGGCTTACTGCATGTATAGGAGGAACAGAAATGACAGCTGAAGGAAAAGAAAAGGTACTTTCCGGATTTGAACAGAGCTTTGGAGACGCCAGGGGCGCAAGAGTCTTCTTTGCACCGGGCAGAGTCAATCTGATCGGTGAGCATACCGATTACAACGGAGGCCATGTATTCCCCTGTGCCCTGGACATCGGATGCTATGCGGCAGTCAGAAAGAGAGAGGACAGGCTTCTGCGCTTTGCCTCCGTCAATATCCCCAGAGCAGGGATCACCGAGGTCGCCATCGACGATCTGGACAGCGCCAGGACCGGCAAATGGGCCGACTATCCCAAGGGCGTGGTCTGGGCCTTCGAGGGCAGGGGCTATAAGCTGGATACCGGCTTTGACATGGCCATCTACGGAGACATCCCCAACGGCGCGGGCCTTTCTTCCTCCGCAGCCCTGGAGGTGGTGACAGGCTATGCCCTCCGGGCCCTCTATGGCTTTGACGCCGTGACCAACCAGGACCTGGCTTTCATCGGCCAGTATTCCGAGAACAATTACAACGGCATGAACTGCGGCATCATGGACCAGTTCGCTTCCGCCATGGGCAAAGAGAATAACGCCATCTTCCTGGATACCAACACCATGGTCTTCGAGTATGCGCCTGTGAAGCTGGACGGCATGAAGCTGGTCATCACCAATACCAACAAGAAGCACAGCCTGGTGGATTCCGAATACAACGCCAGACGGGCCCAGTGCGCAGAGGCTCTGCGGGACATGCAGAAGAAGTATGACATCAAGGCCCTGGGCGAATTGTCCATCGAGCAGTTTGAAGCGGACAAGGATCTGATCCAGGACCCTGTCTGCAAAAGAAGGGCAAAGCACGCCGTCTATGAGAACCAGCGGACCATCCAGGCAGTGGAAGCTCTGAAGAAGGGCGACATCGAGGCATTCGGCCAGCTGATGAACGCCTCCCACGTTTCCCTCCGGGACGACTATGAGACCTCCTGCCCTGAGGCCGACATTCTGGCGGAGGAAGCCTGGAAGCTGCCCGGCGTTCTGGGAAGCAGGATCACCGGCGGCGGCTTTGGCGGCTGCACCGTTTCCATCGTAAAGGAGGACCAGGTCCAGACCTTCATCGATACCATCGGTCCCATCTACAGGGACAAGGTGGGATACGACGCCAGCTTCTATCTGCTGGGCATCGGAAACGGCCCCTGCGAGCTGTAAGCGCAGGACTTTTCAAAAGGAAGCATAAAAAACGCTGATGAGGGCGCGGTATGCTGCCGGCTTGGCATGCATGCCGCGCCCTTACTTTTTTACAGGATATGGCCGGAGGGCGCTTGCCGCCCCTGCCTGATCATAAAGGAGGATCCCGTGCAGAATAAGGAAAAGCTGAACCGCCTGCAGGAAGACAACATGACCCTGGGAGAAAGACTGGAAATCATTCTGCCTTTGCTGGATGAAAGATACGGAACGGATCTGCATACCTATCTGGAGTTCAACGCCCAAAAGCCCTGGCAGCTTCTTTTTTCCACCATCCTTTCCGCCCAGTGCACCGACGCCAGGGTCAACCTGGTGACCAAGGATCTCTTTGTCAAGTATCCGGATCTGGAGGCCTTTGCCCGGGCAGACCTGGAGGAGATGGAAAAGGATATCCATTCCATTGGCTTTTATCATAACAAGGCAAAGAACCTGATCGGGGCCGCCAGGAAGCTCCTTTCCGATTACGGCGGCGTCCTTCCCTCCAGCGTGGAAGACCTGACCTCTCTTCCCGGCGTTGGCAGAAAGACCGCCAACGTGGTCCGGGGCAATGTTTTCGGCCTCCCCTCCATCGTGGTGGATACCCATGTCAAGCGGGTTTCGAAATGCCTTGGTCTGACGGACCAGACCGATCCTGTCAAGGTGGAGTATGACCTGATGGAGGTCCTTCCGGAGGATCACTGGATTTTGATCAACCTCCAGGGGATCGCCCTGGGACGGGAGATCTGCAAGGCCCCCAGGCCAAAGTGCGATGGTTGTTTTCTCCATAAAGGCTGCCGGAAATGGCGCCTGGACCATGCAAATGGCTGAAAATAGCCGAAAAAACTCCTGTTTTTGCAAACTGACCGGAAAAATACTGGAAAAATACGAAACACCGATTTATAATAGCTAAAGTTTTAGCACATGAAAGTATTAGCCCGGTGAATCGGACCGATATGGTTTTTTAGTATTTGTAACAGGAGGACAGCAGTAATGGAAAAGAAAAATCTTGACTGGGGCAACCTTGGATTTGCCTACCATGTAACAGATTACCGTTATGTTTCCATGTTCCAGAACGGTGCATGGGATGACGGCGCTCTGATTACGGACGATAAGATCGTCATGAGCGAGGATGCAGGCGTTCTGCACTATTCTCAGTCTGTATTCGAAGGACTGAAGGCCTATGAGACCGAGGATGGCCACATCGTATGCTTCCGCCCCAATCTGAACGCTTCCAGAATGGCTGATTCCGCAGCCCGCCTTGAGATGCCCGCCTTCCCCGAAGACCGCTTCGTGGATGCTGTCGTGGAAACAGTCAGGGCCAATGCAGCCTGGGTTCCCCCCTATGGCTCCGGCGCCACCCTGTATGTCAGACCCATGATGTTCGGCATCAGCCCCGTCATTGGCGTCAAGCCGGCGGATGACTACATGTTCCGTATTTTCGTTACCCCCGTAGGTCCCTACTTCAAGGGCGGCGCAAAGCCGATCTACGTCCGCATTTCCGATTTTGACCGTGCGGCTCCCCGCGGCACAGGCCACATCAAGGCCGGCCTCAACTATGCCATGAGCCTGCACGCCATCGTAGACGCCCACAACAAGGGCTTTGCCGAGAACATTTATCTGGATCCCGGCACCAGGACCAAGATCGAGGAGACCGGCGGCGCCAACATCATCTTCGTTGATGCGGACGGCAACCTGGTCATTCCCGCTTCCACCTCTATCCTTCCTTCCATCACCCGCCGTTCCATCCACTATGTGGCTGAGAACTACCTGGGCCTCAAGGTCACTGAAAGGGAAGTCACCCTTCAGGAAGTCAAGGAAGGCAACTTCAAGGAGTGCGGTCTGTGCGGCACGGCAGCGGTCATTTCTCCCGTCGGCATGATCAATGACCACGGTGAAGACATTGCCTTCTCCAGCGGTATGGAGAAGATGGGTCCCACCATGCAGAAGCTCTATGATACCCTGACAGGCATCCAGATGGGCCGGATCGAAGCCCCTGAAGGCTGGATCGTCAGAATCATGTAATCGAAGA
>CAMNJZ010000071.1 GCA_946541955.1 uncultured Lachnospiraceae bacterium | reverse complement strand
TCTGCCAGGCAATGCGCAGCGTCCCGCTTTATGGTATAATGCAGGAGCAGGCGGGGCCTTCCGGGCCCCCGCCTGACAGACAAATCCCAAGCAAGAAAGGCAAACCACATGGGTCAGAAGAAAATCGTTCTTACCGGCGGCGGCACCGCCGGTCATGTCACACCCAATATAGCCCTCCTTCCCTATCTGAAGGAGGCCGGCTATGACGTGTATTATATAGGGTCCAAGAAGGGCATTGAAAAGCGTCTGATCGAAGACTATGAAATCCCCTACAAGGGGATTTCCACCGGCAAGCTCCGCCGCTATTTCGACCTCAAGAACTTCACAGATCCCTTCCGGGTCATCCACGGCTACGGAGAAGCCAGGCGGTATCTCAAAAAGCTAAAGCCCGACGTCGTCTTCTCCAAGGGCGGCTTTGTCAGCGTCCCGGTGGTCCGGGCGGCCCATTCCCTGCGGATCCCCTGCATCATCCATGAATCCGATATGACGCCCGGCCTTGCCAATAAGCTCTGCTTCCATGCCGCCAACAAGGTCTGCTGCAACTTCCCGGAAACGGTCCATACCCTTCCGGAAGGAAAGGCCGTCCTGACCGGGACCCCCATCCGGGACGAGCTCTTCACCGGCGACAGAAAGACCGGCCTTGCCCTCTGCGGCTTTACAGAGGATAAGCCCGTCATGATGATCATGGGCGGAAGCCAGGGCGCCGTATCCGTCAACAACGCCATCCGGGCCCGCCTGGACGAGCTGCTCCTGACCTTCCAGGTCGTCCATCTCTGCGGCAAGGACCACCTGGATCCCTCCCTGGAGGGAAAGAAGGGCTATAAGCAGTTCGAATATGTCAAGGAGGACCTGAGGCACCTCTTTGCGGCGGCAGACCTCATGGTCTCCCGGTCCGGGGCCAACGCCATCTGCGAGATCCTGGCCCTGCAGATCCCCAGCATCCTGGTCCCCTTATCCGCAGGCTCCCGGGGCGACCAGGTCCTCAACGCCCAGTCCTTCGAAGCCCAGGGCTACAGCCTGGTCATCGCGACAGACGACCTGGAAAAGGAGATCGTCGAAGCAGCCGGAAAGGTCTACGCCCAGAGAGACAAGTACAAAGCCGCCATGGCAAAAAGCAGCCAGAATGACGCCATCCGCGTCATCATGGACCTGATCAAGGCATACTGACCTGACTTTCTCAAATACAGAAAGCAAAAGACTCCCACCCGGGTTCGGACATGCTCCAGTCTGATCCCGGATGGGAGTCTGTTTATTGCCTCAGCCTTTGAGCTCCGCTCTTCGTTTGCTGAGCCTTTCCACGTTCTCTTTTTCTATGTCCGTAAAGATGTCTTCGGAGAAGCGGTCGGCGGGAGTGGTTCCGTGGTACCAGGAGAAGCTTTCATAATACTTACGATACTTCTCATCCCGGAAGATATAGCCCCGGCGGGCAAATATCTCATTGATGGCGTCCTGGACCTGGCTCTCCGTAAGGGCGTTGATCTCAGACCAGGAAAGGACTCTGCTGCTGGAGTCCGGGAAGATCTGGCCCTCGGTATCAGCGGACTTTTTCTCCGCATCCGAATCATCCGGATCGTCCGCCTCCTTCACTTCTTCCTGTTCTTTGGCAGCCTCTGCGCCACCTGTTTCCTCCTGGTCTTCCTCTTCCTGACCGGATCCTTCTGTCACTTCTTCCCGGACCTCTCCCTGGCTGACCTCTTCCGGTTCTTCCCGGGTCTCTTCTTCCTCTTCTTCCGTTTCCGAAAGGACACTCTCCTGGACCGGAGGCTCCTCCGGCTCTTCTTTTCCTTTTCCTCCAAAGAGCTTATCCCGTATGTCTCCGTTCAAAAACAGCAGAAGGATAACCAGGACCGCTGCCAGGATGAACAGGAGGATCAGAGAAATATTTTTTCTCCTGCCGGGTTCCTCCTCATCTACCGGATCATCATAACGGATCCGGCGGACAGGAACAGACTCCCTATCCGATTCCGGCGCTTTGGCAAAGTCTGGAGTCTCGTCCTCTTCCTGCATCAAACCGGTCAGGGAGATGCCGCAGAAGGGACAGAAAGCGGCATCGGGATTCGGAAGCTCTCTTCCACAATTAGGACAGAACATACTTGAACCTTCTTTCACTTAATAAGACGCTGATTCCGCATACGGATCAGCCGTCCTGTTTCTTCGATTTTGCCGGCAATTTCTTCTTTATCACCGGCAGCCACTGCGCCGGCAAGATCTGCGGCCGCATCCAGGGCATTTTTCTCCAGGCCTTTCACTTCTTCCGATGACCGGTAGGGGCTGCTTTCGGCCAGATCCAAAAGTCCCTGGATTTCTTTTTTCAGAGCGGGATCTTTGCAGGAGGAGGCGGCTCCCGAAAGAAATTCCGACAGGGTCTTCACATAGACTCTCTCCTTGTCCTGTCTTTTGATCTCACCGGCATTTTTTCTTCCTGCAAGCACAAAGACCAGGATCCCTGCAAGGACCAGGACGATCAGAATAACCACAGCATAGTTCATGGCTGCCCTCCCTCCTAGAGATCGCTCAGGAGCTCTTTGACTTTGGCATCATACTGTTCCTGGCTGATGAGGCCTGCAGACAGAAAGCTCTTCAGCTTTTTGAGCTTTGCTGTCATCTCATCCTCTTCCGGCGCCTTCTGGGGAGCTGTTCCAAGGTTCCCCAGTGTTTTGTCAAAGATCTGCGAGGTAGTGCCTGCAAGGGAAGCGCCCAGACTGACGCCGGTCTGGAAACCGGCCAGAGGACCTGCGTTTTTCCCCATCTGGTCCAGAGCCTTTCCCATCATCTCATAATTCTTCTGCTTGTCCCAGTTGTCTCCCATCATGTTCATGGTAACGTTCTGGGCCATAGCCTGCTCCAGGGCCTTGCGGTTGGGATCATCCTCCGGGATCTCCAGTGCCGCTATGGTAAAGGATTCAAGGCACAGGCCATAGGCCTTCATGACCTCGGCCAGGGGTTCCCGGATCTGGTCCGCCAGCTCAGCCTGTCTGGTGCAGACCGTCAGGACGTCCTGCCCGGATTCCAGGATGCAGCTGCTGATCCTTGAGCGGATGTGCTGCTGGAACTCCGAGGCAAAGAAACGGTCCAGATCCTCCGGTCCCGTGTACTGCCTGATGCTCCCCACCAGCTTCCGGAGGAAGAGAGGCGGGTTTTCAATCGATACCTTGTAGGCGCCTCTGGCCTGGACATGAGTCTGGATATGATAGAAGGGGTCCCGCACCTGGATGGGCGTGTCCGTCCCCCAGAGGATCTCTGCCGTGTGGGCATCCCTTACAAAGTATACGACACAGTGGAAGGCGCTGATCCCGCCGGAAAAGGCGTTCTTCAGTCTGCTGATGAAGGGATAGTTCTGGGTGGAGAGCTTATAGGTCCCCTCCGAGAACTGGGCCTCGATCACACCTCTGTTTACAAAAAGAGCTTTTTCCCCCGGCATGACGATCAGGGTCGAGTTGGTGTTGAAGTCCTCCTCTCCCTGACGGAAGAGGAGCTGATCGGCAGGGCCGGTGTTTTTGATCACATCGACCCAGTGCTTTTTGCCGCCCTGATAATTGACCTCATTGGGGTTCTTCCTGAAAATACCCATGTCTTCCTATGACCTCCCTGGTCTTTCAGCTCAGAGACTGCTTCTTGTCGCGGATCAGATGCTTCATGGCCAGGAATTCCTGGTCTGTCAGAGCACTGCCCAGGGAAGACTGCATGCTGGTCGTGTAGGAGAAGCCGCTTCCCAGGATCTTGATGTATTCTCTGACATAATAATTGAAGCGCTTTGTCTTGCGGTTGAAAATCTTGGAGAGCTCCTGGCTCAGACTGATACTGCTGATATCCCGGTAGAAGATTTCGCATACGCCTTCATTATAAATGGCACCGGTGGAAGTGTCCACGTTGCCGAAATACAGGAACATCTGCTCTTCACTGAAAGCATAGACTGTGACCTGCAGCAGCATGGAACGGACCAGTTCGTCCGAGCCGATCCTGTAGAGCTCCTCCGGATCTGTGGAGCTTTTTACCTTGAAAAGGCTGAATCTGCGTCTGACGCCGAAATCTCTTTCCGTAAGGCCAAGAGAATCATCGGGGGAAGAACCGAAGCCGGCGACCACGACAGGCTTGATCAGATCCAGATCCTCGCATTCCATGCTGATCTTTTCAATGCCTCTTGCCCTTAAGCGGTCGATCTGTTCTTTGGCTGCCTGATCCGCTTCCTTCTCACCGGCAAATCCCGCAGTGAACATCTTGTAAACGGAGAAGATGATCAGAGGAATACCGATAATGATCCCGAAGCCGGTAAAGATCAGAGCGATGCCTACAAAAATAAGGAATCCCCAGAGAAGCAGAGCTCCCTGCTCAAAATACTTACGGATCGTTCTGTTGACAGCGCCCATCCCGTTCAGGCCCGCGGCAAGGGGCTCGGGCTTGTTCTTCCTGCTTTCATTATACTTTTTATAGGACTCTTTGGCCTTCTTTCTGGCGTTTCCTGCCAGAACACCTGCTGCGCCTGCCAGCTTTCCTGCGGAATCCTTGAGCTTTTCCGCAGACTCCTTCAGCTTTTCTGAGTCAATGGAAGGCTTGGTAAAGGAAGGGGCGCTGTCTTCCTTCACCGGCTCCTCTGCGGGCGCATCCGAAGGAGCGCTGTAGCTTTCATAGGATGCAGGCTCCGAATAGGACTCATAGGACTCGGGCTTTCCTGTGCTTTCATAGGTCTCGGGCTCTGTCCTCTCGTAAGCTTCCTCCTCCGGCTCCATGTAGTCGGTATCCTGGATAAAGGCCGGGGCAGGGCTCTCCAGCCTGGTCCCGCAGGCTTCGCAGAATACGGCACCTTCCGGATTTTCATGGCCGCACTTCTGGCAGTATATGGGCTGCATCTTCTGGTCACTCATTTTTACTCCTCCTTGAATGAAATCCTTTTCAGTAAATGCTTGAAAAATAATTAAGATATCTCTTTTATTATAATAGCTTAAGCAGGGTGCTTTGGGACCGCCATACTTGTTTATCCTCTCCTGAAGGCATCCGGCTCCTTTGTATGGGTGATCTTATGGAATTCTTCTCTGTCTCCCTGGCTGACACCGGCTTCCAGAGCCTTCTGCAGCCAGGTCTGCCAGGGAACCTGGGCCCTGAGGAGCTTCCTGCCATAATAGTCATAGGTCAGGTAAGCCAGGAAATAATAGTAGACCGGGACATCTTCCAGGGACAGGGCATCTTTTACAAGGGTCATGGCGCTGTCCACATCCTTTTTCAGGAGCCTGAAGGGATTTTTCCCCTTCAGGAGAGCGATGGCAGCCAGGAAATAGGTCTCCGAAGAGTCAAAGTTCTTCCGGATCGCCTTCTGAAAACAGGCATAGGCTTCGTCATACATGGAAAGGCGCAGATAACACATGCCCTCTGCGTGATCCAGGCCGGGCTGGTCCTCCTGCCCTTCTCTTTCTTTATAAAAACGGCGGGTCCTCTCGAAGTCGTACTCGGACTGCTGCAATACGGAAGAGAAGGAGGATATATAGATCTCCCGCTTGCAGTAGCGGCAGCGTTTCTGGTCCGGAGAGATGGGCGCCCCGCACCCCAGACATTTCAGATTTCTTATTTTCTGTTCCATTTCTGTATTACTGTTTTGTATTACTATTCTGTATTATTATTAACCAGTCTTAATCCACGGATTCGATTTCATGTTATCATATATTTGGTTTCCTGTGCATCCAAGATAAGAAAAGTAAAAAAATGAACCTGTATAAGCAAAGCAGAGAGGTTTTATTATGTTCTGTATATACTGCGGCAAAAAAATCCATGACAGATCCAGGTACTGCATCTACTGCGGAAAGACCATGCCCCCGGATTCCCTGAAGGTTTCTTCAGAGACAGCCTCCTACCCCGCTAAGGCCCAGGGCCCGGGGGAAAACACAGGAAAGGAAGTCCTCTTCCTGTCCAGGGCCTAGGCTCCTCCCTTTCCATCACAGATGGTACAATCCGCAAAAAGACACACAGGACCGGCGTTCATGCGCCGGTCCTGTGCTCTTTTTTAACGATTGGCGGTCAGATGAGAGACCTAATCGTTCTGAACCAAAAACAGGTAGCTTTGGTAGCCATCTCTTTCCTTGATCTCGAGCATCTTTCCGTTGATCCCTATGTTCCACGCCGAGGAATCCTCTACGCTGATGGTTCCAAGGCTGTTGCCGTCAAGATCCGTCACCAGGATGCCGCTGTCAGTCCGCTCTGCCCGGATTCCGGCTCCGGGGCCGGTGGCATCACCGGAGTAGATGGAAACCCCTTTCCGATCGCCGAATTGGGAGTAACTGTATACGTTCTTGAACTTACCGACAAGATTCCTGCCGGTCTCATTGCCGTTCCAGTCAAAATCGACCTGCCATACATCGCCGTCGGGGCCGTCTCCGAAGGCGCCTTCGTAAATATTGCTGCTATAGGGATTTTCCGTTCCCTCATCCATAATGACCAGGCCGCTGAAACCGGCAGAAGTAAACCAGACCAGGTCCTCATAGGTCTGGAACAGGACATTTCCATTTCTGTCCAGAATGGCATACGGGATATCCAGACCCTTTCCTTCTGCAGAAACCATATACAGGCCATGCTCAACATCATAATCATGGACATCCAATCCCCTGTTGATATAAATCAGATCCCCATCAATAGGAATGGGGCTTCTTGCCTGTCTGCGTTTTCTGATCACTTCCTCTTCTTTTCCCTGGTCGATCAGTTCCATAAGCTCCCTGTTCTCGAAGTCCGGATTATATCCTCCATTGATATGTCCTTTTATACCTCTCTCGGAAGGATCCTCCCCCACAAAGGGAAGGCGTCCCGTTAAGGGCATTCCTCGATACAGGACTTCGACGGAAGTCTCTTTCTCCAGCAGAGCCTGCAGGAAATCTTCCGTGCTGCCGAAAACAGCAGAGGGCGCTCCAAAGCTGCCTTTTAAGAAGGTTCCCCGGTAAACAAATCTGGGGCCGTCAGGGAGATACTGATAGACATAAAGTCCGTTCTCTCCGTACGGGGCATAGTTCTTCCACTCACCTATATAGAGGTCGGCGATCTTCTCGTAATCATCAAAGCCCGCCTGGATACCGTGTCCTTCAGGAACAGGGATGACCAGGTCTTCAAAAGGAAGTTCGGCCGAGATGTCCTCTGTTTCCTCCCCTTCTTCCGTCGTTTCCTCCAGCTGGGCCAGGAGCTTGCTGTAGGGGACGAAACGGACTTCGCCCAGATAGAAGCGTCCGTCGGGATAAAGGACCAGATAAATGCCCTTTTCGGGATCCACAGGATAGACCAGGGTTTCGTCGCCAATGACATCATAAATATCCAGGCCGTCCAGCTTCTCCCAGAGCTTGTCCAGGGTCTCGGATAAAAGGCCGCTCTTACTCTCTTCCAGCTCGCCCGGGATCTTCTCCTCTCCCTCTCTGAGCAGTTCTGCGATCTCTTTGAGAGTATCCTCGTTGTCCTGCACCTTCCCGTACATTCTTTCCAGATCCTCAAAGTAAGGGGCTTCTGTTACCTCTTTTCCCTTTGCTGCAGTCTCCCTGGCAGCCCCCTGGTCGCCCTTTGCCGAATAGGCCCTTGCCATACCCACGTAGGCTTCGGGGATCTTCTCATCGATCTCAATGACAGCCGCAAAGGCGTCCAGGGCGTTGTCATATTCCATATTTTCCAGATACTGGTAGGCCAGCAGGAGCTTTTCGCGCAGGTCCTCCTGACTGGGACCCCCTGCCGCTCCGCAGCCTGCTGCCTGCAGCATAAGGGCCAAAGCCATAATCCATGTCAGAACGTGTCTTTTCATTATCCTTTTCATGTCCTTTCCTTCCTTTCCTCCCTTATCTCTCCCCCGAAGGCTTTGCAGTCCTTCTCGGATCAGAGACCGGGTGCACAGAACATATATGAATCCTGGCCGAAATTACCATCAATCATCACAATCGTGCCGAAAACAACACAGCGTAATCCTTCTCTTCCGCCCTCCGGCTCAACGGTCCCTACTTCGTTTCCATCCAGATCCGTGATCCGGTAGCCGTTTTCTGTCTCTTCCACTTTGACCCTGGGATCCAGACTGGTGCCTTCATTGATCCAGACGCTGTTAATATCCTGATTGGCAGTTTCAAAGATAATTTCCACCGCTTCCTCCATATTGCCGGCGCGATAACGGTCTGTTTCATTTCCTTCGGCATCGTAGTCGATATACCAGGCCTCTGCGTTGGGATCCTGATACATGGTCATGAAATCTTTGGCATACTCTTCGCCTGTGGAGACATCCATATAGATCAGGCTCCGGTATCCGGTCTCCGTGAACCAGGTCCGTTTATTACTAAAGTTCTTCTGAACAATTCCGTAAGGGTTCACGACCAGAAACATGCTTTCGCCGGCCGTACTGTCCAGGTCAAAGGTCCCCATATAGGAGCTGGGGGTACCCTTGCCGTTGGGACTGACCATCATGAGGCTGTGATCTCCATTGATGTCCACAGGTTCCCAGCGGAATCCCATATAGACCAGATTCCCTGTGATCTCTCCCGGGAAGAGAGGGTTGTTCCTCCGTCTGAGGAGCTCCGCCTTCACGGCGTCTGTATTTCCTTCCTCCAGCAGGCGGAAGAGATCCATGTTGTTGAAGCCGCCATCCAGCAGACCGCCCGTATGGGAAGCGGGAACCATGAGACTCTCCTCATCCTGGCCGAAAAGACCCTGGCCAAAGGCCGCAAAGAGGGCCTGCTCATCCGCTTCTTCTCCGACGGCAGACAGAAGGAAATCATCTGTGGATCCGTAGATGGCCGTGTACGTGCCGTAGCTGCCTCCTTCAAAGCTCCCGAAGTAGACAAATCTGTCTCCTCCCGGAATGGTCTGGAAGACATACACGCCTTCTCCCTGGGCAAGTCCCTTGTCCCAGAGACCGGTATAGAAATCTGCCCGGCTGCCGTTTTCACTGACCCCTGCCAGCACGCCCTGTCCCTGGAAGACGGGCACAATGATGGGCTCTCTGGAAGGTGTTTCGCCATCACCCTCTGCTTCTGCCAGTGTACTGTAGGGGGTAAATACCACCTGGCCCAGATAGAAATGGCCATCCGGGTAAAGGAGCATATATTCGCCCTTTTCAGGGTCTGTGGGATATACGATCACATAGGACGTTCCGTCATAGACAGTCCAGGTATTCTCTCCGTCCAGATCCGTCCACAGACTGTCCAAAAGCTCCGAGAAGAGATGGCTCTCTCCCCCTTCCAGCTCTCCCGGAATATCCTGTCCGCCCTTCCGAAGAAGGTCTGCAAGCTCCTTCAGCCTGTCTTCATGATCGCCGATCCTTGTGTACATATCTTCCAGATCCCGGAGTTCTTCCGATTCCGTTGCCTGGGCGCCCTGTCCGGCAGATTCCCTCGCCTTTTCCTGGTCTCCCCTGGCCGAATAGGCCCTTGCCATACCGATGTAGGCGTCGACCTGCTTTTCGTCGATCTCAATGACAGCTGCAAAGGCGTCCAGTGCGCTGTCATATTCCATGTTCTCTAGATACTGATAGGCCAGCAGGAGCTTCTCCCGTAGGTCCTCCCCACTGACCCCTCCCATGGCCCCGCAGCCTGCCGCCTGCAGCATAAGGACCACTGCCAGAAGCACTGGCAGAAGCTTTTTTGTGCATTTCCTTTTCATAACTTTTCCCTCACACCCCAAATATTTCCATACCGGAAGAATAAACGTATTTTAATATTCTCCCGGTATCATGTTAGCATATTATTGAATATTTGTGTGCAGCGCTGTGAATATACTGCATGAAAAAAAGAACACAGAACCGTTTCTTAAAAAACCGGTACTGTGCTCTTTTGAAAAGAAGCATCCCCTTTCCCCGGGCACCAGGGACTTCAGCGGAGGACAAAAAACCAGAGGACCAGGTGCAGGATCACGCAGGCAGGCACCAGGATTACAAACTGCAGGTGCCTGGTCTTATGACGAAAGATCTGCATGCCCAGGAAGGCACCGATTCCGCCGCCGGCCGCCGCCAGAAGGAGCAGTGTCTTCTCAGGGATCCGCCAGTCCCCTCTGACCGCCTTCCTCTTATCCGCTCCGTAAAAGATAAAAGAAATGATATTGATCAGGAGATAATAGATAGCAACAAATCTGTTCATAAT
>CAMNJZ010000070.1 GCA_946541955.1 uncultured Lachnospiraceae bacterium | reverse complement strand
TAGATCACAGTAGCCCATTTGGTCTTGTTGCGGCAGATGACCCATGCAGTCATGGATCCGAAGAGAGCCAGCAGGATCAGGGACAGGATCGTGATCAGGGCAGAAAAGCCGAAAGCGTGCCAGAACAGGAAGTTGGGGTTGTTGACAACGTCGTTCAGGTTCTGGAAGAGCTGGCCGATGCTCATGCCTGAAAGGCCGATCGGGTTTGCCGTAATGTCATTTGTCTGCTTGCAGGAGTTAATCACGACCAGCGCAAAGGGAAAGAGAACATAAATGGCGATGATGATCGCGATTACAAATTTAATGACGACTCTGGAAGTAGGTTCTTTTCTATTCATTACAGTTCTACCTCCTTACTGTTGGAAATACGCACCTGCAGGATGGAAACACAGGCCAGGATGATGAAGAACAGGAAAGCCTTGGCCTGACCGAAGGCATATTCGTTCTCTACGACGGCCGTATTGTAAATATTCAGAGCCAGCATCTGTGTACCGTTGGTCAGGTAGTTGCCCATGAAGTTGGCAACGGACCCGGTACCGTTGGTCAGGGACAGGTTGACATCGAACTGTTTGAAGGCAGATGTCAGGGTCAGGAAGGTGCAGATGGTAATAGTGGGCGCGATCATGGGGATCTTGATCTGGAACAGGGTCTGGGTGGCGTTTGCACCGTCTATGTTGGCTGCTTCGAGAACGTCGCCGGGCACTGTGTTCAGACCGGTGATATAGATCAGCATGATATAGCCCGCATACTGCCATACATAAACGATGATGATTGCGATGAAGGCTGTATTAGTGCTGGCCAGCATGGAATACTTCATGCCGGAAAAGATCTTGGTCACTACATTACTGAAAATGAACTGCCAGATATAGCCCAGGACGATACCGCCGATCAGGTTGGGCAGGAAATAGGATGCGCGGAAGAATCCCATACCCTTGAGCTTGGATGTGCAGAGCAGTGCAAGCAGGAAAGCGACCAGATTGACCAGGATCATGTTGAATACAACAAAAAGTGCCGTTAACAGAATGGACCAGATAAAACTGGGCTGCCGGAACATCCTGGCATAGTTGGCAAAACCTACAAATTCCTTATAACGTATACCGTTCCAGTCCGTAAAGGAATAGAACAGGCCCAGGAACAGAGGAATAATGACTGTGACCGCAAATGCGAACAGAAGCGGGAACAGGAAAATCACATAAATCAGTGTTCTATGGTATTTCAGAGTAGGAAGAAAATACATTCCCGCTATAATACCGATGATGCCAATCACAAGAAGCGCGCCCCTGTAGCCTGCCTTGGTGCCCATGAAGTCCAGAGCCAGGGACCAGATCAGCAGAACAAGGCCGCCGATCAGGCAGATCAGGGAGAACAGCTTCCTGCTTCCAGAAGCTTCTTTCATGTAAATATACCCCTCAATCTTAATAAAATGAGAGGGCAGAAGGCCTGCTTCTGCCCTGCTCACAATCAGACTAAACTGCGCAGCTTAAGTATCTGCTGCCGATCAGTTGTTGTAGTAGCTGGAAATGACCTGTGCCATGGTGCTGACGAAAGCGTCCTGGTCCAGAGTTCCCTTCGCATAGTCTGCGAATACCTGGCAGGTAACGTTCTGCAGACCATCCTTCTTCAGCATGGTGTGCCATCCGGAAGTCTTGCCAGCTGCCATGTAGCCCATGATACTCTCGGCAAAAGGATCTGCTGCTTTAAATGCGCAGTCATTGAAGGGGCTGATCAGGCCTGCCTTGTTGACAAGGATATCCTGGGCGCTGTCATCGGAGACCCACTGCAGGAATGCCTTTGCAGCATCTACCTTGCCTTCGCTGTAAACGGTCCAGTAGCTCGGAGGTCCGGCAATGATGGTATCGATGCCGTCTTCAAATGCATAAGGAGCAAATCCCATGCCCCAGCCTGTGTAGGCTGCGTTGGAAGTAACAGCGCCGTTGATCCAGTTGCCCTGGGTCACGAATGCATACTTGCCTTCTGCAAAGCCTGCTACCTGGTTGTCATAGGTGCCGTCTACCAGGAGAGCGGGATCGGAATACTGGTTCATCATGCCTACGAATGCAGCGAAGTCTTTCATTCTTGCTTCGTCGATCTTGCCGCCGTCATTGAGCAGGTCAATGTAGGTGGTGTCATCCTGTGCAAGGCCTGCATCCAGATACTGTGCGAATACGTGTGTGCCGGAGGACCAGCCCAGGTTTGCGGGCTCTGCGCACCAGCCGAAGACTGCTGTCAGACCAAGGTCAGCCTTCATGCCGTCGATGGTCTCAACTGCTGCCTGCCATGCAGCGGGGCTTGTCAGGGAAGCGGGATCTACGCCGGCCTTCTCCAGGATCTCGGCATTGTATGCAAGAGCAGTGGCTTCCACAGTGTAGGGGAAGCCGATGACGCCCATATCGGGGTCGACCAGTTCATAATCGGTATCGTTGGTCCAGGCTTCACCGGACAGGTCAGCCAGAAGGCCGTCCCAGTTTGCAGCCTGGTTTGCTTCGATGACGAAAATGTCGGGCATGTTGTCTGCCTGATACATCTTCTTGAGTTCGTCAGATGCATTGGTGTCGCCGCCGATGGTCTCAACGGAAACTTCATTACCTGTCTCTTCTTTGTACTTTGCCGCCAGTTCCTTGAGCTGTGCGTCGATCTCGGGTTTGCCGTTCAGAAGACGGATGGCTTCATCGCTTGCTGCAGCTTCCTGTCCGCCATCAGCGGAGCCGTCTGAAGAGCCGTCTGAAGAACCGCCTGAGGAGCCGCCGCAGGCTGCCAGAGACGCTGCCAGTGCTGAAACCAGCAGGATTGCTAAGAGTTTCTTTTTCATAGATTTCCTCCTTTACATTTTTGCACAAAATATACAGCATCATTCTATATTATTTGTGCATCTATTAACTCTAAAAATGATACTATCACTAATGAAATCGATTTACAAGTCCCATGTTTTCGTTATTTTTGACAGTATGTTCTGTTAATTTCAACAAGTTTATCTGTTCTGTGTGATCCGTCTGCAGCTTCTGTCTGCCAGAACCAGGTATCTTTTGCGCAAAATGGAAAACTATTGTAGGATAGAATTGAAAAGGATCCATTGAAAAACTTTCCGGCAGGCCGGACCCTCAGAGAAAGGTATAGTCCCATGAAAAAACAGTGGTGGCACGACAAGACAGCCTATCAGATCTATCCCAAGAGCTTTCTGGATACCAACGGAGACGGCATTGGAGACCTTCCCGGCATTATCTCCCGCCTGGATTATCTGAAGGACCTGGGCGTCGATATCATCTGGCTCTCTCCCATTTATGTTTCTCCTCTGGCGGACCAGGGCTATGACATCGCGGATTATTACGGGATCGATCCCCGTTTTGGCACCATGGAGGACATGGACAGGCTTTTGAAGGAAGCCCGGCAGAGAAATATGTATATCGTCATGGACCTTGTGGTAAACCACTGCTCCGACGAGCATTTCTGGTTCAAAGAGGCCTGCCGGGATCCCGAAGGAAAATACGGTAAGTACTTCTATATAGAGACCGTCCGGGATGGAAAGCTCCCCTGCAACTGGCGGTCCTATTTCGGAGGCCCTGTCTGGGAGAAGCTCCCCGGCCACGAAGACAAGTACTATCTGCACGTTTTCCATAAAAAGCAGCCTGACCTCAACTGGGAAAATCCCGCCCTCCGGGAAGAGATCTATAAAATGATCAACTGGTGGCTGGACAAGGGCCTTGCAGGCTTTCGGATCGACGCCATTATCAATATCAAAAAGGCCCTCCCCTTCCGGGATTATCCTGCCGACAGGGACGACGGCCTGTCCGATATCTACAACATGCTCCGGGACGCAGAGGGCGTCGGAGAATTTCTGGGCGAGATGCGGGATCGGACCTTCCTGCCCCACAGGGCCTTTACCGTCGGGGAGGTCTTCAACGAAAAGGAAGAAGAGCTTCCGGATTTTATCGGGGAAAATGGATATTTTTCCACCATGTTCGACTTTTCCGAGGCCGTTTTCGGCCGCGGCATGGGGGGATGGCACGATGACGCCGGCATCACCCCCGATGATTACAGAAACTGTGTCTTCAAGGCCCAGAAGCGGGTGGAGGACATAGGCTTTCTTTCCAATATCATCGAAAACCATGATGAGCCCCGGGGCGTTTCCCGCTATATCCCGGAGGGGGAGGCCTCTGTCACCAGCAAAAAAATGCTGGCCACCGTCTATTTTCTCCTTCGGGGCCTGCCCTGGATCTACCAGGGCCAGGAGCTTGGCATGGAAAACGTGCCCCTGCATTCCATTGAGGAGGTCGACGATATCTCCTCTCTCGACAACTATCAGGTGGCCATCCGGGCCGGCGTCAGTCCTGAAAAGGCCCTGCGGGCCGTGGAGAAGTTCGGCAGAGACAACGCCAGGACCCCCTTCCAGTGGACAGGAGGAGAAAACGCCGGATTTACCACGGGGACGCCCTGGCTCCGGGTCAATCCCAACTACAAGGAGATCAACCTGGAGGCCCAGGCGGCCGATCCCGATTCTGTCTACCAGTATTATAAAAAGCTGACCTCCCTCCGCAGGGACCCCCTTTATAAGGAGACCCTGGTCTGGGGCGAGCTCATTCCCTGCTTGCAGGACCTCCACCATGTCATGGCCTATTTCAGAAAGTCTGAGGGCCAGACGATCCTGGTCATTGCAAATTATCAAAAGGAAGGACGGGACCTCCCCCTGCCGGGGACCCCTGGCCGCCTCCTTCTGACCAACGGCCCACAGCCTCCCATCCAGGAAGGCAGGATCTATCTTGCCGGCTATCAGGCCGCAGTGCTTTTAATGGAAGAATCTTAACAGGAAAGGCGGGGCAGCTCCCGGGACATGTGCTAGTATATAATTGATCCTTGGATCTGTTTTATGAGAATTGCCGGAGGTAGTGTAATACATGGCAGATATCATCAGTTATATGGAATGGAGAGGGGACCTCACCTTTCTGGAGCGCCCCTTCAATGAAGTCGACAACCTGATTCTTACGGAGTTTGCCTATCTGGACATGGGAGACATCGTCCCCGGCCCCGGCCAGCAGGGATCCATTGCCGTCAAGGATGTCTATCCCCTCTATATGGACATGGGCTATGATCAGTCCTGCCTGCCCAATGACCCCAGAAAGCTGGTCTGCACGGCGGCTTCGACCCGGCGTTTTGGAGAGATCCGCCTGAGCCGCTATGTCAATGACATAGACAGAGAAAGACATCTGCAGTTTTCCGCGGTCACCTGCTTTCTGCCCGGCGGCGGCGTCTTTGTGGACTTCCGGGGCACGGACCATTCCCTGGTCGGCTGGCGGGAGGACTTCAATACCAGCTTCATGCATGAAACGCCCGGCCAGTCCCAGGCTGTCCAGTACCTGAATGCGGTCCTGGAATCCATCGCCGGTCCCGTCATGGTGGGCGGCCACTCCAAGGGAGGCAACCTGGCCGTTTATGCTTCCGCCTTCTGCAGGGAGGAGTTCAGGGACCGGATCACGGTCGTTTATTCCAACGACGGACCGGGCTTCAATACCAAAATCACCGAAACGCCTGAATACCAGGCCGTCCTGCCCAAGGTCCAGCTGATCGTCCCCGAATCCTCCATCATAAGCATTATCATGGACAACAAGCACGCCAGCCGAATCGTCCGCTGCAGCTCGTCCAACTGGCTCAATCAGCACAATCCCTACTACTGGCAGGCCAATTACAACGGCTTTGAGCTGGCGGAAGGCCAGTCGGCCTCCAGCAGATTCCTGGATTCGGCCCTGGACCAGTGGCTCTCCAGTCTGAGCGATGAGGAAAAGGTACAGTTCGTCAACGCCGTATTTGACTCCATGGAGGCCTCCGGTGCCGCCACGCTGGAAGATCTCCGGCTGGACAAGATCAGTACCTATAACGCCATCATCAAGGCCGCCAGAGAAATGGATCCTGAGCTCCAGAAATCCGTTCTGGAGACCCTGAAAAAGCTGGGAAAGGTCAGCAAGGACATCGCCTGGAACGACGCCAAAAAAGCCTTTGAACGCTTCCGCGAGAATCATTCCCGCTCCCACTGAAAATCCTCAGGAATATACAAAACCAGGACCCGGAAAACTGACACATGACAGTTTTCCGGGTCCTTTTTTCAGCTTTTCAGTATTTCCATGGCCTTCTGGTATTTCAGGATCCGTTTCCGGGCCTTTTCCAGGGTCTTTTCATCCGCCCCCGCCAGCCTGGTCAGATCAGAGTTATGGGCCAGGTCCGCCAGCTTGACCGCCCTGGCGATGGGATTGTCCTTCAGCTTTCGGACATAGTCCAGATAGGGCAGGGCGTCGTCATGGGTCATGAGGGCAATGGCCTCCAGGACCTCCTCCGGGAAGCCCTGCTCCCGCAGATAGGCCTGGGTGACCCAGGTGTCCTCCACGGTATCATGGAGCAGGGCTGTCACGGTCGTGTACTCGTCAGTCATCTGCTCGGCCACATGGACCGGATGAAACACATAGGGCACGCCGCTTTTGTCGACCTGGTCCCTGTGGGCCGCAAAGCAGATCTTCATGGCTTTCATGGTAAGGGGTGTATAAATCACAGAAATCTCCTTTCTTCCAGCCTGACCGGATGTGCTTCCGGGCCGGGGCGGTCCGGAAGCGCCGGCTCCTTATACAGCTTCGTTCCGGATAATTATATCATCCATATGCACGTTGAAAACAGCCGCCAGGATGATCAGGTTGTCCAGCGTAGGCATGGCTGTTCCATGCTGCCACTTGTAGATGGCCTGGGGCGTTGTGAAGCCGAAGACTTCCTGCAGATCCTTCACTGAGAAGCCGGCTTCGACCCGCAGTCTTGTTATGTTGGAGCCTGTCCTTTCCATGTCTATCGTAGGAATCGTCATGGTCTTCTCCTTTCCGGCAGGAAGACCATGCTCTTTCCATGGTCAGCCTGCCTTAAAATTAAATATGGGCTTCATTACATCCACAATGTCTACGGAATCCCGGATGACATCAATGATGTCCTCCAGGGACTTGTAGGCCATAGGCGCTTCGTCCAGCGTATTCTCATTGACGGATGTTGTATAAATACCCTCCATTGTCTTTCTGTATTCCTCCAGAGACAGGTCCTCCCTTGCCCTGCTCCTGGACATCAGTCGTCCGGCCCCGTGGGGCGCGGACATGTTCCAGTCAGGATTGCCCTTGCCGATGGCAAGGACCGATCCGTCCCGCATATTGATGGGGATCAGGACCTTCTCGCCCTTATGGGCCGCGATGGCGCCCTTTCTGAGGATCATCTCCCTGGTATCTATGTAGTTGTGAATGGTATGGAACGCATCCCTGCCTGCAAGGCCTGTGCGCTCCAGAATGATCTCCGCCATCTTCTCGCGGCTGCGGCGGGCAAAGCGCTGGCAGATCTCTACGTCATGCAGATATCTGTCCAGATAGACCCCGTATAAGTAGCACAGATCGTCCGGCATGTCGGGGTCCTGCCTGTCCCACTGCAGGGCCTTCAGGGCCTCCTGGATCTCGTTTCTGCGGCCCTCCTCCTTATAGGTACGGATGATCTCCTCCCGCTGTCTGAGATAGTCCTCCTTGCCGGAATGCAGTTCGATGGCCAGATTCTGGTAAATGCGGGCGACCTGGTTGCCCAGGTTGCGGCTGCCGGAATGAATGACCAGGTAATTTGTCCCGTCCTCGGCCCGGTCCACTTCAATGAAGTGGTTGCCTCCGCCCAGGGTTCCCAGGCTTCTCTCCAGGCGCTTTGTATCCTTCAGCTCCCTGTAGCAGTCCAGCTCCTCCAGGTCGAACTTTTCTCTGCGGCCTTCCCAGACATTCTGTCCGGAGGGGATATAGTGGGCCGCTTCATCCAGGCGGGCCAGATCGATGTCTCCCCTGCCCAGATCCACCGTGTACATGCCGCAGCCGATATCGACCCCGACAATGTTGGGAACGGCCTTTCCTTCGATCGTCATAGTGGTCCCGATCGTGCATCCGGCGCCGGCGTGTACGTCAGGCATGATCCGGATCCGGGATCCTTCTGTGAAGGGGTAGTCGCACATACGGCGGATCTGCTCGATGGCTTCCTCCTCGATCACTCTTGCATAGCATATGGCTGTATTGTATCTTCCTTTAATTTCCATCCTGATTGTCACCTCAATAAAAAAAGCCTGTCCCAGGCAGGACAGGCGAATCAATCATCCTTTTCAAACGAAATGCTTTTCCCGGCACGAAGAAAATCCCTCTCAGGATTATTTCCCCAGCCCGGTCTGCAGCATCAGCCTGGTCCTGTATGGGTGCACAAAAACATCACTCTTTACGACAAACGTAATGAGCGGGAGTACATCATAAGCATATTCAAGTGATTTCAGGTTGACTGCTGTGAACATCTCTTTCTTCCTTTCCGGCTCCTTTCCTTTGAGGAGCCTTTTTATGATGAGAAAGCTTCTGCTTTCTCCGACAAATATAATACCATACCCCTATCTGTTTGACAATTAAACCGCAGGTATAAAAATGCCATAAAAAGCGCTTCACTCTGCAGGCAAAGTGAAGCGCTTTTGAAATCAGTCTGCTGTTTTCCTTTTTATTGCTGGATCTGGACGATCCGGTTTCCGGAAAGGGTCGCATTGAAGGTATCGCCCACATGGAATTTCTCCCATTCCGCCTGCCCGCTGCAGGTGTAGGTATAGACCTTGTCCTTGCCGTCGACCGCCGTCAGTGTGTACTGCTCGGTCCTGTCTCCCTCTCTTTCATTGTCCTCCAGGTTCAGCTCCGGCCAGTAGGGGCTTTCTCCCGCACTGCCTGCCGAATTCTCTTCCCTTTCGAAGACCCAGCGGTCGATCTCATAATAGTATTTGGTGCCGTAGACCGGGACCGTTACATAGATCGGTTCCTCATAGGTTTCTGTATAATAGCGGGTCTCGTAGACCGGCTGGCTTTCCGTGATCTCCTCGAAATATCCGTTTCCAAGGTCTTCGTAACCGACCACTACATCCTCATAATGGTCGATATATTCTTCTTCGACCTCACGCTCTCTGGTCTCATAATGATCCAGGACCTGGGTATAGGTCTGTACTTCCCTTTTCTCATCATAGACCCTGGCGCCGGAAGGTACGTTCCAGCCCGACTCCTGCAGGGTCTTCTGCTCCTCCACGGTCACGGATCTGGCCCATTCCATGCCCTGGACTGTCAGATCTGCCTTGGCGGGCCTTGTAAGGAAGAAGATCAGGGCAATGGCGGCTGCTATAAGAAGCAGCAGCGGCAGCCTGGATTTCGCAGGGGCAGCCGGCGGAGGCGGTGAGGCAATGGCCTGGGCGGCTTCCTGCTTTTTCTGATGCTCCTCCTTCATCTGGAAGTAGGTCTTATCCGATCTGGGGGAGCCGCAGGATTCACAGAACTTGGCCGAGGCAGGATTCAGGGAGTCGCAGAACTCGCAGTGCCAGTCCGCCTCCTTGCTGACTTCCTCGGGCTTTTCCACCAGATTTTCTTCACTGGGCGCATCGTGGGCAAAGACGGCGTCCTCGCCTCTGGGCTTTCCGCAGTTGGGACAGTTCCTGTTTCGTCCCAGGATATGCTTGGTCCCGCAATAAGCGCAGTCCCAGTAGCCTTCAATAATCCTTCCCATATTCACCTCCATTTCTCACAGGCGAATGCATCGAAAGTTCACGGCCCGGCCGGGTCCTTCCCCGCACCGGATCTGTATCTATTGTACCATTAGAGGAAAATACCGTTCAATGTCCTAAACCATTAATTTTTAACTGCCATGGCCGCAAAGCGGTCATGGCAGCAGAATTTCGATCACATGATGAAAGTATAAAGAAGCAGGGTGGAAATCAGGCCGCAGAGGAAGCCCATGGCGACCTGGAGCTTGGTATGCCCCACGAATTCCTTAAGCTTCTGCTCCGGGGGCGTGACTTCATCTGTCATCCTGGCCATCAGCTCCCACATATCGTTGATCTGCTGGGCCTGCTTGCCTGTCTCCAGGCGGACGCCGGATGCATCATGCATAACAATGAAGGCAAAGAAGGCGGCCAGGGCAAAGACCGGAGAACCAAGTCCGCACTCATAGGCAATGGAGATCGCCACAGCCGTAACGGTCGCCGAATGGGCGCTGGGCATTCCTCCGTCTCCCACCATTCTTGTCAGATCGATTTTTTTATTAAGGACTGCATATATGATTGTCTTGATGACCTGCGCCGCCATCCATCCGACTGCGCCGGCCAGAATCGTCTTGTTTAAAAGGAGTTCCTGGATCATCGTACTGTTTTCTCCATCCGATTTAGTAGCACTAACATTATACACAAAACAACAAAATTGATAAATATCGAAATTTGAAGAAAAAAAGTTCTGGACGAACCGGTCAGAATCTGCTAATATAGTCAATGTTGAACGGGGCATTAGCGCAGTTGGGAGCGCGCCACACTGGCAGTGTGGAGGTCACGGGT
>CAMNJZ010000069.1 GCA_946541955.1 uncultured Lachnospiraceae bacterium | reverse complement strand
TTCCTTTCTGGTAAGATGTTCTCCAGAAAGGAGACGCCATGAAGAAGGAAAGCAGACGGAAAGCCTCCGCAGGCAGGCGAAGACAGCTTGGCCTGTTTTTTGCAAGGATATTCTTTATTGCCCTTCTTTTTGCCATGCTTTATGTGCTGCGGCGCCTGGGGCCGGGAGCCCGGGAGGAAACGGCCCTGCAGGCCATATCCGTGGATCTGGGCCAGGGCCAGAAGGCAGAGCTGGAGATTCCGGCCTACCGGGACCAGGCCTATTATGTGCTGCACGGAGACGTGCCCTTTTTCGACCCGGAGACGGCAGGCTTTTTCGGCGAATCCTACAGCGAACTGGACAGTCTTGGCCGCTGCGGCCCTGCCTGGGCCCTGCTGGACCCGTCCATGATGACGGAGGAGGCCCGGGAGGACATGAAGGGGATCCGGCCCTCCGGCTGGCAGCAGGTCCGCTATAAGGGCATCATTGATTCGGATCCGCCCTTTCTTTATCACAGGTGTCACCTGATCGCCTATACCCTGACCGGGCAAAGCGCCAACGAAAAGAATCTGATCACAGGGACCAGGTACTTTAATGTGAGCGGCATGCTGCCCTTTGAAAGGCAGGTCATGGACTATCTCTGGGATACAGGCTATCATGTTCTCTACCGGGTCACCCCGGTCTTTGCCGGCAGGGACCTTCTCTGCCACGGGGTCATCATGGAGGCCTGGTCTGTGGAGGACCATGGGAAGGGCCTGTGCTTCAATGTATATGTTTATAACGTACAGCCGGGCGTTACCCTGAACTATGCAGACGGCTCCAGCCGGGCCGATGGGGACAGATAAAAATACCGGGCCTGAAAGGAACTTGCGGGCAAAGGCAGCCCGGAGAGGAGAAGAGACAAGCAAAATGAGAAAGAGTCAGTCATCCATGGATCTTCTAAATGGGAGCATAGGGGATAAGCTCCTTATTTTTGCCCTGCCCCTGGCGGCAACGGGGATCTTACAGCAGCTTTTCAATGCAGCCGACGTGGCGGTGGTGGGACAGTTTGCCGGAAAAAATGCCATGGCGGCAGTGGGCAGCAATGCGTCCCTGATCAGCCTTCTGGTCAATTCCTTCACCGGCATCTCCATGGGAGCCAACGTGGTCATTTCCCGCTGCATAGGCAAAAAGGACCCGGAGGGGATCCGTAAAAGCGTCCATACCTCCCTGGCCTTTGCCCTTGTCAGCGGTCTGTTCATGGCTGTCGCCGGACAGCTCAGTGTGACCTGGATCCTGCAGAAAATGTCGGTCCCTGCGGAGATCCTGCCCCTGTCCGTTCTCTATATGCGGATCTACATTATCGGCATTCCGGTGATTATTTTTTATAATTTCCTGGCGGCCATCTTTCGAAGCCAGGGCGATACCAGGACCCCTCTTTTGGTGCTGACTGCCTCCGGGGTCATCAACATTGTCCTGAACCTCTTTTTCGTCTGTGTCATGCATCTGAGCGTGGCGGGCGTTGCGATTGCCACGGCGGTCTCCAACGCCTTCAGTGCCTGTGTCCTTTTTATCCTGCTCCTGCGGCATCCCGGGGAATTCCGGATCCGGAGAGAGGAGTTCAGGATCTACAGGCCGGCCCTGGTCCAGATCCTGCGGATCGGGATCCCGGCCGCTGTCCAGAGCATGGTCTTTTCCTTTTCCAACATCATCATTCAGTCGGCGGTCAATTCTCTGGGCCCCGACGTGATGGCGGCTTCCTCGGCAGCCTTTAACATTGAGATCTTCTGCTATTTTGTGATCAATTCCTTTGGACAGGCCTGTACCACCTTCGTGGGACAAAACTATGGAGCGGGCCGCCTGGACCGCTGCAGAAAGGTCACCAGGATCAGCCTGCTTATGGACCTGGCTGTCTGCGCGGTGGTCAGCTTTTCCATCCTGGCGGCAGGAAAGCCCCTGCTTGGAATCTTTAACAGGGATGCGGCCGTAATCGGCCTGGGCCTGATCCGCCTGCAGTTTATTCTGTCCGGCGAGCTCATCAATGTGGTCATGGAGATCATATCGGGGAGCCTTCGGGGCTATGGCTATTCTCTGGTGCCGGCGGTCCTGACCCTCTTTGGCGTATGCGGTGTCCGGATCGGCTGGGTCATGCTGGTCTTTTCCAGATTTCACGAATATGGGGTCCTTATGGCCTGCTATCCCCTGAGCTGGGCTGTGACGGCTCTGGCCCTGGTGGTTTCCTACGTTCGGTTTATCCACAGGATGGATGGGAAAGCGGAAGAGTCCCCGGCATGATGGAAAGCGGCAGGAAGCCTGCCGGAAGCCTTCCCTTGCCGATTTATCAAAAAGATGCAGGGCACTTCAAAACGAAATTATTTGCGGTAATACTTACAAAATGAAATTTTGCATAAACAATGTGTTTCCAGGCCTCTTGTGAGAGGCCTTTTTTACTGCTATGATGAATCCAGTAGAGGCGCCTGCTACCATAGATGTCTGAAAAGACCAGCTGATTTGCGTGCGTTTGCACGGGAGGAAAAATGACCATAGAAGGACTGGATGAAATCGATCGGAAGATCCTGGTACTATTAAAGGACCATGCCAGAATGTCCTATTCGGACCTGGGAAATGCGGTGGGAATCTCCCGTATCTCCGTGAAAAAACGGATGGAGGATATGGAAAAGGCCGGCGTGATCCAGGGCTACAGGGCCATCGTGGATACCACCATGGTCGCGGAAGGGATGAAATTCTTTATCGATCTGGAGGTCAGCCCTGAAAACTATGAGGACATCCTGGAAAAGCTGGCAGGGAGCGATATGATCCGGCAGATCTACGGAGTATCCGGAGACTGCAGGATCCACGCCATGGGCTTTGCGCCCAATCAGACACAGCTGCGTTTTTTTGCCAACAACTTCTTCAGGACCATGAAGGGCTGTCGGCGGATCGAGTGGCACACAGTGGTGACCACCTATATGGATAAGGATGGAGGCGTTGCATTTGTACGATATCAAGAACCTGAACATCTGGAAGGACAGTCCCCGGAAAACGGATCCTCTGCGGGAGAGTGACACAAAGGAGCTTTCCGCCTTTGGAAAGACGATCCAGGTCTTCACAGGACCGGCTCTTTTAAGCAGGGATATAGGCGATCTGGGACTGTCGGTGAGGTCCTACAACTGTCTGAAGCGGTGCGGCTGCAATACCATAGGGGACATTGTCGCCTATGGGAGCGCAGACGACGGAAAGGGGCTGATGCGGGTCCGCAATCTGGGAGTCAGGAGCGGGGAGGAGATCCTGGACAGGATCCTTTCTCTGCAGGAGGAGATGCTCTCCCAGGACCGGCTCTTTGGCCCGGCAGAAAAGAAAAAGGTCCTGGTCCGGCCCGCCGGCAAGGCCATGGACAGAGACATAGAGAGCTTCTCCCTTTCAGGGACCGCCCTCCAGGGCCTTCGAAAGTGCGGGATCCGGACGGTCCGGGATCTCTACCGGCCCGGAACGGGCAAGGAGCCCGGCTGGTATGCGGTCCGGGAGCTGTTTGAGAAAATATCGGCCTCTGCCGGCAAATAAGGAGGGGCAATTCCCCGGGCCGGGGCAGAAATGGTATAATCAGAGGGAAGCTGCAGATCATCACCTGGAAATAAGGAGGAATCGGAAATGATCACGACTTATTCTGAATATCTTGAAAAACCTTCTGTACTGACCTTCGAGGATATGAACCGGCTCCACGAGGCCATGCTTGCGGGCGTCCGCAGCCTGGAAGGAGGAGAGGAAGCCTATGACAAGCTGGTCCGGGCAGGGACCAATTATATCGATACCAGGGCAGGCTGGAAGCTCATGCCCAAGCCTGTCCGCAAGGAGCGGAACGATGAAAGGACTGCCAGGCACAATGCGGTCATCATCGCCCTGGACGAGCTGGCGGACAAGATGAAGGAGGCCGGTCTGGATACCGCCTGGAGAGAGGAGATCGGCTATGAGGCCGACGATAAGGTAAACCGGAAGCGCTGCGGGGATTTTGGCTGCTACATCGCCTTTATCAACAGCATCAATGCCAGATAAGGAGACGGAAGATGAATAAACCTCTGATTGTGATCCCCATGGGAGACGCCGCCGGGATCGGTCCCGAGATCGTGGCCGGCGCCCTGTCTGATCCCAGGGTCTGCGACTTTGCCCGCTGTCTGCTGATCGGGGACAAAAGGATCATGGACCAGGCCATCCGCATCAAAAAGGCCCCGCTGACCATCCATACGGTGCAGGAGCCGGAGGAGGGAAATTATCAGCCAGGGATCCTGAACATGATCGATCTGGGCGGCATCGATCCAGGTACCTTTTCCTATGGCAAAGTCCAGGCCATGTGCGGCAGGGCCGCCTACGCCTATATCGAAAAGAGCATCGCCCTGGCCATGGCAGGCAGGGCAGACGCCGTTGCCACAACGCCCATCAACAAGGAAGCCCTGCGGGCGGCAAAGGTCCCCTTTATCGGGCATACCGAGATCTTCGGGGCCCTGACCGGGACCAAGGATCCTCTGACCATGTTTGAGACCAACGGCCTGCGGGTCTTCTTCCTGACAAGGCATTTGTCTATCCGGGACATGCTGGATCACATCACAAGGGACAACATCATCTCCTGTGTCAGGGAATGCATGAAAGCCCTGGAGCGGCTGGGCGTCAGGGAGGGGACCATGGCGATCGCTGGCCTGAATCCCCACTGCGGAGAGCACGGTCTGTTTGGCTGGGAGGAAGTCAATGAGATCACGCCGGCCGTGGAAGCCTTGCAGGAGATGGGATATCAGGTGGCAGGCCCCATAGGGGCGGACTCGGTCTTCCACCAGGCTGCCCTGGGCAGATACAACTCGGTCCTGTCCCTGTATCACGACCAGGGCCACATTGCTACCAAGACCCTGGATTTCGACAGGACCATATCCATTACCAACGGCATGCCCATTCTCCGGACCAGTGTGGACCATGGCACGGCCTTTGACATTGCCGGAAAGGGCCTGGCCTCCGAGATCAGTATGATCGAGGCTATCCGGCTCGCTGCCAGGTATGCGCCGGCCTTTCGGAAAACAGGCGGACAATAAGCCCCGGAAAGAGAACAGCTCCCCTCACGATTGTGAAGGGAGCTGGTTTTTTAACCGAAGAGGACCCGGATATAATCCTTCATATATTCCGGCAGATCCGGAGGCCTGCGGGCGGAAATAATATTTCCGTCGACCACGCTGGCCTGATCCACCCAGGTGGCACCGGCGTTGGTCATGTCATCCCGGATGCCCGGGGTGCTGGTGACGGTCCTGCCCTGCAGGATACCCGCCGAGATCAGGACCCAGCCCGCATGACAGATCTGCCCGATGGGCTTGCCGTCTGCATTCATTTCTCTTACCAGCTGCAGGACCTTAGGAAAGCGTCTGAGCTTATCGGGGGCCCAGCCGCCGGGCACCAGCATGCCGTCATAATCCTTTGCCTCGACCTGGTCAAAGCTCATATCGGACGTAAAGGGAACGCCGTATTTGCCGTGATATACATGGCCGGCCTCTTCCCCGACCAGATCCACCTGACAGCCTTCCTCCCTGAGACGCAGGACAGGATAGGACAGCTCCAGGTCTTCGAAATCCTCGCCGATCAGCGCAAGTATTCTCTTAGCCATTTCTTCCTCCCATTTCTTGCTGCGAAGGCCCATGCCCGCGCAGATTCTAAAATACCTTCCTGTCCCTTATTATAGCAGAGGTCCTCCGCGCCGGACACATTCCGCCTGGACCAGCGGAAAATTTTTAAAAGAAGCAAAACACATGTTCCATAGCCTGCGGGATATGGTATGATGATAGAAACCTGCAGGCAGACGCCTGCCCATCCAGGAGGAAACCATGCCCATCGAACCCACAAAGCAGCAGTTAAAAATCATAGAGGATACAGAAGGCTATCAGCGATGCGCGGCTGTGCCGGGATCCGGCAAGACCTTCTGCCTGACCCGCCGGATCGCCTATCTGATCACAGAGCTGTATGTGGATCCTGCCTCCGTGATCGGTCTTACCTTCACCAATAAAGCGGCTTCTTCCATGCGAAGGAGACTCAGGGAGCTGGCAGGCGATGACAGCACCTGCTTCATGGGCACCTTCCATGGCTTCTGCAACCAGATCCTCAAGGAGGAGGCCCATCATCTGAACTGGCCAAAGACCTTCTCCATCATCGATACCGGAGACCAGGTAGACCTGGTCCGGACGGCTGCCGCAGAACGGAAGCTGGAGCTGAAGGACCTTTCAGCCCATAAATATCTGGAGGAGATCCAGGAATTCAAGATGGCCCAGGAGAGTGTGTATGTCCCTCTGATGACCGGCCCTGACAAGAAGGCCCTGACAGAGCTGGCAGGCAGCGCCTCCGACCAGTTCCATCAGATCCTCTACGGCTACATGCTCCTGCAGAGAGACCATTATCTGGCGGATTTTACGGATTTGCTCCACCTGGTCCTGTATCTTTTCAGGACAAATCAAGAGGTCCTCTCCCGCTGGCAGGACCGCTGTCAGTATGTCCTCTGCGATGAGTTCCAGGACGTATCCAGGGACCAGCAGGAGCTTTTATCCATGCTTTCCGGCAAATATCACAATCTTTTCGTCATCGGAGATGATGATCAGAATATCTACGGCTGGCGGGGATCCAGGGTGGAATACATGATCGGATTCGACAGCCAGTACCCGGGGGCAAAGGACTTCCCGCTCTTTGAAAATTTCCGGTCCACGCCGGAGATCGTGGCAGCGGCCAATTCCCTGATCTCTTCCAACACGAACCGGATCACCAAGGAAATGTTCACCCGCAATCCCCATGGGGACAAGCCGGTCTATAACTGTCTGCCGACCGAAAAGGAGGAAGCCCTCTGGATCGCCTCGCAGATCCTGGAGGATATAAAAGCCGGGAAAAAGTGGCAGGATCACGCCGTTCTGGTCAGAGCGGCCTCCCAGACCCGGGCCCTGGAGGAAGCCTTTATTGAAAAAAAGGTCCCCTACAGGATCCTGAGCGGGGCCAGGTTCTACGGCTCGGAGGAGATCCGGACGGTCCTGGCCTATCTCCGCATGATCTATTCCCTGAATGACATGGATTTCGAAAAGACCATCAACCGGCCCAGAAGGGGCTTTGGAAAGAAATCTCTGGAAAATCTCCGGGCCTATTCCAGGGAAAGGAATATGAAGCTGATCGACGGCCTGGGGTCCATGATCCTGGAGGGAAGCATAAAGAAAGGAGCCCTGCTCCAGTATTATCAGGACATCATGCATCTTCATGCGGTCTATGAGAAATATTCCTCCGCCCAGCTGACCGGGATGGTCCTGGATCTGGGCTACAGAGAAGAGCTGCAAAGAGACGTGGATCAGACCAGGCTGGACAATGTTTCCGAGCTGGTAGACGCCATTGACGCTATGGAAAAGGAGAATGACGAGCCCATCCCCCTGTCGGACCTTCTGGCCCACTTTGCCCTTTTTTCCGGCCAGGATGACGACGAGGAGAAAAATGCGGTCAGGATCATGACCATCCATACCGCCAAGGGCCTGGAATTTGACACGGTCTTTGTCAACGGCCTGGTGGAAGGCCAGTTTCCAAGCCGCAAGCTCAGAAATCAGGATCAGATGGAGGAGGAGAGAAGGCTTTTCTATGTGGCCTTACCAGGGCCAGAAGCATGCTGTATCTGAGCGCCTATAAGGCCAGAGGGCCCATCCCGGCAGGCGCGCCCTCCAGCTTTCTTTCAGATATTGAGCCGGGCCTTCTGACCCTGGCAGGCAATTCCCGGATCGGAAAGAAAGGGCCCTCCCAGGAAGTCCTGGAAAGGGCCCAGTTCGAGATCGGTGACAGGGTCGTTCACAGAGGCTTCGGACCCGGCAGGATCGTCGGCATCGGGGAAAAGACCCTGACCTATGAGGTGGATTTCGACAACCTGGAAGGGACCCGGCGGATCCTCTTTCGGGCCAAGATGACCAGAGAATAGAAGCAGGATAAGCCTTTACTTTGAAGCGGCAGGGACCACCAGGGTCTGGCCGTCCGCGGTAAGGGTGACCGCGCTGCTATAGAACTCTCTGCAGGCCGAGACCATGTAGTCTATGTCTTTTCTGCCTGCCGTTTCATAGGCGGAATGCATAGCCAGCTGGGCCAGGCCGATATCCACGGCCGGCATGGAGACCTGGCGCATGGCGATGTTGCCCAGCGTGCTTCCGCCCATCATATCGGACCGGTTGGCAAAGTACTGGACAGGGACTCCGGCCCTTTCACAGATGCCCTTGAAGAGGGCGATGGAAAGACCGCCGCTGGTATATTTCTGGCCGGCGTGGGATTTGATCACAATGCCTTCATTCATGTAGGCGCAGTTGGTCTGGTCTGTCTTCTCAGGATGGTTGGGATGCACGGCGTGGGCGTTGTCGCAGCTGAGCAGGAAGCTCCTGGCGCACATGCAGCAGTAATCCTCATCGTCCATGCCCAGGGCAGCAGCGGCCCTGTAAAGGACATTTTTAAAGAAGGTGGAAGCCGCTCCCTGGCCTGTCACAGAGCCGACCTCCTCATTGTCGAAGCAGGCGTAGACCTGGATGCCCCGGTCGCTCCTTCCTTCCAGAAAGCCCTGGAGGGTCGTATAGGCGCACTCCAGATCGTCGATCCTGGCGGCGGAGAAGAATTCTCCATGAGAGCCCCAGATACTGGCGGGCATGCGGTTATAAAGATAGAGATCCGAGCCCAGAACGCTTTCCTGGTCAGCGCCGGCCTCCCTGGCCGCCAGCTGCCGCAGGGCCCCTGCGGGGGTATCCTTATCCCCAAAGAGGGGCAGCATGTCCACCTGCTTGTTATAGCTGTAGCCCTCGTTGATCTTCCGGTTCATATGGATGGCTACATTGGGGATCAGGACCAGATCCCGGTCCAGATCCACCAGTCTCTGCTCATAGAGCTCGCTCCCGTCCGCCTGCTTTTTCCGGACCAGGAGCCTTCCTGCCACGGAAAGGGGACGGTCCATCCAGGAGGGACAGATCATGCCGCCGTAGCCTTCTGTATTGATCTGCACATATTTGTCCCGGACCCGGATCTCATCCTGCTCCTTGATCTTAAAGCAGGGAGAGTCACTGTGGGAGGCGGCGATCATGAATCCATATCGGTCCACTTCCCTGCCGATCCGGAATGCGATGAGGGAGGAGCCGTGGCGCATGGTAAAATAGGCGCCTCCCTTTTTCAGATCCCAGCGGTCCGCTTCCGAAAGCTCGGTAAAGCCCTGGGCCAGGAGCGCCTGTCGGATCGATTCTGCTGCATGAAAGGCAGTGGGGGATGTGCGGATAAAGTCCAGCAGTCCCTCTGTGTAGTTAATTGTCTGTGTCATAGGGTATTCTTACCTTTCTCTGATAGGATCGTTCCCTGTCACCCTGTCTGGGGCGGGGAACAGGTCCTATTATACCCTATCCGGCTGCATATACTCCAGAGATTCTTCTGCAGCTGCGGGAGGAAGAAATCCTTCCGGCGGCCGCTGCCAGAAGGGGGCGCAGATGTTTGTGAGAGGCATTTATGAAACTTCTGAATGAGTACCTGAGAGAACGATTTGGCTGCAAGCTTTATAAGCTTTCCCTGAGCGCCGATGTGACCTGTCCCAACCGGGACGGGACCCTGGATACCAGAGGCTGCATTTTCTGCTCCGCCGGCGGCTCCGGCGATTTTGCGGCCGACAGGGGCAAAAGCATCCATGACCAGCTCCGGGAAGCCAGAAAACGCGTGGAGAAAAAGAATCCGGGCGGCAGATATATCGCCTATTTTCAAAGCTATACAGGGACCTACGCCCCGGTTTCCTACCTGCGGAGGATCTTTACGGAGGCGATCCTGGAGGAGGATATAGAGGTCCTTTCCATAGCCACAAGGCCCGACTGCCTGGGAGAGGATGTGATGGCGCTCCTTTCAGACCTGCGGCGTATAAAGCCTGTCTGGGTGGAGCTGGGCCTGCAGACCATTCATGAGGCCTCGGCCGCCTACATCCGCAGGGGCTATCCCCTGGCCGTCTATGATGAAGCGGTCCGAAAGCTCCATGCAGCCGGGATCGAGGTCATTGTCCATGTGATCCTGGGCCTGCCGGGCGAGAGCCGGGAGGATATGCTGGAGACGGTCCGCTATGTGGCTGCCTCCGGGGCGGAGGGCATTAAGCTTCAGCTCCTGCATGTGCTGCGGGGAACGGATCTGGCCGGGGAGTATGAAGCAGGCAGGGTGCCTGTCATGACCCTGGAGGAGTATACGGCGCTTTTGAAGCAGATCCTGCCGGAAATACCGGATTCCATGATCGTCCACAGACTGACCGGGGACGGACCAAAGAAGCTTCTGATCGCCCCCCAGTGGACCGGAGACAAAAAAAGAGTCCTCAATACCATTTACAGGGAGCTGGGCCTGACGGGAAGAGGATAAAATAACAAGAAGGAGCATTCCCTTTGGTCTTTA
>CAMNJZ010000068.1 GCA_946541955.1 uncultured Lachnospiraceae bacterium | reverse complement strand
TCTTCTGCGATGCCCTCGTACTGCTTTACAGCTGTTTCATAGCCCCTGACGGCAAAGGTCCCCTCCAGATCCAGGCCCGACCGGATCTTCTTGGCAAAGCGCAGACGGTTTTCGGCGATCACCTTCCCGGCCGCCCTGACAATGGCCCTGCCGCAGCGGAAATTCAGGGTCAGATAAATGGTCCTGCAGCTTTGGAAATCTCTCTGCAGCCATTTCATACAGGCAGGATTGGAGCCCCGGAAGGCATAGATGGACTGATCGTCGTCTCCCACCGTATAGAGATTTTTATGCTGATCCGCCAGAAGGCGGATCACGGAATACTGGGCCGGATTGATATCCTGGAATTCATCCACCAGGATATAGGAAAACCGGCCCTGCCAGGCCTGCAGAAGGCTTTTGCTGGACCTGAGCAGGCGGAGACATTCCATTATCATGTCGTCATAGTCGATCAGATCGTTTTCCTTCAAGAAGGCGGAATAGTCCTGCAGGATCCTCTGAAAGATATCGGGATAGGGGAAGGATCTGGATACCGTGTATTTTCGGCCGGCGGCGCTTTTGCAGCGGGAGATCTCGGAAACAAGGGATTCCAGAGGGGGCTTTAAGCGCTCCCCGGCAAAATATTCGTCCAGACATTTTTTCAGATAACCGGTCCTGGCGGCCTGGTCCGCCACCTGGATGGGCTTTGCGGTGGAAAGTCTTAGGATGTGATAGAAAACGGAATGAAAGGTCCCGAAGGTGACATCGGGGTAAAGAGAATCGGTACGCTTTTGAAAACGGTCCTGCATTTCCAGAGCGGCCGCTTTTGAAAAGGTGAGAACAAGAATGGAGGAGGGAGAAATGTGAAGGGACTCGATCAGATAGGTGATATGTTCGACCAGGACATAGGTCTTGCCGCTGCCGGGCCCTGCTATGATCTGGCAGGGCCCGGAGGCAAAACGGATCGCTTCCGCCTGGTCAGGGGAAGGTCTTCTCGTATCGGATGGGATCAAAGAGCAGCCCTGAGCTTCTCCATCGCCGCACGGACTCTGGCAAGAGACTCCTCCTTGCCCAGGATCTCCATGATTTCGGAGGCGCCGGCGGGCGTGACCTGCTTGCCTGAAACGGCAGTTCTGACAGGCCAGAGGGCGGTATTGATCTTGATTCCCTTCTCAGCTGCATAAGACTTGAGCATGGCAAAAAGCGCATCGTTGGTGAAGTCTTCCTGGGCTTCCAGGAGAGGAAGCTCCTCCTCCAGGATCTTCAGCGCGATCTCAGGATTGGTCTTGCTCTTTTTGTGGGTATACATGGCCACGTCGTATTCCGGAACCTTTTCGAAGAAATCCACCATGTCCGGAATATCGGGCCAGATCTCGATCCTGGTCCGGACCAGTTCCGCGATGTGACGCAGATCCAGGTCCTTTGTAATGACCTCCTTCAGATACTTTTCCGCCATCTGATAGAAGGTGTCGGGATCCATGGCCTTTAAGTACTCGCCGTTCATCCAGCGGAGCTTGGTATAGTCAAAGACGGCAGGGGATTTGCCGATCCTCTTATAATCGAACTCCCTGACCAGGTCCTCCAGAGAGAAGATCTCCTCATTGCTGTCAGGAGACCAGCCCAGCAGGGCGATGAAGTTGACAACGGCCTGGGGCAGGAAGCCCTGTTCGATCAGGTCCTCATAGGAGGAATGGCCGCTTCTCTTGGAAAGCTTCTTCTTGTCCTCGCCCATGATCAGGGGGCAGTGGATGTAGGCAGGGATTTCCCAGCCGAAGGCCTCATAGAGGCGGTTGTACTTGGGAGTAGAGGAAATATATTCGTTGCCTCTGACAACATGCGTGATGCCCATCAGGTGGTCGTCCACCACGTTTGCAAAGTTGTAGGTGGGATAGCCGTCAGACTTGATCAGGATCATGTCGTCCAGTTCCTTGTTCTCCACCTCGATGTCTCCGTAGAGCTCGTCATGGAAGGTCGTGGTCCCTTCCTGGGGATTGTTCTGACGGATGACATGGGGAACGCCTGCCGCCAGCTTTGCTTCCACTTCCTCCTTGGACAGGTGGAGGCAGTGCTTGTCATAAACGCTGATCTCCTTGCCGTCCACGACCTGGGTCAGGGAAGAGAGCCTTTCGGCGTCACAGAAACAATAATATGCTTCTCCCTTCTCGATCAGCTCCTTTGCATACCTGTCATAGATGCCGGCCCTGACGCGTTCGCTCTGTACATAGGGGCCAACGCCGCCGTCCTTGTCGGGGCTCTCATCCGGGATCAGGCCGGTATCGGCCAGGGTGCGGTTGATGATATCGACTGCGCCTTCCACCTGGCGCACCTGGTCCGTATCCTCGATACGAAGCAGGAAATCTCCGCCTTCATGTTTTGCGATCAGATAGGCATACAGAGCCGTTCTGAGGTTGCCTACGTGCATTCTGCCGGTGGGGCTGGGTGCATATCTGGTTCTGATTTTCATAATCTTCCTTTCTGCCCCGCTGGGGGCATTTTAAGTTTTTTATTGAACGCCGGTGCTGCCGAAGCCGCCCCTGTCGGGGCCGCCCAGATGGTCCGTTTCTTCAAAGACCAGGACCGGCTGTTTTTTCATGATCCTGAACTGACAGATCCTGTCGCCGGCATGGATCAGGGTATCCCGCATGGCAAGGACAGGCATCTTCCATTCATCATGATCTCCGCTGTAGGAATTGTCAATAACGCCCATGTGATTGGTCTGGAGAATCCCGAAATTCTTAAAGGTGGAGGACCTGGGCACGATATGGGCTTCGTATCCCTCCGGCAGGGCCATGGCGACCCCCAGGGGGATCAGGGCGAAGTCTCCCTGCCTCAGTTCCACATCTGCGGCGCTGCGAAGATCGATCCAGTCAGATTTGTCTCCTATGGGGCGAAGCCTTTCCACTTTGTCGCTCAGGTACCGGATGCGGATTGTTTCAGACATGACGCTTCTATCCTTTCTTGTACTGATCTGCGGCGGTGGTAGCCAGCTTGTCGCAGCGTTCGTTCTCGGGATGGCCGGCATGGCCCTTTACCCAGTGAAAGGTCAGCTGGTGGGGCGCTGCAGCCGCCAGCATTCTCTCCCAGAGCTCCTTATTCTTGACCGGTTCCCTGGAAGCGGTCTTCCAGCCGTTTTTCTTCCAGTTCCGGATCCAGCCCTTTTCAAAGGCGTTGACCACATACTGGGAATCCGTATATAGGTCTACGCTGCAGGGGCGCTTCAGGGCCTCCAGGGCTGCGATGACGCCCATCATCTCCATGCGGTTGTTGGTGGTCTTCTCATAGCCCTGAGACAGCTCCCTTTCATGCAGGACGCCCTCCCGGTCTGTGTACTGAAGAATGGCCCCGTAGCCGCCCGGCCCGTCCGGGTTGCCCCTGGCCGCGCCGTCTGTATAAATCGTCACTTTCTGCATATTACCTCCAGCTTCCGCTCTCCAGGAAGGTCTGGGCTCTGCGGTTGGCCGATTCCACGATCTCCCTGTCATAGCCGATGGATTCCAGAAGCCGGATGGCGTTTCTTGTATCCGAAGGGCCTGGCAGCAGCTGATAGCTGAAAACGACCTCCTTATTTACGATTTCCTCCCGGAAATGGTAATTGTCATATTTGTCCTTCAAAAGCTCTGTCAGCTCTATATCATGGGTCGCCGCAAAGGAAAAGATATTTCCGGCAGAGAGGCTCTCCAGGATCTCCGCAGAAGCCGCGATCCTTTCCACCGTATTGGTGCCCCGAAGGACTTCGTCGATAAAGCACAGGACCGGAACGGAGCTGTCCTGAGCTGCCGCATCCAGGATTCTCTTTAAGGACCGGATCTCCACGATAAAGTAGGATTCCCCGCCCTGCAGATTGTCCCTGAGGGCCATGGAGGAATAGATCCGCCAGTAGCGGGTCCTGCAGCTCCTTGCAGGGACCGTCGAAATGGTCTGGCCAAGCAGGGCGCAGAGAGCCGCCGCCTTTAAAAAGGTGGATTTGCCGGAGGCATTGGAGCCTGTCAGAAGGACCGGGCGCCCGGCCCGGATGCTGTTGGGGACGGGGTCCCCCAGCAGCGGATGGCAGAGATCCTCGGCTTCAAAGACCAGGGGGCCCTCCTCACTAAGAGCGGGCTCTGCCCAGACAGGCAGGCTCCTTCTGTAGGAGGCGATGCTGATGCAGGCGTCCAGCCTTCCCAGGATGGTGATCATCCGGTCGATTTTGTCCGCCTTGCCGGTGACCTCCCCCAGCATGCCTGTAAGCTTGATCAGATCCAGATGGGTCGCCATCTTCAGATAGTCCATGACAAGGTCCAGGGGATTGCCGGACCCGGTATTGTCGCTCATGGACAAAAGGCCCTCTCCCTTCCTGAAGGAGGAAAAGGCCTGCAGGATGTCTGTCAGTTCACGGATCTCCTCTTTAAAGGCAGGGCAGGGAAGGGCCTGGACATCCGCAGCTGTCCGCATCATGCGGAGCAGATACTTGACCGTGACCAGGTAGGGCTCGATCCTGGCCTTTTCCTTATAGTAGGAAATGATGTTATAGGTCAGGACTGCCAAAAGCAGCACAAGCCCCAGCTGCACATGAAAGTACATGACTGCCAGCGCAAGAAAGGGCAGGACCAGGGAGACCAGATGGACCCAGACAGGGGCTGCGTTCACCTCTTCAAAGAAATCCAGGTACTGGTAGATGGAAAAACGGCCGGTATGTCCGAGCTCGTTCAAAAGGAGCTGGAGCTTGAGCCTTGTCTTTTCATCCTGGTCCGGGAAGGAAAGCTGGTCCCTGGTAAAATGGATCTGGTCAGGGCCTGAAGCCGGCGTCCGAAGCACGTAGTAGAGATATTCCTCGCCTGCGCTGGACCTGGTGGAATCCATGGTATGGTAGATGGTATCCATGTCCAGATCATTCCAGGTGATATCATCGATCTGGAAGTCCTTTTTATGGCGTTTGTAATAAAGGCTGACCTGCTCATAGCGTTCCGGAGCCATGACCTTGTCAGAGGCTTTGCCATAGCTTTCTGTCAGTGTTTTTTTCAGCTTTGCGGCCCGCTTTTTTCCGTCTCTGATCCCTGCATACAAAAGAGCGATCAGGAGGGCGGCCACAAAGGCAATGATCGTAAGCTGGTCCATGACTTTAGTCCGCGATCTTTTTCACGATGTGATCCTTATCCTTATAGATGTGGTCTGCCGGCACACAGCCCCGGACCATGGATACAGGATATACATTGGTATGTCTGCCGATGACTGTCCCGGGATTCAGGACGCTGTTGCAGCCGATGTCTGCATAATCGCCCAGCATGGCCCCGATCTTGCGGCGGCCGGTGGCCATGTGTTCCTCTTTGTTGTGGATCACGACCTCCTTATTATCCGCCTTGACGTTGGAGGTGATGGAGCCTGCTCCCATGTGGGCGTGGACGCCCAGGACAGAATCGCCCACATAATTGTAATGGGGGACCTGGACCAGGTCAAAGAGAACGACATTCTTGAGCTCTGTGGAATTGCCCACCACGGCCTTTTTGCCTACGATGGCTGAGCCGCGGATAAAGGCGCACTGGCGGATCTCCGCCCCCTCATCGATGATGCAGGGTCCGCCGATATAGGCGGAGTCAAAAATCTTTGCGCTCCTGGCCACCCATACGTTTTCGCCGCGCTTTTCAAATTTGTCTGCGGGAAGGGTCGGGCCCAGCTTCAGGATAAAGTCCGAGATATCCCCCAGGACCTCCCAGGGATAGGTCTTTCCTTCGAAAAGCTCTGCCGCAATCGTCTGTGTCAGGTCATACATCCTGTCGATCCGATATTCCTCCATACTCATGTTTCCTCTCCTTTCCCGGCTGCAGCCGGCTTCCCGGAAGTCCTCTTTCTGCCTTTTCCTCTGCCGGTCTCCTTTCCGGCTCCTGAAGCGGCGGTCCTCCGGGTCTTTTTCTCCGGATAGAAGGCGGCCGTCTCCCTGTACTTTTGTGCCAGCTGGGGACGGTAGTCGCTCTCCTTGACATAGTTGGTGCGTCTCACAATAAAGTCGCTGAGCTTGGCCATATATTCCTGCTCGGAGACGCTTCCTTCCGTGACTCTGGTGAGGCCCATTTCCCAGCTGGCTGTCAGCTTGGGATCCAGAAGGGGTCTGACGGAGCAGTCCACTGTATCATAGATCATCTCTCCCATCTGGGTAGGGGTAATGATCTGGGTCTTTTTGTTGAGGGACAGATAGGTATTGGAGATCAGCTTTTTAAGGATCTCCGCCCGGGTGGCGCTGGTGCCGATCCCGCTCCCCTTGATCTGTTCCCGCAGCTCTTCCTCTTCGATCAGCTGGCCCGCATTTTCCATGGCCAGAATGATGGAGCCGGAATTGTAGCGCTTGGGCGGGGTGGTCTCCCCCTTCTTGATCTGCAGATCCTTCAGATCCAGGACCATGTTCTTTTTGAGGAGGGCGGCTGTCTCGGGCGAGAGGCCAAAGTCCTCCTTCTCCTGGTCCTCCTCTTCCGGGTCTGTCTCCTTCTTTTTGAAGAAGGAATACTCCATGACCTCCAGATAGCCCTTTTCCTTGCAGGATTTTACCTGGGCCGTGAATTCCTCCGTTTTGATCCTGACAGCGAGGCTGATCCTGTCGAATACGGCCGGCGGATAAAAGATAGCCAGGAAGCGTCTGACGATCAGCTCATAGACCTTCTGGGTCGTGGGAGAAAGGGAAGGCAGGGCCTGGAGACCGTCGCCTGTGGGAATGATGGCGTAGTGGTCCGTAATGGCCTTGTCATTGGTATAGCGGGTCTTCCCGATGCTCTTGTAGGAACCGCTCTCCAGGATCTGCCGGAGATAGGGCAGATACATGGGCAGGCGGGAGAGGCCCTTGAGGTTTTTGCCGATCTCCTTGGCCACGGCAGAGGAAAGGACTCTGGCGTCTGTTCTGGGATAGGTGGTCAGCTTCTTTTCATAAAGCTCCTGGGCGGCCTGGAGGGTCTGGTCGGGACTGATCTTGAAATAGCGGGAGCAGTCGTTCTGGAGCTCGGCCAGGTTGTAGAGCAGGGGCGGCTTTTTGGTCTCCTTCTTGTGGGTGATGGAGGAGACTCTGGGAATCCGCTCCGCCTCCTCTCCCTCCCGGAGATAGGCGATCAGGGCCGCCGCATCCTCTTCCTTCAGAAAGCCGTTTTCCTTATAGAGCTTTGGCGACTTGTCATAGACAGAGCCCGGCATTGCGTGCCATTCGGCCTGGAAGCTCTCCTCCCGGCCTGTCGGGCTGAAGGTGCCGATGACCCGGTAGAAGGGGGTCTTCACGAAATTCCGGATCTCCCGCTCCCTGCGGACCACCATGCCAAGGACACAGGTCATGACCCGGCCCACGGCAACAACGCATTTATCCTGTCCCAGAAAATCCCGGATCCCGTTTCCGTATTTGAGGGTGATGACCCGGGAGAAATTGATGCCCATCAGGTAATCCTCCCTGGCCCGCAGGTAGGCGGCGGCGCCCAGGTTGTCATACTCCCTGTCGTCCTTTGCCTCCCGGATGCCCCGGAGGATTTCCTCCCTGGTCTGGGAATCGATCCAGACTCGCTTCTGGTTTTTCCCCTGCACGCCGGCCTCCTGGGCCACCAGACGGTAGATATATTCCCCTTCCCGTCCCGAGTCCGTGCAGATATAGATGGTGTCCACCTCCGGATCCGTCAGGAGCCTTTTCACAATGCCGAACTGCTTTTTGACATTGTCGATGACCTGATAGCGGTAGGTCTCCGGAATGAAGGGAATGGTATTCAGGGACCAGCGCTTTAAGGCCGGATCGTAGGCGTCCGGATAACACATGGTGACCAGATGCCCCACGCACCAGGTCACATAGGTCCCCTCTGCCTCCATATAGCCGTCCCTGGATCTGAAATTCAGTCCCAGGGCGTTTGCAAATTCCCTGGCCACGCTCGGTTTTTCTGCTATAAATACCTGTTTCCCCATGTCACCTCAGCCTGCGCAGTATGCAGAATCAGACACACCGGCTCTCTGCCTGCGGGACAGCTGCCGGTGTATCATAAATTCCTGTCTGTTATTTGGCCTGGATATAGCCCATGGCCTTTAAGAGTTCGGCACATTCCACAGCACCGCCGGCAGCGCCGCGCATGGTGTTGTGTGCAAGTCCTACGAACTTCCAGTCGTAGATGGTATCTTTTCTGAGTCTGCCGATGGAAACGCCCATGCCGTTCTCATAGTTGACGTCCAGCTTGACCTGGGGACGGTTGTCCTCTTCCATGTACTGGATGAACTGAGCGGGCGCGCTGGGGAGCTTCAGCTCCTGAGGCAGGCCTCTGAATGCGGTGAGCTTTTCGATCAGCTCTTCCTTTTCGGCTTCCTTTCTCATCTTCAGGAAGGCAGTGGCCGTATGACCGTAGAGTACGGGGATCCGGATGCACTGGCTGGTGATCAGAGGGCTCTTTGCGGGCACGATGACGCCGTCTTCGATATGGCCGAAGATGCGCAGAGGCTCCTTCTCAGACTTTTCTTCTTCGCCGCCGATGTAGGGGATCACGTTCCCGACCATTTCGGGCCAGTCCTTAAAGGTCTTGCCGGCGCCGGAAATAGCCTGATAGGTGGAAACCACCACTTCATAGGGCTCATATTCCTTCCAGGCTGCCAGGGCAGGGGCATAGGCCTGAATGGAGCAGTTGGGCTTGACGGCGATAAAGCCGCGTTCTGTGCCCAGTCTCTTTTTCTGGTAAGCGATCACATCGGTATGCTCCGGGTTGATCTCCGGAATGATCATGGGAACGTCCGGCGTCCATCTGTGGGCGCTGTTGTTGGAAACCACGGGCGTCTCCGTTTTGGCATAGGCCTCCTCGATGGCCCTGATCTGATCCTTGGACATGTCCACTGCGCTGAGGCAGAAGTCTGCCTGGGAAGAAACGGCTTCTACGTCGGAAACATCCTGAATGGTGATGCCGCGGACCGATTCCGGGATCTCGCCGTCCAGCTTCCAGCGTCCGCCCACAGCCTCTTCATAGGTCCTGCCTGCGCTCCTGGGGCTGGCTGCAATGGCCGTGACTTCAAACCAGGGATGGTTGTTCAGGATGGAAATAAATCTCTGGCCCACCATACCTGTGCCGCCAAGAACTGCAACTTTTAATTTATCGCTCATGTTGATCTCCTTGCTCCGCCTGCAGGCGGATCTGTATTGCTTTTTTGATTATTTTCAGACGGTGGCAAGCCACTCTTTTCTGTTTTCGATCACTGCCTTCATGGCTTCGGGCGCAGGCCCGCCGGCCGTAAGACGTTTGTCCACGCAGGTCCGCAGAGAAACTGCTTCAAAGATGTCCTCTTCGAAGGCGTCCGAAAAACGCTGCAGCTCCTCCAGGCTCAGCTCCTCGATGGCCCTGCCCTCTTCGATGCAGTAGAGCACCAGTCTTCCGATAATGCCATGGGCATCCCGGAAGGGCACGCCCTTCACCACCAGATAGTCTGCTGCGTCGGTGGCGTTGGTAAAGCCCCTGGCAGCGCTCTTTTCCATGACGTCCTTTCGGAAGGAAAGGGTCTCCAGCATGCCGGTAAAAAGCCTGACGCAGGCATGGGCCGTATCAATGGCGTCGAAGGCCGGCTCCTTATCCTCCTGCATGTCCTTGTTATAGGCAAGGGGCAGGCCCTTCATGGTGGTCAGAAGAGAAAACAGATCTCCGTAGACCCGGCCGGTCTTGCCGCGGACCAGCTCGCAGATATCAGGGTTCTTCTTCTGGGGCATGATGCTGGAGCCGGTGGAGAAGGCGTCGTCCATCTCCACGAACCGGTATTCGTTGGAGTTCCAGAGGATCAGCTCCTCGGAGAACCTGGACAGGTGCATCATGATCAGGGACAGGTCTGAAAGCAGTTCAATGACATAGTCCCTGTCGGACACGGAATCCATGCTGTTGAAGGTAGGTCCGTAGAAGCCCAGAGCCTCTGCCACAGCATCCCTGTCCAGGGGATAGGTGGTGCCTGCCAGAGCGCCGGCTCCCAGGGGACAGTAATTCATCCTCTCCCGGCAGTCCTCCAGGCGGAGGAGGTCTCTGCGGAACATTTCAAAGTAGGCGCCGAAATGGTGGGCCAGGGTGACCGGCTGGGCCTTCTGCAGGTGGGTGAAGCCGGGCATATAGGTCTCGGTATTCTCCTCCATGATCTTTAAGATCACTGCAAGAAGAGCCTTGATCTCCCCATGCATCAGATCGATCTGCCTGCGGGTATAAAGGCGCATATCCAGCGCCACCTGGTCGTTGCGGCTGCGGCCTGTATGAAGCTTCTTGCCCGTATCTCCGATCCTGTCGATCAGATTGGCTTCCACAAAGCTGTGGATGTCTTCATAGGCGTCGGTAAAAGGAAGCGTCCCGCTTTCGATATCGGCCAGGATCACGCCAAGGCCGTCGATGATCCTGTCCGCTTCCGCGGGGCTGATGATCCCCTGTTTCCCCAGCATGGAGGCATGGGCCATGCTGCCCTCTATATCCTCATGATAAAGCCGGGAGTCGAAACGAAGAGAATCGTTAAAGGCTTTGACAGACGCATCCGTTTCCTTGGTAAACCGTCCGCCCCAGAGCTGTGCCATAGCGTTTCCTCTCTTTCCCTTAGGTATGGTATCAACAAAAAGGTACTGTAAACATATGAAAACGCGCGAATATAAAGACCACTCTGCGATCTTTGCTTACCCGCGCGTTCAAGAGCTGGAAAAGGGACTCGAACCCTCGACCTACTGATTACGAATCAGTTGCGC
>CAMNJZ010000067.1 GCA_946541955.1 uncultured Lachnospiraceae bacterium | reverse complement strand
CGCCGCTGCCCTGGACGCAGACCAGATCTGCCTGGCCTGTCAGGGGCCCGTCTTTTTGATCCATGGGGAAAAGGACCCTCTGGTCCCCGTCTCCTGGTCCAGGAAGGCCGCCCGGCTCTGCAAAAACAGCCGCCTGGAAATCATTCCCGGCGCAGGGCACGACTTTGAAGGAAAAGACAGCGTCCATGCCAGAGAGGCCTCTGTCCGCTTCATAAAAGACTGCCTTTAAAAGAGGGGCAGATTGCCGTACTGCCTGGCCCAGGCCGGCGGGGGATCCGTGACCCTGATCTCCTCGCCTGTAAAGGGCTGGCGGAAATGGCAGGCAAGGGCATGGAGATGGAGGTCCACCTCTCCGGCTCTTGGGACTTCTCTGCCGACTCCCAGGGGAACGGCAAAGGGGCCGTAAAGGGGATCTCCATACAGGGGATGCCCTGTGGAAGCCAGGTGGACCCGGATCTGGTGGGTCCTGCCGTGCTCGATCCGGCAGCGAAGGAGGGAAAAGGTCTCTCCCGCCGCCTCCCGGGTCCCAAGCACGCGGTAGAAGGTCCTGGCCTCCTTCCCCTGGGGATGGATTTCCATGTGCATGGTGTCCCGGATCCTGCGAAGAGGGGCATCCACAAGGCCCTCCTCCCCTGCAAAGGCCCCCCGGGCCTCCGCCAGATAGATCTTTTCAAAGAGTCCCTTCTTTCTCTGGTCTCCCAGCATGGCCGCCGCCTCGGCGTGCTTGGCAAAGATCACAATGCCCGAGGTGTCCCGGTCCAGGCGGCCCAGAAGAAAGAGCCTTCCCGTGATGCCCTGGTCCTTCAGATAGGCGGCCGCCCCGTTGGCCAGGGTATCCGCATAGTGGCCGGGGGAGGGATGGCAGACCAGGCCGGCCCTCTTATGGACGGCCAGCAGGTCCGGATCCTCATAGAGGACCTGAAGAGGCCCCACCTCCGGAGCGGGATCGGCCCAGACCACTTTTCCGGGGGCCGGCGCTGTGTCCGTTCCCTCCCGGATGTCCTCTCCCCGATCCATTAGCTGCAGGGACAGCAAGTCTCCTTCCTTCAGGGTCCTGTTGACCCTGGCCCTTTGCCCGTTCAGACAGATCCCGTCCCTTCGGAACTTCATCCGTCCGATCTGCCCGGCGGAAAAGCCCAGGGCCCGCAGCCAGGCCGAAATGGTCTTTCCCTCCTCGGCCGCGGAGGCCTTGTAGGTTACGAATCGTTTCATAGCTTGTCTTCTTTCTTCTTCCGCCAGGCCTCTTCCTGCCAGGGCTCATTCCACGCTCTTCAGGGATTCGATCATATCCACCCTTTTCAGAGAAAAATACATGGCGCCGTTGACGATCAGGGCAAAGCCGAAGGTGATCAGGATGCTGTAAAGATAACTGATGGGCCGGATGCTTCTGCCGAACATCATCAGGTCCACCTCCACCGTCACGATGGTGAAGCGGTGCAGGATGGTGCCGAATACAAGGCCCAGGAGGATGCCAAGGAGGGTCAGCAGGACATTTTCCCTGTAGACATAGGCAGCCACCTCCTGGTCATAAAAGCCCAGGACCTTGAGGGTCGCCAGCTCCCGCCGCCTCTCCATGATGTTGATGGAGTTGAGATTGTACAGGACCACAAAGGCCAAAAGACCCGCCGACAGGATCAGGACCAGGACGATGTTGCCCAAAATCCCCAGCATGTCGTCGATGTTCTTTTCCAGATCGGTGGTAAAGCCTACGCCGGTGCAGCCCTTCAGGTCCATCAGAAAGGCGCCGAATTCCGACTCCTCCCCGGCCGACTTGGGTTCATAGTTGAGATAAAGGCTGTTGTATTCCGGTTCCTGTCCGTACAGGTCCCTGTAGGAATCCGGTGACAGGAAGAGATAGTGCAGGACATAGTTCTCCGCGATGGCCGTGACCGGGATCTGGACATTTTTCTCCCCTTCCCGGGAAATGGTGACCAGGTCTCCCACGGAAAGGTCCAGCATGGAGGCCGTTTTCTCCGAGATTACCGCACCCTCCCGGGGGAAGGCGTAGGATGTATGGCTGATCCGGTCCCTGAGATGCAGGAAGGACTCTGTCCTGTCAGGATCCTCCGGGATATAGAGACTGGCCGTCCGGATATGGCCCTCGTGCATCAGGTCCACGGAAAGGAGACAGAGCCGCTCCGTTTCCGTCACCCCGGGATAGGCCGCCACCTGTCCCTGCAGGTCCTCCCATTCCTCCGGGGTCGTCTTCTTGTCCACAGAAAGCGCCGCCTCCTGGGTAAAGATATGAATGTACTGGTTCTTTGCCACCTCGTTGATGGAATCATGGAGGCCGAAGCCCACCAGCAGAAGGCCCATACAGCCTCCTACGCCGATGATGGTCATGACAAATCGTTTCTTATAGCGGGTCAGGTTGCGGAGGGTGGATTTCCGGGTAAAGTTCAGCCGCTTCCAGACAAAGGGCACCCGTTCCAGAAGGATCCTCTGGCCGCTTTTGGGCGCCTCGGGCCGCATGAGCCGGGCCGGCCCGGATCTGAGCTGGCCCAGGCAGGAAAGCAGGGTCGCCCCGCCGGTGCACAAAACGGCCGCCCCCAGTCCCAGAAGGGCCTGGTCCCAGTTGACCGGCGATTCATGATAGAGCTGGCCCGTATACATGATCCCGTAGGACTGGATGATCAGCTGGGGCAAAAACCACCCGCCGAAGGCGATGCCCACCAGGGCGCCTCCCACGGTGGCTGTCAGGGCGTAGAAAAGATAGCGGCCTGCAATGGTGAAATCCGAATAGCCCAGGGCCTTGAGGGTCCCGATCTGGATCCTCTGCTCGTCCACCATGCGGGTCATGGCCGTCAGACTGACCAGGGCCGCCACCAGGAAAAAGATGACCGGGAAGACATGGCCCAGGCTTGTCATACGGTCCGCATTCTGGTCATAGCCCACAAGGCTTTCCGTCAGGCTCCGGTCCAGGATATACCACTCAGGCACCTCCAGGTCTGCCAGCTCCTTTTCTCCGTCTTCGATCTCCTTTTTGGCGTCTTCGATCTTCTTTGCCGCATCCGGGTAGGCCTCGTCATATTCGGCCTGGGCTTCCTCCAGCTCCTTTTTCTTTTCGGCCAGCTCTTCCTTTCCTTCCTGGAGCTTCTTCTGGCCGTCCCGGAGCTTTTCTTCCGCTTCATAGACTGCCGGCCAGGCCTCGTCGATCTGCTTCTGGCTCTCTTCCAGCTTCCTTTTGTTTTCCCGGATCTGTTTTCTGCCCTCGGAAAGGGCCGCTTCGCCCTCTTCGATCTGCTTTCCGGCTTCTTCCAGCTGAGTACGGCTTTCCTCCAGCTGGGCGCCGCCCTCTGCCAGGGCGGTCTTGGCCTGGGCCAGCTGGGCCCCGGTCACTTCCAGGGTCTGCCGGGTCTCCTCCAGCCGGGCCCCGGTCTCCTCCAGGACCCTGCGGCTGGTCTCCAGCTCCTCCCTGGAAGCCTGGAGCTCTGCGGCGGATGCATCCAGGGTCTCTTTGGTCCTGGAAAGGGCCGCTTCTCCCGTGGCAAGCTCTTCGCCCGCCTGGTCCAGGGCCGCCTTCTCTCCGTCCAGGGCCGCGTCCTGGTTCCTCAAGCTCTCCAGCTCCTTCTCCAAGCCATCCTTCCTGTCTTCATAGCCTTCCTCCTCCGGATCCAGGCCGGAGAGGGCCGCCTGGGCCTTTTCCATCGCGGCAAGGACCCCTTCCTTTCCCGCCTGCCAGTCGGCAAGGGCGGCCTCATAGGAGGCTTTCTTTTCCGTAAGGGCCAAAAGGCCCTCCTCATACTGGGCAAAGCCCTCTTCATAGCTGGCCTCTCCCTCTGCATACCGGGCTTCTCCCGCCTCCAGCCGGGCAAGGCCTTCCTCGTACTGGGCAAGGCCCTCTTCGTACATGGCTTTCCCTGCCTCATACTGGGCAAGGCCTTCCTCATAGGCCTTCTGGCTCCCGGCAAAGGCCAGGACCCCTTCTTCGTATTCCTTCTGTCCCGCCAGGGTCTGTTTTTTGGCCTCGGAAAGTTCCTTTGCCTTCTCTGCCAGGGTCCTTTCGGCCTCCTTCAGCTGGGATCTGCCGCTGCCAATTTCCCTCTGGCCATCCTCCAGCTCCTTTCTGCCTTTGGCCGTCTCCTTCCAGCCGTCCTCTATTTCCTTTTCCCTGTCCCGGATCTCCTGTTCCCCGTCCGAAATGGCCTGCCGGCCCTCGGAGAGCTCCTCTTCTGCGTCTGAGAGCTCCTTCTCGCCGTCCTCCACCTTTTGTCTGGCGTCGGCGATGGCGTCTGTTCCTTCCTGATAGACCTGGTCGTAGCGGCGGATGACAGCCATCTCGGAAAGGGATTCGATCCTGTCCGTGACTTCTTCCACCAGGGCGTCATAGGCAGCGCTGAAGGTCATCTCCCTGTCTGCCCCCTCGACCCGCAGATAGGCCTCGGTATAGACGTCCATGTCAAAAACGGCGGGGTCCAGAATGACAAAGCCGTCGATCGACCCGTCCCCGGTGCTGCCGGAGCCCCGGGTCAGATCTGTATAATAGGGCAGGTAGCCCATGCCCACGATGGTAAAGGTATCCTCCTTCATGGTCTCGTCCAGGGCCTTTTCATCTCCTGAAAGAAAGGTAAGGGTATCCCCGATCCTGTATCCCTCCTGGATGAAGTTGTCGGCGTCCACCAGGCACTCATGGATGTTTTCAGGAAGGCGGCCTTCCGAAAGGACCACGTCGTTGATGCCCCGGGTCAGGCCGATGGTCCGGATCGAAAGCGTCGAATCCTCCGTATGAAGGAGGACCTCCCCGGTCCGGCCGCCCACGGCCATGGATACCCCCGGAAGATCGGAAAGGTCCCTCAGGTCCTCCTTTGTCAGGCCCAGGGTACTGACCACCCTTACGTCCATCAGACGGTTGTCATCATAGAAATGATCAGCCGAATACTTCATGTCATAGCCTGTGGATCTGAGCCCTGCAAAGAAGGCCGTTCCCAGCATGACGATGCAGAAGATGGACATGAATCTGCCTTTATTCTTTTTTATTTCCCGGAACAGGTCGGTCCAGACTGCTTTTTTCATCGATTTTCCGTCACTTTACCATTCAATTTCTTCCACCGGCATGGGATCGGGATTCAGCTTCATGGAGCTGACCTTTCCGCTGCGGATCTTTATGACCCTGTCCGCCATGGGGGTCAGGGCGCTGTTGTGGGTAATGACCACAACGGTCATCCCCCGGTTCCTGCACATGTCCTGGAGGAGCTTTAAAATCGCCTTGCCGGTCACATAGTCCAGGGCGCCGGTGGGCTCGTCGCACAAAAGGAGCTTGGGGTTCTTGGCCAGGGCCCTGGCGATGGCCACCCTCTGCTGCTCGCCGCCGGAGAGCTGGGCCGGAAAGTTGTTCATCCTCCCGCCAAGTCCCACCTCCTCCAGGATCTTCTCCGGATCCATGGGGTCCTTGCAGATCTGCATGGCCAGCTCCACGTTCTCCAGAGCCGTCAGGTTCTGCATGAGGTTGTAGAACTGGAAGACAAAGCCCACGCTCTCCCGCCGGTAGGCCGCCATCTGCCGCCCCCTGAGGCCGCTGATGTCCTGGCCGTCCACAAGGACCCGGCCGTCTGTCAGAGAGTCCATGCCGCCCAGGATGTTGAGGACGGTGGTCTTGCCGGCGCCGGAGGGACCGACGATGATGGTGAACTCGCCTTTTTCGATCTCAAAGCTGATCCCGTCGCAGGCCTTGATCTCCACTTCGCCCATATGGTAGATTTTCGTCACATTTTCAGCGCTTATATAAGCCACGGTCTTTCCTCTCCTGTCAAATCTTTCCTGCAGAGCCTACACCTCTTCATATTAATCTTATCAGCAAGCCCCTGCCTGCGCCATACAAGTTTTGTTACAAAGGCCCATACACCAAACATTTATGAAGGAACAATCCTGGAGTGAAGCGCCGGAAATGAAACGCCGGGCATAAAACAGGGAGCCTCTGCCTCCAGGCAGGGCTCCCCGCATAAAGTGTTTTCTGTATGACTTAGCTGCCTGCGATCCGCACGTCCGGGATCAGGACAGCCAGAGGGCCCTCATAGGAGGCATCCCTGTAGCGTTCCCGGGAAAAGATCATCCTGCCCTGGGATTCCAGAAGGCTTCCGTTGACAGAGCCTCCTGTCAGGGGGATGGTCTCTCCCGTCTCCCCTCTCTGCAGCGCCAGACGGATCTCGCCTGCAAAGTGGCCGTCCATCTCATCGGTCTGGAAATCCGAGAAGCTGACGGTCTCCAGGGCGCCGGTCTTCCGCATGTCCTCCAAGGACATGGTCCCTGCGTCCAGAAGGACCTTTTCATAGCTGCCGGTGGGTTCGATTCCCAGGTAATGGGCAAACCTGGATCCGCCGTGGACGGTGCACAGGACCCCGTCCCTGAGCAGAGGCCTGTTCCGCATGGGAATGCCCTCGCTGCTGAAGGGCCGGGCCGAGGCAAGGGTCAGATTCAGCCTTTCTCCGCCCTGGTCTTCGCCCTGGACCACGTCCCCTTCCTTCCAGGTGGAATAGCCGGGATAGACCATGTCGGAGGCGGACCGGGCCATGTAGAAATTCAGGAGCTCTCTGAGATTCTCGCCGGTCAGAATGACAGACCGGGTGCCGGCCTCGGGCGCCCCAAGGGCCGCGGCCCGCAGCCGCACGTCCCGGATGGCCTCCTCCAGCTTTTCCTTCAAAGAGGCCAGGTCCAGATCGGTATAGGAGAACTGGCGGTACTGCTCCACATCCTCGGGCTCTTTGCACTGGGCCACGAATTCGCCCCGCAGAACGTCCCGCATATAGGAGACGTCGGTGCCGGCGGAGTCCAGGATCCTTACCCTGGATCTGCGCACAAAGATCTCGGCGGAATTGATAAAGGCCCGCGCATCCGATTCCACGGAAAGGAAAAGGTCTGCCGCCTTCCCCGCCGCCTCCTCCAGAGGCATGTCTTTGTAGTCTGAGGAAGAAGGGACCAGGTCCGATCTCGAAGGGGCAGGCAGCTCATAGAAGGGATTCTTTACAAAGGAGGCCGCAAAATAGGCGTTTTTGATCTTCTGCACGATCTCCTCGTCCGTCAGCCCCTGCTCCATGTAGATGGTGGTGGAGCCCCGGTATTTTTTGCCGTCTTCCTCGAAATCCCGGAAGATCTCCGCCTGAATGATCTCGATCTTCTTAAATCTGGGAATATCCAGTTTCTTTTTAATAAAATACAGCTCAGCGGCCTCCGTCAGCGTATCTGTGAGTCTGTAGACGCTGACGCCGCACTGCTGCAGCAGTTGTATGATTCTGTCCATAAGACTTCCCCCCTTAACCCAGTCGGATCCTTGCTTTGATGTAGGGGCCGCCGTCCGAGACCTTGACCCATTCCTTCCAGCCCTTGCCGCAGGCACCGGCTCCGCAGTGCTCCACTGTGTCGGAGATCATGGTGATGGATTTCAGAAGATCCGGCACATAGCCTGTCAGTACAATGGGACCAAAGACCCTGCCGGTCAGCTTTCCGTCCCTGATCTCCCTTCCGAAGGAGACCATACACTGGATGCCCCAGTTCTTGGGATCCTCCATGCCGGAGGTAGGGCATTCCAGAAGGAGGCCGTCCTTCACGGAAGCGATCATCTCTTCGGGCTTTGATGTGCCTTCCGTAAAGAAGGTATTGGTCATGCGGGTATAGACCTTATGGTCCACCGATTCCCTGCGGCCGTTGCCGGTGGGCGAAACGCCCAGGCGGGCGGCGGACACGCCGTCGCAGATGCCCGATACCAGGATGCCCTTGTCTATGATCACGGTATCCCTGGAAAGATTTCCTTCGTCGTCAAAGAAGAAGGTGGCCACGTCCTCGTAGGAGGTGGAAGCCCCGTCCTTCATGGTGACCAGCTCAGAAGCCACCTGCCTGCCCATGTAGGAAGCGGCCAGGGCCCTGTCCTTGACGAACATGTCCATCTCCACCCCGTGTCCGAAGGCTTCGTGCACGATCATGCCGGTCACCTCGGGGCTGCAGATGCATTCATACTCGCCGGGGACCAGAGGGATGCTGGAGAGGGAAGCGCGGACGGCCTCCAGGGCCTTTTGGGCACAGTCCTCCAGCCCGTCCAGGATCTCCGCGCCGCCAAGCAGAGAAATGGCGTGATAGCCATCCTTTAAGGCCTCGCCCTTTCTGGCCAGGCAGAATACGGCGGCGTCCGTGAACAGCACATTCTGCTCCAGGTCCCTGTTTCGGGACAAAAAGACCTTATGATAGATCTGATAGTTGAATCTTGTGGAGCATTCGATCAGGATCCTGTCGGCGGCAAGGCCAGAGAGCCGGGCCCTGGTGAGACGGTCCACGATCTTTTCATCGCCCAGGTCTCTGGGATCCACCCCATAGTCTGTGGATGCCGCCAGAAAGGCCGGGGCGTCCTGGGGCATGGGGGTCTCATAGCGCTCGGCGCACCGGCTCATTCCCTCCAGGGTCGTTTCGAAATGCTGCAGGATCTGATCAATATCCTCCCTTTTTAAGGAGTTGGCGCTGTATTCGGCATAGCCCCCGTCCTTCCAGACCCGGGCCGTAAAGCCCCGCCTGCCGAAACAGCCGATCTCTGCCACCCGGGTGCCCGAGCGGCCTACGGAATAACTCTTTGTTTCCACATCTGTCGCCAGGACCGAAGCATAGGCATACCTTTTAAGAAGCTGCTCCAGCAGCTCGCCTAGAACAGGGCGAAGCCTGGTCAGATAGGGACTTGACTGTACTTTCATATGATGACCTCCTTGTTAGGCCAGTTTAACCTTTTGCGGGGATAAATGGAAGACATTTTACCGAAAATTCAGAAACAGGATGCTCCTGCCGGAACATCCTGCTTCCATAAGCCTTCAAAACGCATATGTACGCCGCAGGGCCCTCATAAGAGCCTGCAGACATTCTGTCACTTACTGCTTTTTCCGTAGCGCAGGGGATCTGCCACCGTTTTCCTGAAAAAAGCAATGAGGGGTCCCATGAAAAAGGCCGTGATGATGGTCCCGATCCCGGGCATGACGCCAAGGAGAGTCCCTGTCAGGGTGCAGATCAGGTCCGAAGTCACACGCACGATGCGGAAATCCCAGCCCTTTTTCTCCGAAAGGGTCAGAGCGATGGCGTCATAGGTGGAGACGCCCAGGTCTCCTGTAAAATAGAGGGCCGAGGACAGGCACATGATGACCACCGCCGCCAGGAGAAAGACAAGACGGACCGCAAAGGAGGGATCCGGCAGGATGCGGGAGAAAAAGCCCGCGGAAAAATCCACCACATAACCCAGCAGAAAGAGATTGATAAAGGTGGCGATGCCGATCTTCTTCCTGTCCAGAAACACAAGGTCCACCATCAGAAGGACCAGGTTGAGGACCATGTAGACCGTGCCGAAGCCGATGGATCCGATCCTCTTCCACACCCCGTGGGCAAAGACCTGAAAGGGATCCATGCCCATGGCCGAATACTGGAACATGCCCACGCTGATCCCGCAGATCAGAACGCCTGCCACGGTCATGGCAAGTCTGCGTTTCATTTCACTGTTCATAGAAAAGTTCATGTAAAACTCCTTTAATTTAAAAAGCCGGGAAGCAGGTAGTCTCTCCCCGGCTGCTTACCTTCCGGCAAGGAAGTATACAGCAGAGATTTTCTGTAAACAATGGACTTTCGTCCGGGTTTTATGGCATTTTTCCCTTCCTGCCATTGGTCCCCGGCCCGAAGCGGTCGCAGGGAACATAAGATATGCCGCAAAAAGGCTGAAAAACCCTCTGCGGCATATCTCTTTTTTCTCCCTGTCCCTAAGCCTTTTTCCTGAGTACGGCCAGGGCCATGTAGTGGCGGACAGAGAATTCCTCCGGAGCCTCCCTCAAAAGAAAGGCCCTGTGCTCTCTGTCCCACTTTTCCAGATCCTCCGGGGAAAGGGAGGCCGCCGTCCCCCGGCAGGCCCGCATCCTCCCGTGCCAGGTCTCTCTGGTAAAGGGGACCATAAGCTCTGTTTCCTCGTGGTCTTCCAGATCGAACCAGGGAGAGGCCTCCTCCGGGATCTCTATGGGATGCATCCTCTCTCCCGCTCCCGACCAGAGGGGATTGTATTTCAGGACCAGCTCTTCGCTTTTCCCGGCAAGGGGGTCTTCGAAGGGGAGCCAGGCCATGTAGAGGATGGCAAGGCGCCCATCCTTTTTCAGGAACTTCCGGATCAGGGGCAGGACCTTTCTGTGGTCGAAGTACCAGAAGCACTGGCAGGCCGTCACCGCGTCGAAGGAGGCCGGTGGAAAGCCCAGATCCTCCGCCGCCGAAGCCAGGAAGTCTATTTTCATGCCCGCTTCCTCCGCCAGGCGCCGGGCCTCACGGATCTGCTCCGGGGAAATGTCCGTGCCTGTCCACTCTGCCCCGAAGCGGTGCATGTTCCGGGGAAGGACCCCTGTGCCGGTGCCAAGGTCCAGGACCTTCTGCCCCTTAATGCCGATCCCTCTCTCCGCGATCTTCTCATAAAAGATCTCCGGATAGATGTCCCTGTACCTGGCATAGTCTTTAGATGCTCTGCCCCAGTCGAAGGCTTTTCCCTGATCGATCCGTATGTCTCTGATCTCCACAGTTAACTCCTTTCACCCCAAAAGCCGCCGCATTTTACGCAAAAGGCAGGGGAAGATCCATGTCCCCCGGATCCGCCTCATAGTATGGAAGCATGGCCGCGTCCGCAAAGAGCCTGTTTCTTTCCGCCGCCTCTTTGGAAGGATAAAGGCGGATCTTTCTACTTTCGCGAAGGTCTCCCCTCCAGGAGGATCCTGCGCCTGTCAGCTCTTCCAGACTCCCGGCGATCCAGAATACCCTCTTCCTGCCGGGGATGTAATAAACCGGCTCCGCCTCGTCGAAGAACCACTCTTCCGGATCCGGCCGGTTTCTTACGGCAAAAAAGCCCCCCTTTTCGTCCCTTCCGATGATGCAGAGATAGGGCACTGCATAGAAGGGGATCTCCGGAACATTTCCATCAAAGATAAAATTCAGTCCGCTTTTTCCGGCAATTTCCCTGTAATAAGGGTCCTTCGGATCCCCTCTGAGGGCCAGGATCTCCGTACCGGCCCTGACCAGGCGGTATGTCCCTCCTTCCAGATCCAGGGTCACGGCTTCGTCAGCGTCCGTCTGCTCCCGGTATCTGTCATATATGGGATAGTCCAGATACAGTTTCTTCAAGGGTCTTCTCCTTTTTATACCTCCCTGCCGGGCGCTTTAAAAAGCCTCCCCTCCGCCAGGTACCTTTTCAGGATACCG
>CAMNJZ010000066.1 GCA_946541955.1 uncultured Lachnospiraceae bacterium | reverse complement strand
TAGCCAAGGAGCTGGAGAGGAATGATGGCAAGGGTTGCCATGAAGTGCTCGTCTGTAGCGGGCACGTAGACGGTAAAGTCTGCGGAATCCTCCACGCTGTAGTTGCCATAGCTGGTCACAGCCGCCAGGTAAGCGCCGCGGCTCTTGGTCTCGACCAGGTTGGAGATGGTCTTTTCAAAGAGCTCCTTCTGGGTCAGAACGCCGATGACCAGGATGCCGTCTTCGATCAGGGAGATGGTGCCGTGCTTGAGTTCGCCTGCTGCATAGGCTTCGGAATGGGTATAGCTGATCTCCTTCATCTTCAGGCTGCCTTCCATGCAGATGGAATAGTCGATGCCGCGGCCGATAAAGAATACGTCATGGGCGTTGGCGAACTTGTTGGCGAACCACTGGATCCTTTCCTTGTTCTCCAGGATCTTTTCGATCTTGCCGGGCAGGGTATTGAGCTCCTGGATGAGCTTCTGGGCGTACTCGTCCGTGATCTGTCCCTTGACCAGGGCCATCTGGATGGTCAGGATGTAGAGGGCGATCAGCTGGGTGGTATAGCCCTTGGAGGTCGCAACCGCAATCTCGGGACCTGCCAGGGTATAGAAGACATGGTCCGCCTCTCTGGCGATGGAGGAGCCTACCACGTTGACGATGGCCATGGTGCGGACGCCCTTTTCCTTAGCTTCCCGGAGGGCTGCCAGGGAGTCTGCCGTCTCACCGGACTGGCTGATAACGACCACAAGGCCTTTGGGATCCAGGAGCATGTTCCTGTAGCGGAATTCGGAGCCCAGCTCCACGCGGACGGGGACCCTGGCCATCTCTTCAATGACATACTGGGCCGTCATGCCGGCGTGATAGGCGGAGCCGCAGGCTACGATATAGACCTGGCTGATGTCCTGCAGGATCTGGTCGGTCAGGCCGATGGCGGCCAGATCGATGACAGACCTGCCATGGGTGGTCTTGCCGTCCTCGGCAGTAATGTTCTCATAGTGGATGACAGAGTTGATGGTCTTCTTGACAGCTTCGGGCTGCTCGTGGATCTCCTTCATCATGAAGTGCTCATAGCCGCCCTTTTCAGCTGCTTCAGCGTCCCATTTGATCTCGGTCAGTTCCTTCTCCACGACATCGCCGTTCAGGTCATAGAACTCGGCATGGCCTTCGGTCAGACGGGCCATTTCCAGGTTGCCGATGTAGTAGACGTTGCGGGTATACTTGAGGACCGCGGGAACGTCGGAGGCCACATAGGTCTCGCCGTCGCTGACGCCGATGATCATGGGGCTGTCCTTACGGGCTACATAAATCTCGCCGGGATAGTCCTTGAACATGACGGCCAGGGCGTAGGAGCCCCTGACACGGACCATGGTCTTGGCCAGGGCGTCGATGGGACCCATCTGGTATTTCTTATAGTAGTAATCGATGGTCTTGATGGCGACCTCCGTATCGGTCTCGGAGTAGAAGGTATAGCCCTTGCGGATCATCTTCTCCTTGAGCTCCTGATAGTTCTCGATGATGCCGTTGTGGACGCCGACCACGTTGAAGTCGTCGGTCACATGGGGATGGGCGTTGACTTCGGAGGGTTCTCCGTGGGTTGCCCAGCGTGTATGGCCGATGCCGCAGCTGCCGGGCACGGCTCTGCCGCCGTCTGTCTTTTCAGCCAGGGTCTTAAGCCTTCCCTTGGCCTTGACGATGACCGGATCTGCTGCCAGATCGCGGACCGCGATGCCGGCGGAATCATAGCCTCTGTACTCCAGCTTGGACAGACCGTCCAGAAGGATGGGGGCTGCCTGATGATGTCCGATAAAACCTACAATACCACACATATGTATGCACCTCTCACTTGTGATCTTTCTGTTATATATTTTTTCTTCATATCCTAACTATCTTACATGAAACCTTCTGATTTGTCACGACAGACAGATATAAAAGCTTTGTGAACCGCCATAAAAAGCGCTGACACAGCCTGCCGTGTCAGCGCCTGTCTCCTTTGAGGAAATGATAGATCCGGGACAGGGCCCTGCGGCCCCGGTTCCTGAGCCTTAGAATGCCGATCCGGACCGGCAGATGATCGCACCAGAGATGGACATAGGCCTGGTAGGCCCTGTCCTCCACGCTGTATCGTTTTCCCTTCATGCGGCGGTCCTTCTTCCAGAAGAGGAGCTTCTCGATCCCTGCCGGGTCATTTCGGACAAAGCCTGTCAGGACCCCCAGGATCATGTCGTCGGTAACATCATATTCATAAAAGGTATTGTTGTCCCCTATGATGACATAGCCTGTATCCGTGACCTCCACGATCCGGTGAAGAATGTATTTCCCGCCCCTTTTGTAGAGGGGCACGTCATATTTTTTCAGTCTTCCCGGGGGCTTTGGCTCAATAATGAGGATGTCCCTTCTCTGGCGGAGCAGGGGCATCATGGACCGGCCCACATTGGTATAGACCAGGGTCTGGCCCCTTCCCAGGATCTCCTCATAGGTCGAAGGCGCCGCGGCCCCCGCCTCCCCGGAATCTGTTAATATCTTCATAATGTTTCCTTTAGACTGAAATCATGCAGATTATGCTACAATAGGATTGCCCCCTGAGAAGGGGGCAAGTATCTATGACATCAGGCCGCCACATTGACGGCCGCGGAGGCTTTTATGCTGATCTACGCAGTAGACGACGAACGCTTTGCACTTGAAAACCTGACCGATTCCATCTCCAGGGCCCTGCCGGAGGCGGAGGTGATCTCCTTCCGCAGTGTGGATGAGCTTTTCACCTATGAACCAGAAGAACCCTGCACTGCCGCCTTTGTAGACGTCAAGCTCCGGGGCTCCAACGGCCTTGAGGTGGCAAGATTCCTGCAGGACCAGAATCCCAAGATCAATCTGATCTTCACCACCGGCTTCTCCGAATATGCCTCCAGGGCCTTCCGGGTCCATGCCAGCGGCTATATTATAAAGCCTGTCACCCCTGACAAGGTCCTGGCCGAAATGGGCCACCTGCGCTTTTCTCCCAAGGATCAGACGGCCTCCCGGGTAAGGATCCGGGCCTTCGGTCCCTTTGAAATCTATATCGACGAGGTCCCCGTCTCCTTCAAATATACCAAGACCAAGGAGCTGCTGGCCATTCTGGTGGACCGGAAAGGGACCCTGTGCAGCACCAGCACCATCTGCGGGTGTCTTTGGGAGAATGACGCCGTGGACGCCCACAGATCCTATCTGAAGAACCTGCGAAGAGACCTTTTCACCACCCTGACGGACCACGGCTGTGAGGAGATCATCACAAGGAGCAAGGGAGCCATCGGCATCCTGCCCTCCAAGGTGACCTGCGATTATTTCAACTACCTCAAGGGAGGGGATACGGCGGACGAGGACGACGCCTACCGGGGCGAATATATGACCCGATACAGCTGGGCCGAATATACCCACGCCCTTCTGGACGAGGCCTATCTGCGGGAACATCTCCAATAGAAAGCAAATCTCTGCTCTTCCTTATTCCTCCACGATGCGGATGGTCCTGATCCTCTGGGGGGTCTTGGGCCTGTCCTGGAAGCCGGTCTTGCAGGAGGCGATCTGGTCCACCACATCCATGCCGCTTACCACATGGCCGAAGGCAGCGTACTGGCCGTCCAGGAACTCTCCGTCCTGATGCATGATGAAAAACTGGCTGGAAGCCGAGTTGGGATCCATGGCTCTGGCCATGCTGATGACGCCCCGCTTGTGGCTGATGGGATTGTTCCAGCCGTTGGAGGAGAATTCTCCCCGGATCTTCTCATCCGAGCCGCCCATGCCGTTGCCCTTGGGATCGCCGCCCTGGATCATAAAGCCCTTGATGACCCTGTGGAAGATCAGGCCGTCGTAAAAGCCCTGGCCTACCAGCTTTTCAAAGTTTTTGACTGTCTTGGGCGCAGCGTTGTAATCCAGTTCCAGATCGATCACGCCGCCGTTTTCCATGGTAATTCTGATCATTGTTTTCTCCTTGTTGAAGCTTTTTATGCTGTACTGATTATGGTTTCATTGGTCCTGGTCTGGCCAGGGTTGTTTTCCGCCGCGGCTTTCCGCGGCCTTTTTATTTTTATATCCTTCGAACCAGAACCGTTCGTTTGCCCAGCTCCGCATGGCGCTTGACGGCCAGCTTGCGGTTGACCTCCTCCACGCCGGCCGTGGGCCCCGGCATGGCAAAGACCAGGGTCTCGTCCCCATAGCCTGTCAGGAGGGCGCACATGGTATTGGCATACCAGTTGACCTTCCTGTCCGTCTCCTTAATGGTCCAGGACAGCTCCAGTCTGGGAAGCTGGAGGTCCTCCGTGACCCAGTAGAGGACCGGGATATCATTGTCGATCCCCTCCCGAAGGAGCTCGGTGGTCCGGATCCCCGTCGCGTCCTCGGCCCGGTAAAGCATCCCCTTTTGGGCAAAGCATTCGTTGAGGGCCCTGACCATGGCCCCCGGGTAGCAGCCAAAGGACTTGGGATCATAGGGGCTGCCCGCAAACTTCAGATCCGGATCCGGTCCGTACAGGATCCCGTCCCGGTAGCGGATCTTGCTCTGGGGCAGAAAGTTGTCGATGAATTCATCCACCTGGATCTGCATGCCCAGATGGCGCAGAAGCATGACCGCGCAGACGGCTGAGCTTCCCTTGGGCCAGTTCGGAGACTGACTGATGGTTTCCACATGGATATTTTTGTACATAGCCCCCTTCTTTCCGCCCCGGCAAAAGCAGGATTCTGCCCCGCCGCGGGCCTTCCTGGTATCGGCCGGGTCTGCACCCGGCCTCCATGCGTCCATGGCGCATGCTCCTAATTCATTGTAACACACCGGAGACGGGAAAGGGTCCTTCTTCCTTCTTTTTTCCAAGGGAAAGGGCTGCTTCCGAGAAGCAGCCCTTTCATAGGATTTCTATATTCAGGATGATTATTTCGTCAGCTTGCATTTCTTGACAGCAGACCACTCAGAGTAGACCTTTTCGCCGTTCACGACGCGGAAGGCTCTGACCCTGGCGTACCAGGTGCCCTTGGAGCAGCCGGAGACCACCTTGTCGCCGTCGTTTTTGTCATTTACGTTTTTGGAGATGCTGTCCTTGAAGTCCTTGGACTTGGCCACCTGGACCTGATAGCCGTCGCATGCAGAGACCGTCTTGTAGACCACCTTGAACTTGTAACCCTTGACATTGGCGGTCTTGGAAATGGAGGTCGAAGGAACGCTGATCTGCTCTGCCTTTTCTTCTTTGACTTCCTTCTTTTCAGAAGCCGTCGCAAAGAGGACTCTGGCCGCCGAGAAGATCTTCTTGTTGGTGACGTTGAGGCGGATCTGCTCCCACTTGGACTGGATGCCCGCAAAAGTCACCTGGGCCAGAGCGGAATTGTAGAAGGCCGAGGCACCGATGGCGCTGATGGAGGAGGGCAGGATCAGGGATTTGAGGCTGCTGCAGCCGCAGCACATGTATTCCGGGATCTCGTCCACGCCGGCGGGCAGGACCAGCTCTGTCAGAGAGGTGCAGTCCTGGAAGGCCATGCGGCCGATCTCGGAAAGGGAGGCGGGCAGGTCAATGGACTTTAAGGCAAAGTCCTTGTAGAAGGCCCTGGCTCCGATTTCAGTCACGGTTTCGGGAATCTCGACGGATTCCGCCTTGTTGCAGCAGGCAAAGGCGTAGGTGGAAATGGCGGTGATGCCCTTTCCGACTACGATCTTCTTAATGGAAGCGGCCTTGCCGAACCAGGGAGCCTCCATGAAACGGTAGGCGGGCATCTTGCCCCTGCCGCTGACATAGAGAACGCCGTTGGTGATGCGCCAGGCTACGGTCCCGGCTCCTTCCTTATAGGTCTTGACGGTGGCAACGCCCGTAGACAGGGCAGTCTTGAGTTCGGAGTTGCCGGACATGATGTTGATTTCCTTCCAGGCCGCATCATTCCCTGCATAATGTACATCTTCGAGGGAATCGCAGTAGGAAAAGGCCTTGGTCCGGATGGATTTGACGGAGGCGGGGATAATGACCTTCTCGGCATATCTGCATCTGGTAAAGGCGTAGGTGCCAAGGACGGTCACGCCGTTTTCGATCTGGATGGTCTTGATCTTGTCTTTCTTGCTGTACCAGGGAATGGTGGCGGCTGTGTAGTCATACATGGGGCCTTCGCCCTTGATGGTCAGGACGCCGGAGGAATAGGAATAGGATACGCCGTCTCCGCAGCTGCCCGAAAGGGCGGCGGAGGCTGCCATCACGGGCATGTGGCTGCCCAGGGTCATGGCCAGTATGAGTATCAGTATTCCGATCAGTCGGATCCTTTGTCTGCCGCGTTTCATATCTATCTCCCCGCTGCCGGGCCCCCCGCCCGGCGCTCCCTGTCTGTTAAAGGGACTCTATATCCCGAAAATTAACAAATGTCGGTCTTGCCGCCAGAATCAGTATACTCCACCTGTAATAAAATTCACAAGCAGATTTTACAAATTTGTGAAATTCTTAAAAAACCTTTACGGAATTCACACCACTTTTGGGCCTTTTCACGACAAAATTCTGCCGTTAAACCGCTTGGAGGGTCTCGAAATTCCGATTTTATTACGGATTTATTACATTTGTCTTTATGTCAATCCGCAAAAGGGGCAATTTTGTCGCCTGTGCTTTCCAGGATCCCCGCCCGGATTTCCTCCCAGTTATCAGGCAGAAGGTCTGCCTTTTCCTCCGTCAGGGGCAGTGCGGCGTAGGGGATCCCCGCCGCCTCGTCAAAGGTATGACAGGGGATGCAGGCGTTTTCGGAAAGGAGGACCTTCCCGCTTTCATCCCTGGTAAGGACAAGCCGCATAAGGACTGAATCCCGCTGGCCCGGGAAGGCGTCCAGGTTGGTGATGAAATTCCCCAGGGAATAGATGCAGGGAACCTCCCTGCCGTCCCCGGCCCGGACCAGGTCATAGCGCTGGACCAGGTGGGGGTGGGAGCCTGCGATATAATCGGCCCCCAGGTCCGCCAGCTCCCTGGCGACCCGCTTCTGGCTCTTTGTGACCTGCCTTTCGTTGATGACGCCCCAGTGCATGCAGACGAGGATATAGTCTGCGCCCTTCTCCTTCAGGGCCTGGATGTCCGCCTCTGCCCTTTCAGGGTCGTAGGCGTTTAGGATGGTCTCCTTATCCTCCTTTGGCCAGGTCTCGTCCTTGCCGTTGAAACGGACGCCTCCGCCGTCGTAGGCCAGGATCCCGATCCGGATCCCCGCGATCTCCAGGACCAGGGTCCTGTCCTCCTCCCGGCTTCGAAAGAGGCCTGTATGGAGGAGGCCGTAGGCCTCGCACTGGTCCACCGTCTGGACCGCGGCCTCCTGGCCCCAGTCGGCGTTGTGGTTGTTGGACATGGTCACCAGATCAAAGCCCGCGCCCCGGAGGGCCCCCAGGAAGGAGGGACTGGTGTTGCAGAGGGCCTTGCCGCCCCCTGTGGGCTCTTCGATGCTGTAGGAATAGGAGGGGGCCGTCAGCGTCTCCAGGTTCCCGGCCGTCAGGTCTGCCTCCTCCAGGGTATCCCGGATCAGGGAAAAGGCAGGGGCAAAGTCATAGTCCTTCCCGGTCCAGGCGGCCCGCATCTGCCTGGTCAGGCTCATGAGGTCGCCGGCAAGGAGAAGGACGGCCTTCCCGTCGGCGTCCGCCTCCCTCTGCCTGTAGATGCCTTCCTCAGGGTCATAGACAAAGGCCTCCTCCGGCAGGCTTTCCATGGCGGGGGCCTGTCTGTCCACAAAGACCCCCAGAGAGTCCTCCTGGGACCCGTCGGGAAGGCGGACGCTGATCCTGGCCCAGCCCCTGGCTTTCCCCGTAATATGGCCCGCCTGGTCCACAGAGGCGGTCTCCGGGTCGCTGGAGGTCCATACCAGGCCCTGGCCCCCTGCCCAGCCATACGTGGCTTCGAAGGTCCTTGTCACGCCCAGGGGGATGGCCGCGGCGGAGACCGGAAGGGACAGGGGCTGGAAGGAAGCGGTGATGACATCGGAGAAGGAGGAGAAGGTTCTGGTCTCCCCCTCTTCCCGCAGGGACCGGACCAGGTAGTAGACGGGACCCTCCCCAGGGTCTTCGGGATCGGTCCAGGTGACCCGGCGGTCCTCCGGGGCAGGGACCATCCCTTCCGCCAGCTCCCAGGCGTCCTTCCCCGTCCCGGACTTCCAGACCTCGAAGGCGGAGGCGTCCTTCAGCCTTTTCCAAAGGATGGAGACTGGCTCCTCCTGGTCCCTCACATAGATCCCGTCATAGGGGGCGGAAAGGTCCTCCGCCTCCTCTCCCCCTGCGGCCGCCTGGACCAGGGTCTCCCCCCAGGGGGAGCATTTCCCCGCTTCGTCCACGGTCCGCAGGCGGAGGGCATATTCTTTGCCTTCCTCCAGGCCCATGAGCATAAAGGAAGGGCCCCTTCCCGCATCGTATAGGAGGGCCCCCTCGAAGGAGGCGTCCTCCCCCACCTGGATCTGGCAGGCAGGAGTCTCTTCCGAAGGAAGAGACCAGAGGATCTCTATCCCGCCCAGGACCCCCGGCCGGACCCATACCTCCTCCGCCATGGGAAGGGAGGGGTCTGTCTCATAGAGAGCCGGGTCCAGGGGCCGAGGCAGGAGGGATGGCTCCTGCCTCCCACAGGCACAAAGGAGCACCGCCAGGGCGGTGCTCAATACAAGTTTCCAAAAGATGTCGAATGATTTCATGCCGTTCCTTTTTATATTTCTTTATGGCTCGTAGATCTGGACCTGATCGCCTATGGCGGCGCCTATGGCTTCCAGGATCTCCTCTCTGCCCTCCAGGTCCGGCTCCGGGCACAGGGCCTTCGTCATAGGGACCACTGCGTAGGAGGCGCCCTCCAGCTCGGTATAGGTATGGCAGGGAATATAGTTGTTTTCGGCCAGGACCACCCGGCCGTCCTCCTCCCGCCGCAGGCAAAGGCGCATCAGAACAGAGTTGCGCTGGCCCTCCAGGGAGTCCAGATGGGTATTGAAATTGCCCAGGGAGTAGATGCAGGGGACCTGCCTGCCGTCGGAGGCAGTGATCATTTCAAAGGTCTGGACCAGGTGCGGGTGGGAGCCTGCGATATAGTCTGCCCCCAGGTCTGCCAGCTCTTTGGCAGCCTCCGCCTGTTTGTCATTGTAGGTGGCCCGGTTGGCCGTGCCCCAGTGGATGCAGGCGATGATATAGTCAGCCCCCTTGTCCCGGAGGGCCTTGATATCCTTCTTTGCTCTCTGCCTGGAGTAGACGTTGAGGATGGTATCGATCTCCTCCTGGGACCAGGTCTCCTCCTTGTGGTTGAAGCCGACCCCGGCCCCGTCATAGGCAAGGAAGCCGACCTTGATGCCGCCCGCCTCCACCACCAGGGTCCTGTCGTCCTTTTCGGAGGCATAGAGGCCTGTGTGCATGAAATGGTAGCGGTCCACGTTGGCAAGGGTCTCCCTGGCCGCCGGAACGCCCCAGTCGCAGTTGTGGTTGTTGGACATGGTCAGGACATCAAAGCCGGTATCCTTGACCGCATCCAGGTAACGGGGGCTGGTGTTGCAGACCGGCATGCCGTCCACGAAGGAGACTTCGTTGTTGTAGGGCCAGAGGGCGGAGACCAGGGTCTCCAGGTTTCCGGCCGTGATATCCGCCGACCGCAGGAGGGACTTGATATAGCGGAAGCTGTCGTTGAAGACATAGCCCCTGTCCTGGCTCCAGGCTCCGGTGAGCTGGCCCTTCATGGACATGAGGTCTCCCGCGATCAGGATGACGGCCTCATTCTCGGTCTGTACCTTCTTCCGGTAGATTCCCGCCTCCTCGTCGTAGGCAAAGGGCTCCTTATAGGTCTTCAGGGGGGCCGGATCCTCCCGGCCGATCTCCACCTGGATGGAGACCTCCTGAGATCCGTCCGGCAGGGCCGCCGTAATGACGGTCTTTCCCTTTCCCACGGCCTTCACGAGGCCCTTCTTGCTCACCCTGGCCACCTTTTTGTTTCCGGAGGACCAGGTAAGGTCTTTGGCCCTGCCCCAGCCGTGGAGGGCCGTCAGCTCGAAGGTCTCCCCCTCCGGCAGGGCCAGGAAGGATTCCTTGAGCTCCAGTTCCTCCTGGTATTCGGCGGTCAGGATCTTGTCGAAAGCGGATACGGTCCGTTTCCCGTCCTCCTCCAGGATGGTCCGGACCATGTAGCAGACGGTCCTGGCCGATTCGTCATAGTCTGTGTCGTCATACTGGACCCGGGAGGGCGTTCCGGCCTCCAGGTCCTCTGCCACCCGGACCCAGTCCTCCGTGCCCGAGTAGGACCGGAAGACCTCGAAGGCGGTAAAGCGCTGGGGCTTTTTCCACTGGACGCAGATCCCGTCCCCGGCGTCCATGATGTAATAAAAGTCAAAGGGCGGCTCCAGGTCCTGGTCCACCTCGGCCCCATACATGGTCTGGGTCAGAAGGTCCGACCACTCGGATCTTGTCTCCCCCTCGCCCATGCTCCGGATCCGGAAGCTGTATTTTACTTCCTCCTCCAGGTTTTCCGCCAGGACATGGAGGGTCTCCGGGTCCTCGACAAAGATCTCCCCGGCGTCCGTAAAGGACCCGTCCTTTCCGATCTGGATCTCATAGCCCCTGGCCCCTTCCGCGGCCTCCCAGTAGAGGTCGATGCCCTTTCCGGTATCGATGCCCGCTTCCACAAAGGCCGGGACCGCCAGGTCCTCGTCCACCTTCAGTTCGATTTCGTTGGTCAGGGGCTGCTTGGCCTCGGAGAGATCCTCCAGGTCGATGGCCCTGCCGCAGCCTGAAAGAAGAAGGACCAGGCCTCCCAGAAGGGCCGTCCTTACAAAGTGCCTGTTCAATGGTCTGTTTTCCTTTCCGCCGCGGATCACTGCGCCGCTTCCTCTGTGCCGGCAAGGCCCAGATAGGCGTCAATGCCGTTTGCGATGCCCCGGACGATGGCCGCCTGGCCCTCCTCGGAGGCCATGCGCAGATCTTCGTCATGGTTTGTCATATAGCCCATTTCCACGATGGTCACAGGGACCCGGCACCAGTTGATGCCGCTCATGGTATCGGTCTCCCAGACATATTCCCGGCGGCAGCCGGTCTCCGCCACCAGGGCGTCCAGGACCGCGTCGGACAGGGCTTTGGATGCTTCGTAAAGGTCCCCGTTATAGGGGTTGCCGGGGGTCTGACAGATGGTCATGGCCCCGTTTGCGGAGGAATCTCCCGACCCGTTGGCGTGGATCCGGATGAAGGCGTCCGCCTCCGCCTCGTTGGCGATGGCGGCCCGCTCGGAGTTGGAGATATTCACGTCGTTCTCCGTCCGGCACATGACCACGGTATAGCCCCGCTCCTCCAGCTCCGTCTGGAGCTTTAAGGCCACCTGAAGATTCAGCTCATACTCGGCAAGGCCTGAAGCCGAACCGCTGGTGCCCCCCGAGACCTTGGCCTTATAGGTGGAAGATCCGGGCCCTACCGGCTCGGTATCAGAGTT
>CAMNJZ010000065.1 GCA_946541955.1 uncultured Lachnospiraceae bacterium | reverse complement strand
CCCCCCGGCAGACCACTTAATAGAAAAGAAGGCAGGGGGGTGTGAAGAAACAAGAATTTGTTCCTTCACAACCCCTTTTTTATTTTCCGGATGAATAATGGGGCAAAGGGGTGTAGAATAGAAGAGCGCCCCGCAGGCGCCGCTTTGGAGGGCGGCAGGAAGGGGAAGGATTTTAAAACAATATCGTTATGAGAAAGGGGAATGAATCAAGGATATGAATTGTGCTTATTGCGCTAAGGGCGAACTGGTCGCCAAATTCGGCTATGAGGTATGCGAGCTTCCCGCCAGCACTGTCTACCTTTTCAAGGAACAGTCTCATCCGGGCCGCTGCATCGTGGCCAGCAGGCACCATGTTTCGGAAATGCTGGAGCTTTCCGAGGAGGACAGAGCTGCTTTTATAAAGGACGTCGTGACCTGTGCCAACGCCATCCACGCAGTTTTCCATCCCGCCAAGCTTAACTATGGCATGTACGGCGATACAGGCCATCATCTTCATATGCACCTGGTGCCCAAATACAGGGACGAATTTGAATGGGGCGGGACCTTTGCCATGGATCCCAACCTGAAAAAGCTGAATGAGGCCGAGTGTGAAGAGGTGGCAGCGAAGCTGCGCGCAGAGATCCTAAAGGGCTGATCCGGCGCAGATTCCACAGGACCTTCGGAGAAGCCGCCGCTGAAAACAGGGCAGGTTTTTCCTGAGATGCCGCTCCTGCGGGCGGCACGATTGGAAGGAGGTATAAAGAATATGCAGCTTACCAAGGAAGCCATGCAGAATTATACGACGATCCTGAAGGAAGAGCTGATGGCCGCCATGGGCTGTACAGAGCCCATCGCCATCGCCTACGCTGCAGCAAAAGCTTATCGGGAGCTGGGTGAGATGCCGGACCATATCCGGATCACCTGCTCCGGCAACATGATCAAGAACGTCAAGGGCGTGACGGTCCCCAACTCGGGCGGCCAGAAGGGCATTGAGACGGCGGCTGTCCTGGGCGTCGTCGGAGGCGATGCCGACCGGATGCTGGAAGTCATTGCCAATGCGGACGACGCGGCCAGAGAGAAAACGAGAGAGCTGGTCAGGGCCGGGATCTGCGATGTGGCTATGGCGGAAAATGTGCCCAATCTCTATATCCGGGCCCAGATGTGGACCAGGGACCATGAGGCGGCCGTCACGATCGAAGAGCATCATACTCACATTTCGGAGATCGAAAAGGACGGACAGACTGTCTTTGTGGCGGAGAAGCTCCAGACAGAGGCCGGAGACGACAAGTCCCAGGGAGACCGGACCAAAATGACGCTCCGGGAGATCATCGACTACGCCAATACCGTGGACCTTTCCCTGGTGGAGGAGACCCTGGAGCGGCAGATCCGCTTCAATTCGGCCATCTCTCAGGAAGGCCTGGACAATCCCTGGGGTGCCAGAGTGGGCAAGACCATCCTGGAGAACTGGGGAGACGATGTGAAGAGCTGCGCCTGTGCCAGGGCGGCAGCGGGATCCGACGCCCGTATGAGCGGCTGTCCCATGCCGGTCATCATCAACTCGGGCAGCGGCAACCAGGGCATTACGGTGACCATGCCCATCGTGACCTATGCGGAGAAATGGCATTTGTCCAAGGAAAAGACCTACCGCTGTCTTCTGGTCTCCAACCTGGTCTCCATTTACATCAAGCACTACATCGGAGCGCTTTCCGCTTTCTGCGGGGCTGTCAGTGCAGCCTGCGGGGCCGGAGCCGGTATCACCTACATGTCCGGCGGCACCTATGAGCAGATCGGAGGGACCATTACCAATACCCTGGGGAACGTCGGCGGGATTGTCTGTGACGGCGCAAAGCCCAGCTGCGCCGCCAAGATCGCATCCTCCGTCCATGCAGCCCTGCTCGCCCACTATATGAGCATCAGCCAGAAGGAGTTCCAGGGAGGCGAGGGCTTCGTGGAGAGCGACGTGGAAAAGACGATCAAAAACATGGGCTATATCGGAAAAGTCGGCATGCGGGAGACGGACAAGGAAATCCTCAACGTGATGATCGACAAGGTTGACGTAGACTCCTGCCTGTAAAAAGCAGGCGGTTTCAAACAATTAAATGAAGGGGAGAACAAAGATATGAAAAAAGAAAGCTTTTTTAACAGCCTGCCTTTCAGGCTTCTGGTCGCTCTGGCAGTCGGCATCCTGGCCGGCCTTGCACTTGGCGCAGCGGACGGCTCGCCCATCACAGGAGCGCTGCTCAACGTGCTTGTGACTGTGAAATTCATCAGCAGCCAGTTCATTAACTTCTGTGTACCGCTGATCATCATCGGATTTATTGCACCTTCCATCACAAGACTGGGAAACAATGCCTCCCGTATGCTGATCGTAGCCCTCTGCATCGCCTATATTTCTTCCATCGGCGCTGCCTTTCTGGCTACAGGCGCAGGCTTTACCATCCTGCCCTTCCTGCACATCAGCCCCGAGGTGGACGGCCTCAAGGACCTGCCGCCCGTTCTCTTCGAGCTGACCATTCCCCAGATCATGCCGGTCATGTCGGCCCTTTTCTTCTCCGTGCTGGTAGGCCTTGCCGCCACATGGAACAAGAGCAGACTGGTCACAGGGATCCTGGAGGAGTTCCAGAAGATCGTGCTGAGCATCGTTACAAAGTTCGTGATCCCGGTCCTGCCCGTGCTGATCGGCTGCACTTTCTGCACCCTGGCCTATGAAGGCACCATCACCAAGCAGCTGCCCATCTTCCTGATCATCATCGTCATCGTTATGATCGGCCACTATATCTGGCTGGCCCTGCTCTATGGTATTGCAGGCGCCTATTCCGGAAGAAACCCCATGAACATCATAAGGAACTACGGCCCGGCCTATATGACGGCAGTCGGCACCATGTCCAGTGCGGCTACCCTTTCCGTAGCCCTGGAATGCGCCAGAAAGTCCGAACCCACCCTGCGCGACGACCTGGTCAATTTCGGTATTCCGCTTTTCGCCAACATTCATCTGTGCGGCTCCGTTATGACAGAGACCTTCTTCGTCATGGCCGTTTCCAAGATGCTCTACGGCGAGTTCCCCACCCCTGGCAAGATGATCCTCTTCTGCCTGCTGCTGGGCGTCTTCGCCATCGGCGCCCCCGGCGTTCCCGGCGGTACCGTTATGGCATCCCTGGGCCTGATCACCGGCGTTCTGGGATTCGATGAGACAGGTACGGCCCTGATGCTGACCATCTTTGCCCTGCAGGATTCCTTCGGAACCGCCTGCAACGTCACAGGCGACGGCGCGCTGACCCTCTTCCTGACAGGCTATGCAGAAAAGCACGGCATCAAGGAAGCCAACCTGGGCGACGTCCTGGGGTGATCCTCAGGCGCAGCCTGCAGCGATAATCATTCAGGAGACAAGGGCCCGGCACCTTTCAAAGTGCCGGGCCCCTTCTTTTTATTTTTCCAGGATCTTTACGGCAGTGCCGTAGGCCATGACCTCGGCAGCCCCCTGCATAACAGAGGAGGAGCCGAAACGGATCCCGATGACGGCGTCCGCCCCCAAGGCCTCCGCCTCGTCCACCATACGCTTGGTGGCCAGCTGCCTTGCCTCCACCAGCATTTCCGTATAGCCCGCGATCTCACCGCCCACCAGGGTCTTCATACCGGCCATGAAATCCCTGCCTATGTTTTTGGACTGAACGATGGTGCCCTTTACAAGGCCCAGGACTTCGATTTCCTTACCGGGAATATATTCAATACTTAGAAGCTTCATTCATTTCTCCTTTCTTCACTTCATGGAGCCTCTGCCGAAGGGCCAGCAGGGTCCCCAGGATCATGCCGCCAATGAGGACAACCATTACGACCATTACGCCGGGAGGCGCCGGGTCTTCATGATTGGCCCAGATGATCGCGCCAAGGAGCAGGCCGAAAAAACAGATACAGGCCGCTGCCGCAGCGATGGCGCCGCCTCGTCTTTTTCCTACGTCCGATTCCTTCACATTCATAAACCGTATCCCTCCTTTTTCCATTTCCTTCATCTGATGCAGCCAGGTCTCTGAATGCAGGCCGGAAAAATCCCTTTCCTCCTCCATGAGCCGCCGGCACATCTCCTGCATATGGTCCAGGTCTCTCTGCCTGTGGGCCAGGAGGATCAGCTGATCGTCCATACAGGCGGCCAGGGTGATCTTTCCCTCCTGCAGGTCCCGGATCTTTTCACAGGATACGTCCAGCTTCCGCAGAAGCTTGATACGGCGCAGGGTCTCCGCATCCGCCAGGGAGTACTCCCGGTAGCCGTTGGCAGGATCCCTTGAAGGAGCAATCAGTCCCTCCGACTCATAGAAACGGATATTCTTTTTGGTAATGCCGGTCAGTTCTTCGACCTGATTGATTTTCATGTGTGCCTCCGCGATTGGAACCGGTTCTTTTGGAATAAGCCTAAGGCTTCCACCGGGTGGAAGGTCAAGTGTTTTGTGAAAAAAAAGGGAAATTTTTTAAAAAATACGGCGCTGCCCTTCAAAAAGGCCTCCGGGAGGCAGACTCCGGGAGGCCATGAAGAATCTCAGATGGCGGAGACCTGGTCGATCAGGGCCAGCTCGTCCTCTGTAAAGGAGGTGTTTTCCAGTGCCTTAATGTTGTCCAGGATCTGGGCAGGTCTGGAAGCGCCGATCAGGACCGAAGTCACCGTGCCGTCCCGGAGGATCCAGGCCAGGGCCATCTCCGCCAGGGTCTGGCCCCTTTCCCGGGCCAGGTCATTCAGAGCCCGGACGCAGGCGAGCTTTTCGGGGGTCAGGCTGCTTTCCTTAAGGAAGCGGGTATCGGTACGGACCCGGCTGTCCGCCGGGATCCCGTTCAGGTAGCGGTCCGTCAGGACGCCCTGGGCCAGAGGGGTAAAGCAGATCAGCCCCTTGCCCAGCTTTGCAGCCATGTCCTTGAGACCGTTCCTTTCCACGGTCCGGTCCAGGATGTTGTAGCGGTTCTGGTTGATGACAAAGGGGACCCGCAGATCTTCCAGAATGGCAGAGGCCTTTTCCAGGGTGGGGCCGTCATAGTTGGAGAGGCCCGCATAGAGCGCCTTGCCGCTCTGCACGGCCTGGGCCAGAGCCCCCATGGTTTCTTCCAGAGGGGTGGAAGGGTCCATCCGATGGTGATAGAAGATATCCACGTAGTCAAGGCCCATCCGTTTCAGGGACTGGTCCAGGCTGGCCAGGAGATACTTGCGGCTGCCCCAGTCTCCGTAAGGGCCCTCCCACATGGTATAACCGGCCTTGGTGGAAATGATCAGCTCGTCCCGGTAGGGAAGGAAGTTTTCCTTCAGGATACGGCCGAAGTTCTTTTCCGCACTGCCGGGCTCGGGCCCGTAGTTGTTGGCCAGATCGAAATGAGTGATGCCGTGGTCAAAGGCTGTGAAGAGAAGCTTTTCCATGTTTGCGTAGACCCCGGTGTCTCCGAAGTTGTGCCAGAGGCCCAGGGAGACGGCGGGAAGCAGGAGGCCGCTTTTCCCGCAGCGGTTGTAACGCATGGTTTCGTATCGGTTCGAATCTGCAAGATACATTTTTAGAGTTCTCCTTTCAGAAAGCATTTGCGGCGGAATCAGGGGAAAGGCAGGAGCCGTTAAAGGACCAGAAGGACCTCGTTCTCCTCCTGCAGCAGGTCGGCCGGAATATAATCGCCTTCCAGGACCTGGCCGTTGAGCGTAAGCTTTGTGCAGCCGGAGCACTTGTGGTCCGGGTTCTGCACCTGGATATGGAGCTTCTTTCCACGGAAGTCCTTATGGATCTCAAAGGAATCCCATTCTGCGGGAACGGCCGGCCTTACATGGAGGCCGTGGAAATCCGGGCGCATGCCCAGGATTCCCTCCACGCAGCCCACCATGATGGTGGAGGCGGTGCCTGTCAGCCAGTGGACATGAGAGCGGCCAAAGTGGGGAGAGGCCTTGCCTTCCGTGAACTGGCCGTAGCAGTAGGGCTCGATCCGGCGGATCTCGGCCTGGTCGTTCTGGGCGGCAGGGCAGTTTTCCATGAAGTAGGTAAAGGCCCGGTCTCCCCGGCCCAGAAGGGCTTCCGCCAGGATCAGCCAGCCCTGAGACTGGGAGAAGACGCCTGCATTTTCCTTGACGCCGGGATTATAGATGACCGCCAGGGCCCCGTCGAAGGCGTGGGCGTGGTAGGGAGGATCCATGAGGATGGCGCCGTAGGCGGTGTTGAGCCTTGCCTGGACCTGGTCCATGGCGGTCAGGGCCTGGTCTTTGTCTGCCAGACCGCTGATGACGGACCAGGACTGGGGATTGAGCCACATGTTGGCTTCGGGAGCGGTGCGGCCGCCGATGACGGCGCCGTCCTCCGTGAAGCCGCGGATGAAGCGGTCCTCATCCCAGCAGAGACGGTTCATGAGCTCCTTGAAGGAGGCCAGGGCCTGGTCCAGCTCCTCGATATAGGCCTGATCCTTTCTCCAGGCGGCAAATTCCTTCATGACCCGCAGGGCGTAGTAGTACTGGAAGGCCACAAAGGAGGATTCTCCGTCTGCGCCCAGGCGCAGGCAGTCGTTCCAGTCTGCATAGAGGCCGGCCGGCATGCCGTGGGGGCCCAGATGGTTTCTGGAGAAGGCAATGGCCCGCTGGAGATGCTCATATACGCTGCCCTGGTCTTTGTTGGCAAAGGGAATGATCTCATCCATGAAGGCCAGGTCGCCGGTCTCGGAAACATACTTATAGACCGTGGGGAAGAGCCAGAGGGCGTCGTCGGCCCGGTAGGCCGGGTGGCCGGTCTCCCGGACATAGCTTTCATCATCGGGGGTATCCTCATGGCCCGCATTATGGGTGAACTTGACAAGAGGAAGACCGCCGCCGTTGTCTACCTGGGCCGAGAGCATGAAGCGGATCTTGTCTGCCGCCATCTCGGGGGCCAGGTGGATGATGCCCTGGATATCCTGGACAGTATCCCTGTAGCCGTAGCCGTTGCGCAGGCCGCAGTAAATGAAGGAGGCCGCTCTGGACCAGATGAAGGTCATAAAGCAGTTATAGGCGTTCCAGGTGTTGAGCATGGTATTGAAGGCCGCGCTGGGCGTCTTTACCTGGAAATGATCAAATTTCTCATACCACCATTTTTTCAGGACCTCGACCTCTGCCGCGCAGGTCTTTTCGGGATCCTGGTAGGCCTTCATGAGCAGGGCGGCTTCCTCCCGGTCTTTCATGCCCAGAACAAAGCAGAGGACCTTTTCCTCTCCGGGGGCAAGACGCAGGCAGGCGCTGAGGGCGCCGCAGCTGTTTTCGTTGTAGCCGGGGACATTGCCCAGGTCGCCCCTGGCTATGCCGGCGGGATCTCTGTAGTCATGACCGCTTCCGATCAGGGAAGCCTTGTCTCCGCACCAGGAGGAGACCGGGGCGCCGGAAAGGCCGAAGAAACGGCTGGAGAGATCGCCGGCCTTGCTGGAGAGCTGATCCAGGTTGCCGTGGATGGTCTGGAGAATGCGGTTTTCCTCAAAGGCAGTGCGGGAGATGAAGAGGGAATACTGCAGGTTGACCTGGTCCTGCTCATAGTTGCCGTTGTTGGTGAATTCCGCGTAGCCCGTCAGGGTCAGGTCCCGGACCCTGTCCGTGGTATTTTTGACCTTCAGGCGCCAGACCTCATGCTCCTGGTCCTGGGGCACGTAGTAGAGGGCGCTGGTATGGATCCCCCTATAGGAGGACTGGATGTCGGTATAGCCCATGCCGTGGCGGCATTCGGTCTTATATTCCGACAGATCCTTGCGGACAGGCTGCCAGGAGGCGGACCAGAAGTCGCCGTCCTCATTATCCCGCAGGTAGATATAGCGGCCCGGCTGGTCGAAGGCGTTGAAAACATAGCGGAGGATTCTGCCGTTGGCGCCGGATTTTACAAAGCTGTAGCCGCCGGCGTTGCCGGAAATGAGGGCTCCGTACTTGGGAGACCCCAGATAGTTGGCCCAGGGCTCGGGAGTATCGGGCCGGGTGATCACATATTCACGGTTCTGATCGTCAAAATATCCATATCTCATATTCTTCGTCTGCCTTTCTTTCAGATATCCGAATCATTTTCTTTTTATTCTACTGCCGGCGGAGGAGTCTGGCAATGCAAAAGCCCCGGCAGGCCGGGGCTTTCAGTCGTCCGGATCGGCCCTGTCCAGGAGACCGTCGGGACTTTCCAGACTGTAAATATCCGAAAAGCAGAGCCGCCTGCCATCCACATAAAGGCAGCGGCCCGCCTGGGCGTCCACCCGGGTGCAGAGGCCGGTCAGAACAGGATACTTTCCCAGGCTGCCGAAGGCTTCGCTCTGGCTGTCGGCGCAGGGCTCATAGAAGGTGACCGAGATCACAAGCGGCAGGTTTTCCTGCAGGAGCTGGAGGCGCCGGTCCAGAGAGGCCAGGTCTTCCTCGCTCCGCTCCCGCCGGGCCTCATAGACTTCCCGCTTGGCCGACACCGCATCGCTAAACCCCCGGAGGGCGTCAAAGGGGGCAAAGAGCTTGGCCCGTCTGCCAGGATCCATGCTGGGATGGCGGATCCGGAAGGGATCCGTTTTGGTATGCCGGGGCTTTCCCCGTTCAAAGATCTCCCGGTAGCGGAAGCCCGCCGGCATGGGTATTTCACCGAGGGTAAGCAAAAAAATCACATCCTTTCTCAAAGCGGCAGGGCGGCCCGGCCTCAGGCCTTGTGGCCGCCGATCTGCTGATTGCGTTCCAGCGTTGTCGCCCCCTTTAAAAGATTCATGCCCCGGAAAACCGCGCTGGGGCCGTATCTGCGGCGGACCTCCAGCATGGCATGCTGGATCCGCTTCTCCTTTTCCAGGGCCTCATAGTCCGTGAACAGATCCAGCTGATAAAAGCCGTCGTCCCGGGAGGTGTCTGCGGCGCAGACGCCCAGCCGCCGGTAGAGGAGGCGGTGGTCTGTCTTCTGGTCAAAGGCGTCTGTCAGAGCCTGGGTGACCAGGCTGACGGAGTCGGTCTTTGTCTTCATCCGGACCGTCCCGCCCGCATGACAGGGATGGAGGCGGCCGTAAAAATCCAGGCATACAGGGCCGTCATAGGACGGGCAGACCTCCAGACTCTTGTAATCGTAGGAGACCCACCAGGTAAAGACCGGCGCCAGAAGCTGTTTGCGGGCCATGTCGGAGCAGAGCACCTCGATCATTTCCTTAAAGACCACCCGGGCCTCTTCATAGCGGTAGGGCCGGGGCAGGACCTGGCCGTTGGAGAGGGAGTGGCTGTCAGACCGGTAATTCTTGATATCCTGCATGGTGACCGGCTCGATCCCCCAGGCATGGTCGATCAGGATCTCCCCGTCGATGCCGAAGGCCTTGTAAAAGAATTCCTCATCCCACTGGGTCCTTTCCGCAATGTCTCCCATGGTATAGAGCTGGGCCTTCATCAGGCGTCTGGCCTTGCCGGGCCCGATCTGCCAGAAATCCGTCAGGGGCTGGTGGTCCCAGAGCAGGTACTTGTAGGAATCCTCATTGAGCTCCGCGATCCGGACGCCGTCCCGGTCGGCGGGAGCCTTTTTGGCCACGATGTCCATGGCCACCTTGGCCAGGTAGAGATTGGTCCCTATGCCCACGGTGGCCGTAATGCCGGTCCGGTCCAGGACCTCCCGGATCATGGTCATGGCAAGGACATGGGCCGGATGGGTCCGGGTCTTTCTGGCCCGGTCCAGGTAGAGATGAAGATAGGGGGTACAGTCGATGAAGCATTCATCGATGGAATATACATGCACGTCCTCGGGAGCCACATAGTGGAGATAGATCGAATAGATCAGGGCGGAGATCCGCTCATATTCCGCCATGCGGGGGACGGCCGTGATATAGGTGACCCTGGTATGATGGGTCCGTTCATAGTGACGGATCGCCTGCTTGGCCTCAAAAAGCCTGGGCCTGCCCGGGACCCCGATGGCCTTCAGGGCAGGGGAGACCGCAAGGCAGATGGTCTGGTCGGACCGGGAGGGATCTGCCACCAGCAGTCTGGCGGTAAGGGGGTCGAGTCCGCGAAAGACGCATTCGACAGAGGCATAGTAGGACTTCAGGTCGATACAGATATAGATCCTGTCCATGCTGGGCTTCCTTTCCCGGACCCGGCGCTCAGGCCTCTTCCGGATGGAGAAGAAGGTAGCGGTCCACATCCTCGGGGGAGGCGATCTGGGCGGGATCCAGGATCCCCATGACCCGGCCGATCAGGTAGACGGACTCCGTCTCATGGAAATGCAGGGGCCGGTAGGCGGGATTGAGAGATTCCAGGCAGTCATTGCCGTATACCTTGATATAGGTCTCGTTCCCTACGATGAAGGCGCCGACTTCTCCCTTCTGGAGACTGGGCGCATCGGGGATCCGGGAGACCAGGACCATGTCACCGTCCCGGAACCGGGGCTCCATACTGTCGCCGTTGACCGTGAAGACGCAGTCGGACCGGTCGACCTCCCGGGAGGCATAGAGAAAGAGCGGCAGTCCCTGCCCGTCAAATTCGGTGGGATCGCCGGGGCCTGCCGACAGGGACTTCTGATAGGCCGTCAGCCGGCGCAGGGGCGGACAGCTTTCCGCATCCTGGACCTGCAAAAGGGAGTCGACCATCTGCTCCACGCTCCTTCTGTGGCCGGGGGAGAGCTTCCGGCAGCGCTCCAGGAAGGCCAGCTCCGCATCGGTGCAGGCGCCGGCGGGATCGTCCAGGTCGAAAAGATCATAGAGACGGATGCCCAGGGCGGCGCAGATGCCGGGCAGCAGGTTGATATCCGGCCGGCCTCTGCCGTTCTCCCAGTTGCTGACGGCGTTGGCGGTGACGCCGATCTGTCCCGCCAGGGCCTTCTGCTCCATGCCGGCCTTCTCCCGGAAGAAGCGGATCCGGCGGCAGAGGAGAGGCAGGGAGGGGACGTCAGCCGTCCGTCCTGTTTTCATATCAATAATATCGGTCCCGCTGGCGGGGCCTTCTATACTTCGCCGCGGCATGGCAGCCTCCTTTGCAGTGAAACAGGTTAAATGGGTTCTGACCCCAGAGTAACACATAAAAGAGAGGGTGTAAAGGAAATACGGGGGTTTATAAACTTTTAATTATGTGTTCGATTTCCTCTTTTCCGGCGGCTGCAGCGGTGCAGACGGAAATCAGAGGATTTTTTAGCTTTTATTTTTCCGGGGCAGAGCAAGATGGAGTATAATCAGATATGCCATCACTGTAAGAATGGATGCCGACCAGGCAGGCAGCCAGCCGGAAGGCGCTCCGGAGACTGTATGAAAAAGGAGGAATCGTAATGCAAGATGAAAAGAAACAACTGAAGCTCTGGCGGGCGGTCGCGATCATAGCCATCGCCGCCCTTGTAGTCGTAAGTGCGCTTTATGCCGCCAAAAAGACCCCTGCCCAGCAGGCAGTGGAAAACGCGGAGAAAACACCGGCCCAGGAGATCACCGCCGGTGAGACAGGGCAGAAGGAAGAGACAGAGCCTGCCGCAGAAGAGCCCGCAGCAGAAGAGCCTGCAGAGGAAGAGGCTGAAGAAGCTGCTGAGGAAGCGGCATTGGATGGCCGGGAAATGCTCTCTCTCTGGACCGAAGGGGCCAGGGCAAAAGAGGAACTGATCGCCTACATCGACGCCATCACCGATGAAAGCAGCGCGGATTTTATTCCTGTAGAGGACCGTATCGCTGTCTTTGACCTGGACGGCACACTCTTTTGCGAAACAGATCCCAACTACTTCGACTACACCCTTCTCCTCTATCGGGTGACCGAGGATCCCGAATACAAGGACAAGGCTTCCGATTTTGAAAAGGAAGTCGCAGCCAAGATCCAGACCCTCAATGAGACCGGTGAGGCCGCCAAGGGCCTGGAAGTCGATCACGGCAGGGCGGTGGCATCCTCCTTTGCCGGCATGACCTTTGACGAGTTCTACGCCTATGTGGATGAATTCAAAAAGATGCCCATGCCCAGCTACGAGGGCATGACCCGGGGCGAAGGCTTCTACAAGCCCATGCTGCAGGTCGTTGACTATCTGCAGGCTGCGGATTTCAAGGTATATATTGTTTCCGGTACAGACCGCTTCATCGTCCGCGGTATCTGCTCCGGAACACTGGATCTGCCTGCATCCCAGATCATCGGCTCCGACGAGACCATCGTGACAAAGAACCAGGGCGACACAGCCGGTCTTGACTATGTCTATACCGATGAAGACGAACTGATCCTGGGCGGCGATTTCCTGATCAAGAACCTGAAGATGAACAAGGTCACCGTGATCATGCAGGAGATCGGCCAGCAGCCCGTGCTTTCCTTCGGCAACAGCACCGGCGACGCCAGCAT
>CAMNJZ010000064.1 GCA_946541955.1 uncultured Lachnospiraceae bacterium | reverse complement strand
GCCACAGGGACCTCTTCCTTTTCTGCTGCAGGCTCAGCCTTCTTTGCTTCCTTTTCAGCCTTCTTTGCTTCCTTTTTGGCTTCCTTCTCAGCCTTCTCGGCTGCTTCTGCAGCAGCATCGGCTGCGGCTTCCGCTGCGGCGGCCGCCCTCTGCTTGGCCATGATGGCTTCGACCTTCACCGCCACTTCCTTCTTGTCCAGACGGGCAAAGAGGATCTCGGGGCTGTCGGTCACCTTAGAGCCGGAGGGATAGAGGCCAAAGGTCCCCAGGGTGTCAAAATCCCGAAGCTGTGTATGCAGCATCCCGGCGACCTTGTCAGCCGTGGAAGGCATAAAGGGAGCCATGAGGGAGGTGCCCATGATGATGCCCTCGGTCAGGTTGTAGAGGACAGTGGCAAGGCGGTCCTGCTTTTCAGGATCCTTGGCCAGCTTCCAGGGCTCTGTCTCGTCGATGTATTTGTTGAGTCTCTTGAATACGGTGAAGATCTCGGTCAGGGCGTCCGCCGCGCGGAGCTCGTCCATCTTGTCCTCCACCTTTGCATAGGCCCCGGTCACCACGGCCTTCAGATCGTCGTCCACCGGCTCGGCTGCGCCCTTGTCGGCGACCACGCCGCCAAAGTACTTGTTGGTCATGGAAATGGTCCGGTTGACCAGGTTGCCGAAGGTGTTGGCCAGGTCTGTGTTGACCCTTTCCGCCACCAGATCCCAGGTGATGACGCCGTCGTTCTCATAGGGCATCTCATGGACTACGAAATAGCGGGTCGCATCCACGCCGAAGATATCGACCAGGTCGTCCGCATAAATGACGTTGCCCTTGGTCTTGGACATCTTCTCACCGCCCTGCAGCAGCCAGGGATGGCCGAAGACCTGCTTGGGCAGGGGCTCGCCCAGGGCCATCAGGAAGATGGGCCAGTAGATGGTATGGAAGCGGATGATGTCCTTGCCGATCAGGTGCAGGTCGGCGGGCCAGTATTTCTTATAAAGGTCCCCGTGGTTGCCGTCCGCGTCATAGCCGATGCCGGTGATGTAGTTGGACAGGGCGTCCAGCCATACATAAACGACATGATTCGGATCAAAGTCTACCGGAATGCCCCACTTGAAGGAGGTCCTGGAGACGCACAGATCCTGCAGACCGGGCAGAAGGAAGTTGTTCATCATCTCGTTCTTGCGGGATACGGGCTGGATGAACTCGGGGTGGGTATTGATATAGTCGATCAGGCGGTCGGCGTATTTCTTCATCTTAAAGAAGTAAGCTTCCTCCTGGGCCGGCTTGACCTTGCTGCCGCAGACAGGACATTCGTCCTCGTTCACGATCTGGGAGGCGGTATAGAAGGCTTCGCATTCCTGACAGTAGAGGCCTTCATAGTGGCCCTTGTAGATATCGCCCTGCTCATAGAGCTTTTTGAAGATCTTCTGGACCTGGATCTCATGGTCGGGATCCGTGGTCCGGATGAACCTGTCATAGGAGGTATCCATGAGGTCCCAGAGGCGCTTGATCTCGGCTGCGTTCTTGTCCACGAAGGCCTTGGGAGTCATGCCCGCCCTGTGGGCCCGGCTTTCGATCTTCTGGCCGTGCTCGTCGGAGCCGGTCTGGAAGTGGACGTCATAGCCGTCTGCTCTCTTGTACCTGGCGATGGCGTCGGCCAGGACGATCTCATAGCTGTTGCCGATATGGGGCTTGCCGGACGTATAGGCAATGGCCGTCGTAATATAGTATTTTCCCTTATTCTGCATAGTCTCCTCCTTGTTTGTCCATAAAGCAGGGCGGCCCTTTCCGGCCTTCTCCCGCTGTTTTTAGTATGTAATGACTTCGGCCCCTGTCTCTGTGACCACCACCTGGATCTCCCACTGGGCGGAGTCCTTGCCGTCCCTGGTATAGATGGTCCAGCCGTTGTCCTTGTCTTCGTAGAATTCGTGGGTCCCCATGTTGACCATGGGCTCGATGGTAAAGCACATGCCGGGGACCATGAGCATCTCGGTGCCGGGTCTGGAAACGAAGCTGACGAAGGGGTCTTCATGGAATTCCAGACCGCAGCCATGGCCGCCGATCTCCCGGACCACAGAGTAGCCGTTGTCCAGGGCGTGCTGGTGGACCGCATGGCCCATGTCGCCCAGGAAGGTCCAGGGCTTGACATGCTGGAGGCCGATCTCGACGCATTCTTTGGTCACCTGGACCAGGCGCTTTCTTTCCTCCGATACGTTCCCGATCATGAACATGCGGGAGGAATCGGAAAAATATCCGTTCAGGATGGTGGAGCAGTCCACGTTGATGATGTCTCCGTCCTTCAGGATGATCTTCTCGTCCGGAATGCCGTGGCATACCTCGTTGTTGATGGAGGTGCAGACACTCTTGGGGAAGCCCTCATAGTGGAGGGGCGCAGGAATGCCGCCCATTTCCACGGTGGTCTTATAGACGATGTCGTCGATGTCCTGGGTGGACATGCCGGCACAGATGACCTCGCCGACCCTGTCCAGGCAGGCGATATTGATGACTGCACTCTTTTTAATGCCTTCGATCTGGGCCGGGGTCTTGATCAGGCTCCTGTCCGGCACGATATGGCCCTGCAGCTGAAACTGCCTGAGCTTCTGGTCAAAATTCATATGGCAGGCCTTGTACTTCCTGCCGCTGCCGCACCAGCAGGGTGCGTTGCGTTCGATCTTCTGGTTGGAAAACATCATTACTTCCTTCTTTCCTCTATGGTTTTATGTGGCCTTGCTTGCCCCGGGCCCCATATACGTCTGTCCAGATGGCTGCCATCCGAAAAATGGTCCACCTACAAATATGGAAGATTTTCTGTCAAAAGTCAAGGAATCCGGCATTCATGGGGGCTTCTTCAGGAAAGCAGCGCCTGGTAAATGTCCCGTCTGGACACGCCCCGGTCTGCCGCCACCTTCTTCATGGCTTCCTTGCGGGTCATGCCCTGGTCCTCATAGAGCTTCATATGGTCCTCCAGGGGCATCTGGTCCCAGGACCTTTTCTTTTCCTCCTCCAGGGCCTCTCTGTCTGCGCCCTCTATGACAAGGACATATTCGCCCCGGGGCTCGTTCTCCTTATAGTAGTCCTGGGCGCTTCCAAGGGTCATGGGGAGGGCCTCCTCATAGAGCTTTGTCAGCTCCCTGCACAGGGTGATCTTCCGGTCTCCCAGGGCCATGTATAAGTCCTTCAGGGTCTGGCGGAGCCTGTGGGGGGCCTCATAGAGGATAATGGTCCGCTCCTCCGTCTTTAGCTGGTCCAGGATGTGGGCGTGGTCCTTTTTCTCGGTGGGGAGGAAGCCTTCAAAGCAAAAGCGCCTGGCGCTCATGCCAGACATGGTCAGGGCTGTGATCAGGGCGCAGGCCCCGGGGAGGGAGGTCACCCGGATCCCCTCTTCGATGCACCTGGCCGCCAGGACCTCCCCCGGGTCGGAAATGGCCGGGGTCCCGGCGTCGCTGACCAGGGCTATGTTCTCGCCCCTTCGAAGGTGGTCCAGAAGGACCTCGGCCTTGTCATATTTGTTGTATTCATGATAGCTGGTCAGGGGCTTTCTGATTTCGAAGTGGTTGAGGAGGCGCAGGGTATTGCGGGTATCCTCCGCCGCGATCAGGTCCGCAGACTCCAGCGTCTCCAGGACGCGCTTTGTAATGTCCCCCAGATTGCCGATGGGGGTGGCGCACAGATAAAGGGTTCCGGCTTTTGTCTCAGACATGGCCTCCTCCTTGGTGTAGTCTAATGCTTAAATTTCCTGTTCTTTTTTCTCCATGCCGTAGATCTCATAGATCTCGTCCGTATAGACTCCCGGCGCCTGATAGACGATGAGGGGCGGCAGGACCTGCAGGCGGGATCTTCCGCCCCGGACACAGTCCAGAAGGACCATGTTGGGCTCCCTGTCCAGATAGGGACAGACCAGCCGCATCCGCTTGGGCTCAAGGCCCCTGGCGGTCAGGGTGCTTATGATCTCGGCCAGGCGGAAGGGCCTGTGGACCAGGAAAAAATGGCCCCCGGGCCTAAGGAGATTCCCTGCCGCCTCCGCCACGTCCTCAAAGGTGCAGAGAAGCTCGTGCCTGGCGATGGCCTTTGGGCTGCCTGGATTCTGCAGCCCGTGGGAGCCGATCATGTAGGGGGGATTGCAGGTCACAAAATCAAAAGAAGCAGCTGCAAAGATGCGGTCTGCTTCTCTGATATCGCCCCTTACGATAGTGATCCGCTCCTGAAGGCCGTTGAGGCGAACGCTCCTTTCTGCCATGTCTGCAGAGGCCTCCTGGATCTCCAGGCCGGTCAGATGGGCCGCCCTGGTCCTGTCGCTCATAAGGATGGGGATGATCCCGGTGCCTGTGCCCAGGTCCAGTCCCCTTGCATCCTGCCTTCGTCCCAGGACCGGGTCCTCAGAGGCAAAGGCCGAAAGGAGGACGGCGTCCATGCCGAAGCTGAACAGGGAGGGATCCTGTATGATCCTAAGGCCTCCCCGCTGCAGATCGTCCACCCTTTCCCCCGGACGGACCAGGCTCTCCTTCTCCGCTTCCCTTTCAGTCACGGTTTCTGGATTTTCTGGGTTTTCTTTCTTCATGTTCGAGCTTCTCAAGTTCTTTCTGTTCCTTCTGGTCCTTGGGCTCCTTCTCCTTGCGGCTGCTTCTGGCCTGGCCTCTGCGGCGCCTTCTGGTGATCGTGATGTCACCCACACCGTATTCGTGGATCTCCTTTTCGTCGTCCACCTCCACCAGGATCCGGACGGTCTGGCGCAGGACGTTGACGCTTTCCACCTCGCCCGTCAGGCCGTCGTTTCCCCTGACCTCGTCGCCGGGTCTGGGCAGGTTCTTGTTCAGCTCTTCATAGGTCTCCTCCTCATACTTGAGGCAGCACATGAGTCTGCCGCAGGAGCCGGAGATCTTGGTGGGATTCAGGGACAGGTTCTGCTCCTTGGCCATCTTGATGGAGACGGGCACAAAGTCGGACAGATAGGCCCGGCAGCACAGGGGTCTGCCGCAGATGCCGTAGCCGCCCATGATCTTGGTCTCGTCCCGGACGCCGATCTGCCGAAGCTCGATCCTGGTCCGGAAGACACCGGCCAGGTCCCTGACCAGGTCGCGAAAATCCACCCTGCCGTCCGCCGTAAAGTAAAAGAGGATCTTGCTGTTGTCAAAGGTATATTCCGCATCGATCAGCTTCATGTCCAGATTGTGTCTGCGGATCTTCTCCTGGCAGAGCCGGAAGGCCTCCCTCTCCCGCAGGCGGTTGGCTGCTTCCTTTTCGATATCCTCCTGGGTGGCCAGGCGGATGACCTGCTTGAGGGGCTGGTTGATCTTTTTGTTTTCCATGAACATGGGATCGCCGACAACGCTGCCGAATTCCACGCCCCGGGCGGTCTCCACGATGACCTTGGCCCCCCGCTTTATTTCCAGCTGGCCGGGATCAAAGTAGTAGATCTTGCCGGCAGACCGGAATCTGACGCCGACGATCTTTCTGCCGGCGGTCTGTTTCTTTTCTTCTCTTTCCATTGGTTCCTTTCATGCCGGGACGTCTTCCGCCCTGGCATCTCATTTATTTCTATATGGATCTTGTGCTTCCTCAGCCCTCCCCGGGCCTGTAGGAGGCGCGGATCTGCAGCAGCATGCTCTCCAGGGCCATGGCTGCATTTACGTTGGATTTGATGCGGACCTGGGCCGTCTGGACGGCCTCCATGATCCTCTGCAGACCGGGATAGTCCAGGCGGTCCGCAGCCCTTTTGATGCTGGAGGGGGCATCGGAAAAGATGATGGTCCCCCGTCCTGCCGTGCTCTTAAAGACCAGCGCGTCCCGGTACCAGGTCAGGACCAGCTCCAGAAAGTCTCCTGCGCTCTCCGCCGTGCCAAAGCGGGCGGAGGCCGCGGCGATCCTGGAAGCGTCCATGTCCGGGATGGCTGCCAGAAGGCCTGTGCTCTCCTCCAGGAGGGCTGCAAATTCCGTGCTGCCGGCCAAATCCAGGGCCCTTCCTATGTTGCCCCGGGAAAAGCGGGCGCAGAGCAGGGCTCTGTTTTCATCGATCCCCTTTTTGCCCATGAGATAGGCCGCTGTGGTCTGCTCGGGGACCTGCCGCATCTGCAGGGTAATACAGCGGGACAGGACCGTGGGCAGGAAGTTGTCCGTTCCGTTGGCCAGAAGGAGGAAGAGGGCGTAGGAAGGCGGCTCCTCCAGAGTCTTTAAGAGGGCGTTCTGGGAAGCCGGTCCCAGCTGGTCCGCATCCTCAAAGAGGTAGATCTTCCAGGGGCTCTGGTAGGGCCGGATCTGGACGTCCGGCAGAAAAGGCCGGATATCGTCCCGCACGCTGTATTTTGGGGGCTTTTTTCTGGGCCAGACAATGATGTCCGGCTGGTTGCCCGACATGACCTGGAGGCAGGAGCGGCATTCCCCGCAGGGCTCTCTCCGGCCGCCGGTGACCACCGGATGCTCGCACTGGAGCGCCGCGGCGTAGGTCCTGGCCAGCATTTCCTTGCCGGAGCCCTTCTCGCCGTTAATGATATAGGCGTGGGATACGCTGCCCCGCAGAAGGGAATTCTGCAGATGCTCGATGGCGCCCTCCTGGCCTACGATCTCATAAAACCTGTACATGGTCTACCTCAAGTCAGCGCCCGCCCAGGATATAGTCCCGGATCCTGCCAAGGCAGGCCTCCAGGTCCCTGTTGTCGAAGCGCTCAGTAATGCCGGCCTCCCGGAGTCTTTCCTCAGAGAAATCCCGGCTGTCTGCCAGAAAGCGCCGGCAGAGCTCGTCATAGCGGGGATGGGACATGGTCCTTTCCCTGGCAAGGGCTCTGGAAAGTCTCTCCCCGTCCTCCACTTCCACGTAGATGGGCACGACCCTGTCAGGGCCGAAGGCCTTCTGCAGGGACAGGCAGGATTCCAGGGTCCCGATCAGGAGGCAGGAGCGTTTTTCCAGATCGATCTGCCCGTCGTTTTTGATGTAGTAATACCAGGGCCCCATGACGGTGTCATAGCAGCGGGCCTCGATCACAAGGCCCCTCTCCTGGTCTTCCAGGTAGGCCGGCACCGTGGTGAAATGGTACTCCCGTCCCTCTGCCTCTCCGTCCCGGATCGGCCTTGTGGTATAGGAGACGATGGTCCCCAGTCCGAGATCCTCCATCTCCAGGAGCCTTCGGTAAAGGGTATCCTTGCCGGAGGCGCTTTTGCCCAGAAGGAGGTAAATGAAATGTCCGGCCATGCTTTTAAGCTTCGGCGATGGCGGAGGTGAAGGCATCCAGGGCCGCCTCGTCTGTCAGGGTGCTCTTGATGGTCAGGACATTGTCCAGGATGGTGCACTTTTTGAGCTTCTCCAGCTCAGCCCGCATGAGCTTGGCCGCTGCAGGGGCCCAGGTGCCGTTCTCGGCCAGGGCGAAGGTCCTGTTCTGTACGCCCAGGGCGGTCAGATCGTGCAGGAAGGTCTCCATCTTGGGATAGAGGCCGTTGTTGTAGGTGGGGCAGAAAAGGACGATCTTGCCGCAGCGCCAGACGGCGTCGATGAGGTAGGATACGTCGGTCTCGGATACGTCGAATACATGGACGGCCTTGCCGGTCTTCTCATGGATCCTGGCGGAGGCTGCCATGGCGGCAGAGCCGGTGTTGCCATAGAGGGTGCCGTAGACGATCATGATGTCCTCGGTCTCAGGGGTATAGGTGGACCACTTCTGGTAGAGGTCGATGAATTTGCCAAGGTCCTGTCTCCAGACGGGGCCGTGAAGGGGCAGGATCATCTGGATGTCCATGTTTGCGGCCTTCTTGAGGACAGCCTGGACCTGGGGGCCGTACTTGCCCACGATGTTGGCATAGTAGCGTCTGGCGTCGTCCAGGTATTCCTTCTCGAAGTCGTGCTCGTCCATGAAGATGGAGCCGTCGATGGCGCCCCAGGTGCCGAAGGCGTCTGCGGACAGAAGAGCCTTGTTGACGTCGTCATAGGCAAAGAGGACTTCGGGCCAGTGGACCATGGGAGCCGCTGCGAAGGAGATCTTGTGGCTGCCGGTCTCCAGGACAGAGCCTTCCTTGACGGTCATTCTGGGCAGGTCCTTTAAGGCGGGATGGAACTGGTCCACGAACTGGAGGGCCTTCATGGATCCCACCAGAGTCAGGCCGGGATAGCGTTCCTTGACGGCGCTGATCAGGGCGCAGTGGTCGGGCTCCATGTGAAGGATGACCAGGTAGTCCAGGTCCCTGCCTTCCATGGCCGCTTCCAGGTTGTCCATGAACTGTCTGGCAACGGTGGCGTCTGCGGTATCGAACAGAACGGTCTTCTCATCCTTCAGAAGATAGGAGTTGTAGGACACGCCCCTGGTCAGGGGGAAGAGGTTCTCGAACCGGGAGATGCGGCGGTCGCTGGCGCCGATCCAGGTGATATCCCTGGCAATATTCTGAATGTTGATCATTTTGATTCCTCCGTTTTATATGTTGGTTTCTGTGCTTAAAATGTCTGATTTTCCCTGTATGTCCGCGGTTTGCCGCGGCATAGTATTCATAACTCTACTATTATACAGGAAATGTCAGAAAATGACACCCTGTTTTTTAGGCAGAAGAAGGCCCCCTGGAAAAGCGCTCCGCAATCCTGCACGAAAACCCGGCCTATTTGGAGAAGAACCTTATGGAAGCGTGCCTGTTTTTTATACCTGTTTCCTGTTATACTAAACAGGACACAACAAATGAGTTTATTTATGGAGGTTCTATATGCGCAAAACCAAGATTATCTGCACCATTGGTCCTGCCAGCGAGAGCGAAGACAAGCTTCGCGAGCTGATGCTGGCCGGCATGAACTGCGCCAGATTCAACTTTTCCCACGGCACCCACGCCGAGCACAAGGCCAAATTTGACCGCGTCGTCAGGATCCGGTCCGAGCTGGGCCTGAACGTGGCCACCCTTCTGGATACCAAGGGCCCCGAGATCCGTCTTCGCGACTTCGAGGGCGGCAAGGTCATGCTGGAGAAGGGCCAGAAATTCACCCTGACCACCGAGGAGATCATGGGCACCAAAGACAGGGCCTCCATTACCTATAAGCAGCTTCCCGGCGACGTAGCCGTCGGCGGCTGCATCCTGATCGATGACGGCCTGATCGAGCTGCGCGTCGATGAGAAGAATTCCACAGAAATCGTCTGCACCGTCATCAACGGCGGCCCCGTGTCCAACCACAAGGGCGTCAACGTTCCCGGCGCCGACCTGTCCATGCCCTTTATCAGCGAGCAGGATCTGTCCGACATCGAATTCGGCTGCCGGACCGGCTTCAACTTCATCGCCGCTTCCTTCACCAGAACGGCCGACGACATCCGGGAGATCCGCAAGATCCTGGAGCGCTTCCACAGCAAGATCCAGATCATTGCCAAGATCGAGTCCGTCCAGGGCGTCCGCAACCTGGAGGAGATCCTGGAGGAGGCCGACGGCGTCATGGTGGCCAGAGGCGATCTGGGCGTAGAGGTCCCCCTGGAGGAGGTCCCCGCCATCCAGAAGAAGATGATCCGCATGGCCGAGATGCGGGGCAAGCAGGTGGTCACCGCGACCCAGATGCTGGATTCCATGATGCACAATCCCAGACCTACCAGGGCCGAGACCACAGACGTTGCCAACGCCATCTATGACGGCACCACCGCCATCATGCTCTCCGGCGAGACCGCTGCCGGCGCCTATCCCGTCGAGGCCGTAAAGACCATGGCCAAGATCGCCGAGGCAGCCGAGGCGGACATCGATTACCAGGAGCGTCTGAAACGGATCGGCGCCTCCATCGGCAAGCAGGGCATCACCTCCGCCGTATCCCACGCCTGCTGCACCGTGGCGGATGAGCTGGGCGCCAGCGCCATCGTCTGCGTGACCAAGTCCGGTTTCACAGCCCAGAAGATCTCCCGCTACAAGCCCACCGTTCCGGTCATCGCCTGCACCACTGCCTCCTGGGCAGCCTGCCAGATGAACCTGCTCTTTGGCACCACCAGCGTCAAGATCGGTGAGGAAGAGAACGAAGACCTCCTCTTCCAGTCCGCCGTCAACGCCGCCAAGGCCACCGGCATCGTCAAAGCGGGCGATACCGTTGTCATTGCCGCAGGTCTCCCTCTGGGCGTCTCCGCATCCACCAACACCTGCAGAGTCTGGAAAGTAGAATAAAAAGCTTCTGATGCAAAGGCAAAGGCCTGCGCCCGGGAATTCAATTTTCCCGCGGCGCAGGCCTTTTTCTGTCCCCATGACAAGTCTTTTGCCATGGCATGGGCATCCCTGTTTCCAGGCAGGTCTTATTTTGTAAAGTATATGGTCTCCTTCAGGCTTCCCCTGCGGACCCGGACTTCTCCCCCGGTCCCCTCTTTGATCCGAAGGCCGGTGAAGGCATAGTCCAGGTTGTCGGAGAGTTCAATTTTTACCGTCTTGGTCAGATAGGCAGGCTCCACCCGAACGGCCAGGGGCTGGCGTTTTTCTGCAGGGACCTGCACGGTTTCTCCGTTCCGGGCCTTTTTTCCATCCTGGGTCAGGAAGGTGACCGAAGTGACCCTTTGGGACTCCTTCCTGCAAAGGTCCAGGGCGCAGCAGATGTTGTAGGCGGCATCGGCCCCAATCTCGTTATAGCCGACCTGGGTATAATGAATGGTCTTATGGACATCGGTCAGCTTGGCGGGCAGATCCAGGCGGCTGCCTGTGGGGAAGGCGGCGTTGAAACTGTCCGCATCCCCGTACTTGTTCAGGAAGTAGGTCTTCACGCTCTCGTTTCCGGTCCAGGTATCCGAAAGGGAGCTGGCCATATAAATATCCGGCCATTCCCCTGAAAGAGGCAGATAGTACTGGGCCATCCTGGCGCCGCAGAGGGCATAGTCCTGACTCTCATTGGGGTAAAAAATGGAAGCCCTGGGAATGATCAGGCCGAAGAAATCCATCTTCCGGTTCATGTGCAGGGTCATCTTTCCATCCAGCTCATAGACAAAGGAGCGGTACATTCTCTCAAAATGTTTCATATACTGGGCCGCAGACAGCTTCAGATAGCCGTCCGTTTCCCCCTGGAGCCAGTAGATGCCCTTATGGGCAAGCCTGTAGTGGCCGGCCTCGATCTCATCATCCAGGATCTTTTCCGCCTCTTTGTAGAGCTTGACCGCCGGCCGAAAGAAGCCGGCCGCTCCCCGTTCCCTGGGATCCCACTGTCTGATGGAGGAGCCGTGGCGGGCCGCATTGACGATCCAGACCTTTTCTCCCGTAAGGGCATGCCACTTGTAGGCCAGGGCGCTGTCTATGCCGCCCTTGCCCACGGCGTCCGCTGCATCGGTCAGGGTATTGGTGCGGTTGTAGGCGTCGTTTAGGTTGTTGTCTGTCAGAGACTGGGGGACAAAGCGGGCAAAGTTGCGAAGGCTGAAGGCCCCCACCTGGTCCTGGTCCTCATACCAGGCCACCGAGCTGTACATGTCTATATTGTTCATGGGCGCGGAAACGCCGTAGGTGGAGTAGACGGTTCCCTCGGGATTGATGACCCACTGGTTCCGGCTGCGTCCTATATCCCTGCTGTCGCAGATACAGCCCTCCGCATTGCTCTGTCCGGCGATCAGAAAGAGGCTGATGGGGGCGGGCTCCACTTTGACCTTCTGACTGGTCCCGTCCGCAAAAAGGACCTCCGCCCTGCCGCAGCCGGCGGCTCTGACCCTGGCAGGATTCTCCGGGTCTGTCACCAGAACGGCCTTGTCCGCTTCTTCCCCGCCGGTCTGCCTGGAAGTCACCTCCAGAGTCTGGATGTCTTCGATTTCCTTTTCAAATGTATATCTGTCGTCATAGGTAAGGACCTGGCCCTGCAGGTCCCTGACCATTTCCATAAGGGGGCCGCACCCTGTCCCCAGAAGGGCCATAAGGACCAGGAGGAGGGCCGCCGCAAATTTTCTCTTACTCATATATACTCTTGCATCCGATGCCGAAGCCCTTTCGGACCGAGGCACCCATGGGATATGCCGAGGTTTGTGCTTCGGCGTTTTCAGCAGTCCCACATACTGCTGCAATTTTTTGATTTGTTCACAGGTTCCTTAAAAAGTCATGCCGGCATGCCGGCATTTTTTGACATGGGCGCTCCTAACGCAGATCCAGGCCGCAGCTCTCCAGTCTCTTCGTCATTTCCGTTTCGGACATGACGTTTCGAAGGCCTATGACCCGAACGCCCTGGGCCGCCGCCTTCTCGAACATGGGAACGAAGCTCAGAGGGCAGAGGACAATGTCATAGTCCTCCGCGATCGTTCTTCCCTCCGATATGGTGGTATGCGCGCATTTCCCCACCTGGTAGCCCTGTCTTCGGATGACCTTATCCAGGGTCATGCCCATCATCACACTGGTGCCGACGCCGTTGGCACAGCAGGCAAGTATATCAACCATCTGCAATCTCCTTTATACAATGATGCGGGGCAGCATGCCCCTCTGCTGCGCCTGCAGTCCCTGCAGGGCACAGCTTTGACCGAATTATAGCATACTCTAGGGCCTGCCGCCCGACGGAAGAAATTCCTGAAATCAGGAATTCCCGGAAATAGAAATCCCGAGAGTATATCCCGTATCTGCCAGGCAATGCGCAGCGTCCCGCTTTATGGTATAATGCAGGAGCAGGCGGG
>CAMNJZ010000063.1 GCA_946541955.1 uncultured Lachnospiraceae bacterium | reverse complement strand
CCGCACTTCTTCATGCTCCTGATCCATCATACCATGTTTTTCATCCTCCCGGCCCCGCCGCCTCCAAAAAATCCCTCCGGAGACCCGGAGGGATATATGTCTGTCATGGGCATGTTTGTCATGGGGATGTTTGTCAAAGGCATGCTTGTCAGAGGACGATCCGGATCCTGGTGCCCAGATCCTTTCTGGTCAGGACCTCGAAGTGGCCCCCGTGCTTGTCCACGATCCACTTGGCGATGGAAAGGCCAAGGCCCGTGCCGGCGCTGGTCCTGGCTTCATCCGCCCGGTAAAAGCGCTCGAAGATATGGGGGACCTCCGACTCGCTGATCCCCTGGCCCATATCCTGGACCTGGAGATAGGGAGCGCCCGTCTCGTTTGTTCCATAGGACAGGAGGATCTCCTCCCCCTTTGGGGTATATTTGGCGGCATTGTCCACCAGGATCCGCACGGCCTGCTTCATGAGGCCGGGATCCACCTGGACCTCGGCGGATACCCCGCCGGTAAGGAGCCTGTAGCGGTGGTTTTCATCGATCATCAGGGACTCCTCATAGATTTCCTGCATGAGGCTGCCTGTCCGCACGGCCTGCCGGTTCAGGGTGGTCCTGCCGGCGTCGCCCCTGGCCAGGAAGAGGAGCTGCTCCACCAGATAGTTCATGTGGTCCGCTTCGTTCTTGATGGCGCTGATGGACTCCTCCAGGATCTTCTCATCGCTCTTGCCCCACCGGTCCAGCATGGAGGCGTAGCCCTGGATGACGGCGATGGGGGTCCGAAGCTCATGGGAGGCGTCGTTGACAAAGCGGGACTGCTGCCGCAGGGTATCCCGCATCCGAAGAAGGAGGTTGTTCATGGCCGCCTCGACCCCGATCAGGTCCGCATCGCCAAAGGACAGCGTCTCCTCCTGGCCGGCCTCCCCGGGATCGATATGCTCCAGGGCGTCCTCGATGACCTGGTACTTGTCCTCCGTAAAGGAAAGTCTGGAGAGCTCGTCCGCCTTGAGGGCGATCTCATTGATGGGGGCCAGGATCCGCCGGATGGCCCGGTCCTCTCTGAAATAGGACAATAAAAGCCCCAGGGTCTGCAGAGCCAGCGCAGAGCCCACCGTGCCTGCAATGACGATGGCGGGAAGCAGGGCGGAGACGGAAAGAAGGGTCTTCCCTGCAGGGGAGATCACAAGGTAGACCAGGTCTGGCTCGACGTCAATGGTATCCTGGAGGATCTCCAGGGACCTGCTTCCTGCCGGAATGCTGGTCCCGAAGGCCATATATTCCTGGTCCAGGATCCATCCCACGCAAAGAAGGACTCCCACCAGGAAATCCCAGAACAGATATCGGAAGATCCGCCCCCGGACCATGTACCAGTGGATCCGCCGGGTGATGGAGGTCATCCGGCGCTGCTGGTCCGGAGAAAAGATCCGTTTTTTATTCTGATTTGATGACATAGCCCACTCCTCTGACCGTTGTGATCATTCTGACCCCGAAGGTATCGTCGATCTTGGACCGCAGATAGCGGATATAGACATCCACGACATTGGTCTCGCCGGCGTAGTCATAGCCGCAGACCCTGTTGAGCAGAACGTCCCGGGACAGTACGATGTCCTGGTTCTCCAGAAGGACCTTCAGCATGGTGAATTCCCGGTTGGTCAAAGGGATCTCATGGCCTGCGTAGCGGACCTGGCGGCGGGGCTCGTCCAGGGTCAGATCCTGCCAGCGCAGGACCCCTTCCTCTTTCCCGGCCCCGGCGCTTTCCTGAAGGGAGACCGGGTGGAGCTTTAAGGCCACCCGGATCCGGGCCAGGAGCTCCTCAATGGCAAAGGGCTTGGTGATATAGTCGACGGCCCCGGCGTCCAGGCCCGATACCTTGTCCATGACGGCGTCTCTGGCCGTCAGCAGGATGACCGGGACCTGCTTTTCCTTGAGGAGCCTGCGCAGGACCTCCAGGCCGTTGAGGCCCGGCAGCATGATGTCCAGCAGGATCAGATCGTAATGATTCTGCAAAGCCAGATCCAGGGCTTCCCGCCCGTTGCCCGACTTTTCCACCTGGTAGCCTTCATGGACCAGCTCCAGCTCCACGAACCTTGCCAGCTTTTCCTCGTCTTCCACCAAAAGAATGACTGCGCTCATAGGTCTTTATTCCTCATTTGTAGGATCTGTGTTTTTGCCTGCAAATTCCTTCTTCATGTCCTGGGCAAAATCCCCGGCCTTGTGAAGGATGTTGTTGGCCGTATCGGCGCCTCCCTCTCCGGCAAAGGAATAGCGGATGCCAAAGAAGAGGGCAATGAGCAGAACAGGCGCCAGGACCTGCCAGAAGACAATGAGCAGGACCACAAAGAGAAAGGTGGGCAGGGAGATGAGGGTCTTCCCTTCCCGGGTCACCTGGAAGGAGGTGCTCCTTATGAAGTGGAGCAGGGCCCGGAAGAATCTCTCCAGGCTCTTTTTGAAGCTGGGCGCGGCCTGCTCCTGCTCCTCCACCTTGTCCCTGACCCTGACATATTCGGTCTGCTGGTCATACTCGGTGGAGAAGGTGGACTGGCCGGGCTTTTTGACCTTGCCCTGCCGCTCTAAAAGGACGATGGCGTCCAGCAGATCTCCTCCGGTCTGTTCCAGGGCTGCCTGGGCCTCCTCATAGGATACATTTGCCTTTTCTTTCAGACGTTCAACTTTTTCCATCATTTCCATTGTATTTCCTCCCGGCGGGTTCCGCCTCATCTCTTACTTACTGTGATGAATACAGGATACCCCCGTCATCTGAAAGAATCCTTTGAGAAAGATTAAAATCAGATTAAAAACTGTCCAAATTTAAAAATTCTCAGAGCACGACCCGGACATGGTTCTTTTCGTCCCACTTGTACTTGAGGTCCTTGGAGAGCTTGGCCACGATCATGGCGGCAAGGCCGTCTCCGTGAATGACGGGATCGAAGGCTTCTCCGCCCCAGGTAAAGTCCATGGTCAGGCTCTTGTCCTGCTCGGTATATTCGGCTTCGACTTTGATGGGATAGATGGCCGGGTCCTGGCCGCAGTGGGCCAGGATGTTCTGGACCGCGATCTCCTCGAAGGTCAGCATCATGTTGCGGGCGGCCGGTCTCTCCTGCCTGGTATCCCTGCAGAAGCGCCGGATCTTGTCCATGATGCCGCTGTAGTCCAGATCGAAGGAGCCGATCTCGATCTCCAGGCGCTTGAGGCGGCGGATAAAGGCCTGGGTGCGCTCCTTACTGGGATGGTCGAAGATCTCCTCCGGAGTCCCTTCCTCATAGATCCCGCCCTGGTCCATGTAGAAGACCCGGGTGGATACGTCCCTGGCGAACTGCATCTCGTGGGTCACGATCATCATGGTCATGCCCCGTCTGGCCAGGGCCCGGATGATGGACAACACCTCCTCCACCATGGTGGGATCCAGGGCCGAGGTGGGCTCGTCGAAGAGGAGGATCTCAGGCTTCATGGCGATGGCCCTTACAATAGCCACCCTCTGCTTCTGGCCGCCGGAGAGCATGTCGGGATAGTCGTCCGCCCGGTCAGCCAGGCCCACCCATTCCAGGAGCTCCCGTCCTTCCTTCTCCGCCTGGTCCCGGGGGACCTTCAGGAGCCGGATGGGGGCCCTGGTGATATTTTCCAGAACGGTCAGGTTGTTGAAGAGGTTGAAGGACTGGAAGACCATGCCCATCCGCCGCCTGACCCCGGGGATGTCGCAGGAAGGGGCCGTGATGTCCTCCTCCCCCACAAAGATCTTCCCGGAGCTGGGCTCCTCCAGGCGGTTGAGACAGCGGAGCAGGGTGGACTTGCCCGTGCCCGAGGGACCGATGACGGAAATGACGTCCCCGGTCGAGATTTCGGCGTTTACATCCTCCAGGGGGACCACGCCGGGATATTCCTTGCGCAGATGTTCAATACGGATCAGACTCATCTTCCTGCCCTCCTTTTTCTGTTCCTTTCGGATCTCCAGTCGACCCGCGCCAGCAGGGCCTCCATGAGTACCGTGATCAGCCAGGCCAGGAGAAAGTAGATCAGGGCCGTGGCGATCAGGGGGAAGAAGGCCTCATAGGTCCGGCTGCGGATGATATCGCTCATCTTGGTCAGATCCAGGATGGAGATATAGCCTACGATGGAGGTGCTTTTAAGAAGAGACACCAGCTCGCCCCGGTAGACGGGCAGGAAGGTCACCGCCGCCTGGGGGAAGATAAATTCATAGAAGGCCTCCCTTTCGCTAAAGCCCAGGGCTATGGCCGCTTCTCTCTGGCCTTTGTCCACGCTTTCGATGCCGGACCGCATGATCTCAGACCCGTAGGCTCCCACATTGAGGGCAAAGCCCGTGACGGCCACCCAGATGGCCGGCATGCCGGTCCTGCCCAGGATGACATAGTAGAGCATCATGAGGACCACCACCATGGGGGTCCCCTGGAGGATCCGGACATAGAAGTCGGATACAGGCCCTGCCAGGGCCGAGTCCAGAGACCGGAAGCGGCAGATCACAAAGGCCAGGAGGGTCCCGAAGAGGGCGGCAAAGAAGGTGATAAAGCAGGTGGTTCCCATGCCCTGCAGGATCAGCTTCCACCGGCTCTCCCGGATGAAGTTTTTGACAAAGCTCTCGGAAAGCCCCTGGAAGAAGCCTTTCCTTTCTGCCTCGGCCCCGCCGTTTAGGTCGGAGGCCCGAACGGCCACCACGATCCCGCCCTCGCTGACAGGATCGGAAAAGAGGACGGCCTCCTCCCTTTCCGGGGTCACGTTCATGCTGGTGGTGAATTCATACTGGCCGGATTCTAGGGCCGGGATTCTGGCCTGAAAGTCTACGTCCCCGATCTCCAGGGCGTAGCCATAGGCCCTGCAGAAGCGGACCGTGACGTCGATGTCCAGGCCCACGTTCTTTCCGTCCTTGATGTAGGAGAAGGGCTCGTCCGTGGAGGTGGTGATCACATGGATGGTCCCGTTTTCCCCGGTCAGGCCGGACATGTCCACCACCTTTTTGTCTTCGTCATTGCCAAACCAGGTGCTGTCGATTGCATCGTAGGTCCCGTCGGCCCGAATCTCCTGAAGGAAGGCGTTTAGCTGGTCCCGGAGCTTTTTCTCCGCGGGATCGTTCTTGCGGAAGGCAAAGGAGTAGGAATTGTTGGTCAGTCTCTCCTTGATATAGTCGATCTGGGGCTGGGCCGCATGGGTGCTCTTCAGGGCCGGCTCATCTCCAAGATAGGCGTCGATCATGCCCGATTCCAGGGCGGCGTTCATATCCGGATAGCCGTTGAAGTGGACATATTCGCTGCCGGGGAAGAAATCCAGGGCGGCCTGCTCCATGTTCGTGCCGGAAAGGACCCCGATCTTCTTGCCCAGGTAGTCCTTGTAGGTCACCGTATGGGAGGCGTCCTCCTGGCCGGCGCTTTGCCTTGCAGAAGGGAGGTTTGACAGGAAAACCGTCAGGACCAGAGCCGCTGCCAGGACCAGCAGAATGACCCTGTCCGCCTTTGTAAATCTGCTTTTCTTTTTGCCTTTCATCATGCTTCCTCCCTGAGACTTCCTGCCTGGTTATTTTCTTCCACCTCCGGGAAATCCTCCTGCAAAGGGGCGGCGCCTGCCAGGTCCTTTAAAAAGAACCGGTCCATGGTGGAGTGGACCACGCTCTCCGGCCTTGGGATCTCCGCAAAGCCATCCGCCAGGTAGAGGCCGATGGCCGCCTGCAGATTGGAATGGGTCTCCAGATACATCCGCCGGTAGCCCAGGCGGATAGCTTCCCGCTCGGCCAGCCCCAGGAGGGCGCGGCCAAGGCCCCTGCCCTGGAGGGACTCCTCCAGATAGAGCTTTTGCAGCTCGCAGGCCTCCGGGAAGAAGGGGCACTCCGCAAAGCCGGCCCCGCCGGCCGCCTTCCCCTCCCGGTCCAGGACATAGTAGGCTCTGCCCGGCCTGTCATAGTAGGCAGAGAGATGGTCCAGGCTCTCGTCAAAATAGGCTGTGCCCGGGATATCCAGGGCGTGTTTTTTTAAGATCCTTCGGATCAGGACCGCCAGGTCCTGGTCGTACCGGGCGGACAGGGCTTTGTATTCCATGGAGGCCTCCTGCTTTTTTTCCAAACGTTCAGCTTCATTCTAGCACAAGGCGGCCCCGAGAGGGAAAAAAAGCTCCCCTGCAGGCAGGATGCCTGCGCGGGGAGCCTTCATGACTTCTTATTCAGATCGTAATCTCTTTGAATTACTTCAGAGTGAGGGGCATGTCTGCTGCCTTTTCCTCGATCTTGAGGAGCTCAGCATAAACGGTCTCATAGTCAGCCTTGTTCTGCTCGTTCTGGACATCAGCCTGAACGTCGGAAGGGAACTCAACGATGAAGAGCATGCCGTCCTTCTCACCGACCTCAGCAAAGTGAGGCAGGTTCTTGTAGTCTTCGCTGGCGGGATCCACAACAGAGATGGTAGCCAGATGGCCGCCGCAGTTGTTGTTCTTGGCTGCTGTGTTGTAGAAGGAAATGGAGTTTGCATCGTTCACTTCATACTCCCATGTCTCGGGCAGGGACAGGGTCAGTGTGAAATGATCTGTCTCGATGGTCCTTGTAGCGCCGTCTTCGCTGACTGTATCGGTCAGGTTTGCAGCGATGTCAAAAGCGGCCTCTGTCTCAGCAGTCTCAGCGGCTGCTTCTTCTGTGGTCTCTTCAGCGGCTTCTGTTTCCTTCTGCTCGGTCTCAGCTGCCTGGGTCTCTTCAGCTGCGGGCTGCTCAGCGGGAGCTTCGGTCTTTGCGCCGCCGCAGGCTGTCATTGCAAAAGTAAGTGCCATAACCAGTGTCAGGCTCATAAACTTGGAAAACTTAGTCATAATATTTTATACCTCCTGAATTGTTATTCTCAGATGTCACAGGCAGGCCCCTATGCCGGGCCGCCTTCCTTTTTGTTTACAATTCGTATCCTAGCGCTCAGACAGTCTTTTGTCTGCGCATTTCTTGGATATGACTGGCCAATTCTTGCTTACTTCTGAACGAAGGTAAGGGATTCGCCGGTGGCTGTATCCATCCATGTCAGCTTGACATTGGCTTCATCTGTCATATCCACATAGAATCTGCCGGTGGCAGTGCCGCCGCCGATCACAGCAGCTTCGCCTTCGCCTTCAGTGATCTCTGCTTCCTGCTCAGCGCCGTCGGTGTAGACCAGGCAGTCCTGGGCAGCATCGGTATAGGCGTGCATGGTGGTCAGAGTGATCTTGCCGTCCTTGCCGGTATCCTTTGTCAGAACGACCTCATAGATGCCGTCTGCGCTCTTGGTCACAGTTACGGAACCTGCGCCGTCGTTTTCCTCAGCCCATGTGCCTTCCAGAGAAGCAACATAAGCGGAATCATAACCGACTACAGCGGGATCGATCACGACGTTGTCGTTCAGAGCGCCGCCCTCGACTTCGACATGAACGTCAAAGTAAGCCAGGGTCACTTCGCCGTTTGCATAAGCGATACGGATATAGTCAGCACCGTCAGAAGCGCCGTCTACAGCCTTGAAGCTGGCAACATAATCAAAGCCTTCCTCCTGGGTGGAGTCTGTGACCAGCTCGGTCAGGCTTGCGTCGCCCTTGTCGCCCTGGTAAAGGCCCCAGGCAAAGCCCTCTACGCTGCTGCCTGCGGGAACGCGGACAGTCACGATGCCGTCTGCGGATTCTGCTTCATTTTCCAGTACGATGGCAGAAGGAGCATCGACTACGCCGGTGGACTCCTTTTCAGGTTCCTCGGTGGTCTCTTCCGTAGTTTCTTCTGTGGTTTCTTCAGCAGCGGTCTCCTCTGCGGGTGCTTCGGCTGCGGGTTCTGTGGTCTTGCCGCCGCAGGCTGTCATCGCAAGGGCACCTGCAAGCAGAGCTGCAACAATTGTCTTTTTCATAATGTTCTCCTTTTTTACGAATCAGATTCTCTTTTTCGAACGTATCAGGCTGCCGGGCTGTTCCCCCGCCTGATAAACCCACATTATAGTCAGCGTTTTTCAAAACGAAATGCCGGATTTGTTAATTCATTGCCCTCCGCCGGGCCTTCTTTTGTGAATTTTCCTTGTTGGCGCCTTCCTGGGCAGGGTCTTTCTCCGGTGGATCTCCTCCTTTTCCCTTTCATGCTCTCCGGCGGATACGGGCCGCCAGATCAGCTTGTCTGTGACCGCTTCGAACTGGTTGCTCTTAAGGGCCGCATAGCCGATGCCGCAGAAGACCAGGGCGCCCAGGAAGTTGACCAGCAGGTCCTTCATGGTATCCAGAAGCCCGATGTCCAGATAGCCGCCCTCGATGGTAATGACCCGGCCCGAGGCTGTGGTAATCACGGTGGATACGATATCCCTGACCGGGACAGGCTTTCCAAGGCCGGCCGGGTCCAGGGTGACGGACCCAAAGCGGCTGATCAGGAAGTCCTTCTGCATATCCTGCATCAGGAACCAGTCCGCGCCGAACTCAAAGAATTCCCAGAGAACCCCCACCGTCATGGAAAAGCAGAAGGCCGCCAGGGTCAGGTAAAAGGGCGACAGGCTGATGTTTTTGGAGTTCCGGTTCATCAGATAGACCAGGGAAAAGCCCAGGGCCGCACAGAGAAAGCCGTTGATGGTATGGAGGATGGTATCCCAGCCATGGATCAGGACATAGTAGTGGTCGATCTCGCCCAGGATCTCGGCCGCATAGATGAATACATAGATCATGCCCTCGAAAAGGGGTGGGATCTTGACCCGGAAATAGTCCTCAAAGGCTGCCGGCAGCAGAAAGAGGATCAGGGACAGGACACAGATCCCGGCTCCTTCATAATTTCTGGTCATGATCATACGGACCAGGGTCAGCAGGACCAGGCCCCGGAGGATACTGTATAAAATGAAGGCCCTTCGGTCCAGGCTGATCCTGAGACGAAGGTCTGCGATCTTGTCCCAGAGGGCGGGACGTTTTTTGGAATTGCTCATGTTGTACCTGCCTGAATTTGATATGGTCCATCATAGCACGCTTTTCCATTTGTGCAAGACAGGCAGAAAACAAAGAAATCCTCCCCATCCGGGAATGAGCAGCTTCGTTTGCTGCTTCCCGGAGGGGAGGTTCCTTTTGTCATCCTATCTTCCTATGCTTCTGCCCTTTACTCTCCCAGGGCCTCCTGGGCCATGGTCCGGAGGGCCTCCCTGTCATGGACCGGGAAGGAGACGATATTGCCGTCCGGGAAGGAAAGGAGCCTGTTCTGGTCTTTGCTCCAGCCAAGGACCGATTTTCTGGCGGCGGTCAGGGCACAGGTCGTCAGGTCGATCTCATTCCATACGCCGGCGGCCTCGGTCTCGGAGGTCCGCAGGAAGACATGGAGCCTCTGCCCCGTTTCATCCAGGGCGCAGGCAAGGGATTTGTAGTAGCCGGGATCCAGGCTGGTCTCCTCATAGGCCCCGGAATAAAGGACCGCTTCCTCCGAAAGGGAGATCAGATCCAGTCGCCCGGAGGCCGTATAGACCAGGAGCATGGCGTCGTCCTCCGTAAAGCACAGAGCCTGGATCTCACCCGGGGCGTAGGTCAGGTTCAGGAAGGATACTTCGCCCGTATCCAGATGGCCCAGGCAGATCCGGCCCGTACCATAGCCGCAGGCAAAGACAGGAGTCGCTCTGCCCCCTGCCAGGACCCGGGTCCCGGCCTGGGTTTCCGGATCCTCGATCAGGATCCGCTTTTCCTCCTCCATGCCAAAGGCCGCAAAGCCGGGGCCCTTCAGGGAGGCGTTTCCTTCCTCGTCCTTGACGCCGTAGGTCCCCCATCCCACGTAGTATCCGCCTGCTGCCAGAACAAAGGAATCACAGGACTGGAAGGCCAGGCTGGTGGCCCAGTTTCCGGAGCCGGGCAAAAGCTTTCCGTCCACCCAGCACAGGTTCATCTGGGGCATGAGGCTGCTGGTCTGGTTGACCGCCGTGAAGATCCTTCCATCCGGCAGGACAAGGCTTTTGATCTCTCTGCTCAGGATGGCCCCGTCCGGATTTTCCAGCCGGGTCATGGTCCCGTCCATGGAGCAGAGGGCGTCCCCGACCATAAAGCGGCCATCGTCCAGGACCATGGCCCCATTGACAAGGGAAGGGGCTTCCGCAAAGGAAGCCTTCTCCAGGACCTCCCCCGTTTTGGGATCGCAGGCAAGGACTGTCAGGGCCTCCTCCTGATAAAAGAGAAAGAGCCTTGCCCCTGAGGGCGAGAGGAACGCATCGTAGGGGGCTTCCTCCTGGGAAAAGAGAAGGCCTGCCTCTTTGTCCGTGACCCGGTCCACAAGGAGGATCCTGCCGGGCCTTTCCTCCCGGACCGTCACATAGGTCTCCCCTGCCGGCAGGCAGAAGCGAAGGCCGCTCTGGTCGTAGCCGTCTGCGACATAGCCGTCCAGGGAATGGTCCGCGTCTGCGGACAGGTCATACATGGTCCCCTTGCCGTCTGCGGTCAGGATCTCGGCCATCTCCTCCTCTTCGTCCAGCCATCTGGCCCAGAGGATGGTGTCCCCGAAGACATAGGACTTTTTCAGGCTTCCGGTGGCTGTTTCAAAGAGGAAGGCCGTATTGTCCATCATGACCAGGGTATTGTAGGGGTCTGATAGCATGGGGCAGACACTGGGCCGGTCCATGGAAGACACTGTGCCGCTCCCGTCGGAAGACCGCATAGTGTAGTCCGTCCGCAGGGTCTGCACCTCCTTCTTTTTCCAGTCCGCACGGTGCATGATAAGGCCGCCGTAGACATAATCATACTGGAAGCAGAGCAGGGCCTTGGTACCTGCGTCCACCCGGATACCGCCAAAGAGGAACTGGTTTCCCTTATCCTCCCTTTCCCACATGGACTCGTGGAGGAGTTCCCAGGAGGCGGGGGAAAGGACCTGGTAGATGCAGTCCTTTATTCCCGTGGTATAGCCGTCCTGGTCCAGCTTGTCTGCGTAGAAGGCGCAGCCGATGGTTTTGCTGTCTTCAGAAAATGCAAGGGCCATCCGGCAGGAAGAATCCTCTTCCTCCAGGACCGTCTCATAGCCTGTTTTTTCGATGGGGACCGATCCCTTCTCTTCGCCGGTTTCAGGGTCCAGGCCTGTCAGCAGGACCCTTTTCCCTTCCTCCCGCTCGATGATCACACTCGCAAGGAGGGAGGCGTCGGGAGACAGGGCCCAGACAGCGGTGGGGGTCCCGGTCTCAAAGGTCTTTGTCCAGCGGGCCGCGCCGTCCTCCAGGGACAGGGCGGCCAGGGTCCTGCCGCACCGGCAGAGGACCAGGCCCTTTTGGTCTGCCGCCAGAAGGGCGGGGCCTGCCGCCAGGGGATCCCGGTATTCCATCAAAGAGGCTTCCCACACAAGGCGCCCGTCCGCAGCGGCAAGGCAGCGGACCTGGCCTGCCCGGTCCATGGTCAGGATCAGGGACTCTTCCCCGGCCATGGCCATGGCTTCGATGTCCGAGGGCCCGTCATAGAGGATCCGGCTTCGCATTTCATCATAGGTATAGGCGCCCAGAGCCCTGCCAAGGAGGGCCTCCGCCCTGGGATCGGAAAGGGCCCGGCTCTCCTCGTCCAAAAGGGCGTGGAGTCCCTTTTGGGCGGCCCCCTCTATGTCATAGTCCTCCAGCATGGTCTGACCGGCGTCCACCTCGATGGTGGAGAGCTGCCTTTGCAGCTCCCGGCTCTGCCTGCTGATCTCAATGTTTTTGGAAATGGTGATGCCCAGGATCACCGCCAGGATGGCGGCAGCTCCGGAGACCAGGGCCAGGATCCGGTTGGTCCTTTTGCGCCGCTCTCTCTGCCAGAGGGCGTCGAAGGGGCAGCCCAGAAGGGCCGCAAAGACCCGGACGATCTCCTTGCGGAAGGCCTTGTTGTCGATGGTATGGCCCGGCCCTGCGATATTGGCGGCCAGGGGCTCGGTATCCCCTGTGATATTGCCCTCCTCGTCAAAGGTATGGAGGAGATAGGGCGAGAAGGACTCCTCCGGCTGTCCGTCCACCAAGACCGCCAGAATATGGTCCCTGTCATGGGTCGAGAGGAAATAGCGGATCTCCTGCTCGCACCACTTGGACTTGGGCAGGTCCGGGGTGCAGACCACGATCAGATATTTGGTATGGTCCAGGGCGTAGGTAATGGAGGCTGACAGACTGGAGGAAGCCGGCAGCTCATCCTCGTCCCGAAAGACCATACCCAGCTTCTTTCCCCCTGCCTGCTCCTGGAGCTCTTTGGGGATCACATAGTTTTCTATGGCCCTCTGGATCTTCTCCGCCGCCTTCTTGTCCAGGTCTCTGTGCCGGTAGCTGATAAAGGCAATATATTCCCGCTCTTTTATGTTCTCTCCCATCGCTTTTTCTCCCTCCTTCAAGTCATGGGCAGTGTCAGACTTCCCTTTCATTATAAACTGCCATGACCCGGAAAAACATAAGAAATGGCACGGCTGCCGCCTGTTCTTTCTCTGAGCCATGCCGACACCTCACGGCATTCGCCGTTCGGTGCCGCGGCGTTCGCCGTATGCTCCCAGTCTGTCATACATCCATTCGAGAGCAGGCTCTCGATGTCTGCATGACATTCTGGTCGCGCATGGCTCATTGCACGCACAAAAAACAGCTCCGGTTTCCCGGAGCTGTTGACGCTTCTAAGATCAGCGATGTGGAATCAGTGATTCTTAGAATCAGTGATTCTTATTTGCTGGGCTTTGTCTTGGTCA
>CAMNJZ010000062.1 GCA_946541955.1 uncultured Lachnospiraceae bacterium | reverse complement strand
TGAAGCACAGAAACAGAAGTCGCTGATCTGTTTTATACGGTTTTATGTAACGGTCTTCGTCAGCTATCCCAGGTACGGACTGGAGGATTTGATCCGCATGGAGCAGGAAATTGCGGAATGTGAAATCAAAGAGCAGCAATAAAGCGAAGGATGACAGGAACGCTATTGACTTTTGCCCCATAACTCGGATACAGTAGGGGTGTTCTGAAAAAAGTTGACATCCATCGCAAAAAGATGTTGACAAAGGGAAATGTATTGATCCAAAGACAAACAAGAAAACCGGAGGAAAAGAATGGCTTACATGACAGATATCGAAATTGCACAGAGTGTTGCGCCTGCTCATATCAGCGAGATCGCTGCCGGCCTGAACATCGATGACAAGTATGTTGAACAGTACGGCAAGACCAAAGCCAAGATCGATTTTAACTATCTGAAGGAAACAGACGCCCCTGACGGCAAGCTGATCCTTGTGACTGCGATTACCCCTACCCCGGCCGGCGAAGGCAAGACCACCACATCCATCGGTCTGGCAGACGGCCTCAGAAAGATCGGCAAGAAATCTGTTCTGGCTCTTCGTGAGCCCTCACTTGGTCCTGTATTCGGTATCAAGGGCGGCGCAGCCGGCGGCGGCTGGGCCCAGGTCATTCCCATGGAGGATATCAACCTGCACTTTACCGGCGACTTCCATGCCATCGGCGCAGCCAACAACCTGCTGGCAGCCATGCTGGACAACCACATTCAGCAGGGCAACGCCCTGGGGATCGATCCCAAGAAGATCACCTGGAAGAGAGCGGTTGACATGAACGACAGACAGCTCCGGAATATCGTGGACGGTCTGGGCGGCAGACTCAACGGCGTTCCCAGAGAGGACGGCTTTGATATCACCGTTGCCTCTGAGATCATGGCTGTATTCTGCCTGGCAGCGGATATCGCAGACCTCAAGGCCAGACTGGCCAGGATCATTGTGGCCTACACCTATGACGGCAGACCGGTCACAGCCCACGATCTGAAGGCAGAGGGCGCCATGACGGCTCTTTTAAAGGACGCCATCAAGCCCAACCTGGTCCAGACCCTGGAGCATACTCCTGCTTTTGTACACGGCGGCCCCTTCGCCAACATTGCCCACGGCTGCAACTCCATTACAGCCACCCGTATGGCCTTAAAGCTGGGTGACTACTGCGTGACAGAGGCCGGCTTTGCCGCAGATCTGGGCGCAGAGAAGTTCCTGGACATCAAGTGCCGTATGGCAGGTCTGAAGCCCGATGCAGTCGTGATCGTGGCCACTGTCCGTGCTCTGAAATACCACGGCGGCGTAGCCAAGGCAGATCTGAACAATGAAAATCTGGAAGCCCTGGAGAAGGGTCTTCCCAACCTGCTCCAGCATGTGAGCAATATCAAAGACGTATATGGTCTTCCCTGCGTGGTCGCCATTAACGCCTTCCCTACAGATACCAAAGCGGAACTGGATCTGGTGGAAGCAAAGTGCAGAGAGCTGGGCGTAAATGTCGCTCTGTCCGAAGTATGGGCCAAGGGCGGCGAAGGCGGCAAGGTCCTGGCTGAGGAAGTCGTCAGACTCTGCGAAACAGAGAACAACTTCCGCTTCAGCTATGAGCTGGACCAGACCATCGAAGAAAAGCTCAACGCCATCGCTACAAAGATCTATCATGCGGACGGCGTGGATCTGACACCCGCTGCCAGAAAGCAGATGGCCCAGCTGACAGAGCTTGGCTTTGGCAATGTTCCCATCTGCGTGGCCAAGACCCAGTACAGCTTCTCTGATGATCAGAAGCTCCTGGGCGCTCCCAAGGGCTTCAGGATCACGGTCCGTAATCTGAAGATCTCCGCCGGCGCCGGCTTCATCGTTGCCCTGACCGGCGACATCATGACCATGCCGGGACTTCCCAAGGTTCCCGCAGCCGAGAAGATCGATGTAGACGATACAGGCAGGATCTCCGGCCTCTTCTAAAAGCGCAGGCAGGGAAAGGAATAAGACAATGGAGAAACTCTCAACAAAAAGCTGCCCGGATTTTGCAGCGGTCCTTGCTTCCAGGGAACCGGTCCCGGGCGGAGGCGGCGCAGCCGCTCTTTCCGGCGCTTTGGGCACGGCCCTGGCCTCCATGGTCGGCAATCTGACCCTGGGCAGGAAGAAATATGCCATTTATGAGGAAGATATCCGAAGGATTCTGGACCGGGCAGAGTCCATCCGTTTAAGGCTCCTTGCCCTGATCGACCAGGACGCCGAGGGCTTTGTGCCCCTTTCCAAAGCCTATTCCATACCAAAAGAAGATCCTGACAGAGACAGGATCCTTCTGGAGGCTTCGATCCAGGCCTGCCAGGCCCCTCTGGAAATGATGCGGCAGATCTGCGCAGCCATCGAGCTTCTGGAGGAACTGACGGAAAAAGGATCGGTCATGCTCCTTTCCGACGTGGGATGCGGCGCGGCCCTCTGCAGAGGAGCTCTGGAAGCGGCTTCCCTGAACATTTATATCAATACCAGGACCCTGTCTGACAGGGAAAGAGCCAGGCGGCTGAATGAAGAAACAGATGCCCTGCTGGACACCTATGTGCCCAGAGCCCAGGCTGTGACCGACAAGGTCAGGGCCCGTCTGATCAGGGCCTGACAAGAGGCTTCGCAGCGGTTTAATGAGGGTTTTTGAACTATGACAGTATTACTGAAAGGCGCACCGGCCGCCAAAGCTCTGACGGAGGAGCTGGCAGTCCGGGCGGAGAAACTGCGGGGAAAAGGCGTGGTTCCCACCCTGGCCATCGTCCGGGTCGGAGAAAGGCCCGATGATCTGGCTTATGAAAGGGGCGCCTGCAGCAGGGCGGCCAAGGCCGGCGTTGAGATCAGAAAATACATCCTGCCGGAGGATACGGGGAAGGAAGCGCTTCTGGATGTCATCCGGGAAATCAACGAGGACGAGGGGATCCACGGATGCCTTATGTTCCGTCCTCTTGCTGACAAGGATGCGGAAGCAGCTGCCTGCGCACTGCTGGATCCTGCCAAGGATGTGGACTGTATTACAGCCGGGTCTCTGGTCACGGTCTTTACCGGTAAGGGACAGGGCTTTGCGCCCTGTACGGCCCAGGCTGTGATGGAGCTGCTGGCCTACTACGGCTATGATCTGACAGGAAAAAGAGTCACGGTCATCGGCAGGAGCCTGGTGATCGGCAAACCCGTTTCCATGCTGCTTCAGGCGGCCAACGCCACAGTGACCATGTGCCATACAAGGACAAGGGATCTGGCAGAAGAATGCAGACGGGCCGAGATCCTGGTGGCCTGTGCCGGGAAGGCGGGCGTTGTCGGAGGAAACTGTATCGCCAAGGACCAGGTCGTGATCGACGTGGGCATCAACGTGGACCAAAACGGCAATTTGTGCGGAGATGTGAATTTTGCGGAGGCGGACGGCAGGGCAGCGGCCATCACGCCGGTACCCGGCGGCGTCGGGACCATGACCTCGACGATTCTCATGAAGCATGTGATCGAAGCGGCCGAACGGAAAATACAATAAGTAAAAAAATAAGGCGGTGACAGATCTGTCACCGCCTTATTTGCAGCTTTGAGTAATAAAAAAGCTCCTCATTTCTGAAGAGCTTACCGTGCGGAAGATGGGACTTGAACCCACACGCTGTAACCAGCACAAGATCCTTAGTCTTGCTCGTCTGCCAATTCCGACACTTCCGCAAAGTGCAGGAGATGGGACTTGAACCCACACTGTGTTGCCACAACAGGCACCTGAAGCCTGCGCGTCTGCCAATTCCGCCACTCCTGCGAACAAAAGCTATTCTACCCTGCAATAAATTCTTTGTCAACAAGATTTTTAAAAATCCTGAAAACAAAAAAGGAAATGGGAGCTTTCTGAAGAATAAGTAAAGTGGATAAGCCTGTTTATACAGGATTTGGCAGCCCCGTCTGAAGGGGATGCATGCACGCGTTCGTTTTCGGTTTGATCTAAGGAGACGTACATGACGATCCGCAGGGAACTTGAAATCAGGGAACATGAGATTCTGGCGCCCTGGGCCAGCTTTTCCGATGAGACCAGGGGAAGGGCCAGAGAAGAAGAGCAGTGTGATATCCGGCCTGTTTACCAGAGGGACAGAGACAGGATCCTTCACACCAAGTCCTTCAGAAGACTCAAGGGCAAGACCCAGGTCTTTCTGACGCCCAATGGGGACCATTACCGGGAACGCATGACCCATACCCTGGAGGTCTCCCAGAACGCCAGGACCATTGCCAAGGCCCTGCGGCTGAACGAGGATCTGGTGGAGGCCATTGCTCTGGGCCATGATCTGGGCCATACGCCCTTCGGCCACGCCGGCGAACGGGCCCTGAACCGGATCTGTCCGGAAGGCTTTTCCCACAATGAGCAGAGCCTTCGGATCGTAGACGAGCTGGAACGGAACGGAAAGGGCCTGAATCTGACGGCTGAGGTCCGGGACGGCATCCTCAATCACAAGACCCGGTGTCTGCCTTTTACCCTGGAGGGACAGGTGGTCCGTCTTTCCGACAAGATCGCCTATATCCATCATGACATGGACGATGCGATCCGGGCCGGGATCCTGACAGACAGGGACGTTCCGGATGAGATCGCAGATGTGATCGGCAGGACCCTGGGCGAGCGGCTGGACTGCCTGGTGCATGATATCATCAGCACCTCTCAGGGCAGGCCTGTGGTGGAGATGTCTCCTGCCGTGGGAGAGGCCATGCAGAAAATGCGCCTTTTTATGAACAGGAACCTTTATACCAACCAGGTCGTCAAGGGAGAGGAAGCCAGAGCGGAAGCCCTTGTGACCGCCCTCTATGAGTATTACAGGAAAAGACCGGAGCTTCTTCCGGACTACCTGCTGAAAAAGGAAGAGGAGGGAGCCTCCAGGGACAGGATCGTATGTGACTTTATCAGCTTCATGACAGACCGCTTTGCCATCAACACCTATCAGGAGCTTTTCATTCCCAAGACCTGGGCTATCCTCTGAAAATACAGATTCAATCAGTTAGAAGGAATATATATGTACTATTCGCAGGAAGTGGTGGACGAGGTCCTGCGCGGCAATGACATTGTCGATGTGATCTCTTCCCATGTACATCTGCAGAAAAGGGGCGCCAATTATCAGGGCCTTTGCCCCTTCCATAATGAGAAGACCCCTTCCTTCAATGTATCGCCTTCCCGCCAGATCTTCAAATGCTTCGGCTGCGGCGTCGGCGGCAATGCGATCACCTTTCTTATGAAGTATGACAATATCGGATTCCAGGAGGCCCTCCAGCAGCTGGCGGACCGGGCCGGGGTAAAGCTGCCGGTCCAGGATTATTCCGAGAAGGCCAAAAAAAGGCAGGAGGAAAGGGAACAGCTTCTTCAGGTCAATAAGGAAGCTGCCACTTATTACTACCGGCTTCTGCGCTCTGCCAGGGGCAGGAAGGGGATGGAGTATCTGACAGGCAGAGCTTTGTCTGCCCAGACCATGCAGAAATTCGGCCTTGGCTATGCAGACGGCCGGGGGAGCGATCTGACCAGGATGCTCAAGGAAAAGGGATATTCGGACGAGGTCATTTTAAAGGCCGGTCTGGCTGCCTTTGACGAAAAGAGAGGTATCCACGACAAGTTCTGGAACCGGGTCATGTTCCCCATTCAGGACATGGGCGGCCGCGTGATCGGCTTTGGAGGCCGCGTCATGGGAGATGCCAAGCCCAAATATCTGAACTCTCCGGAGACGCCTGTATTTGACAAATCCAGGAACCTCTACGGGCTGAACATGGCCAAGCGGACCAAAAAGCCCTATTTTATCCTCTGCGAAGGATATATGGATGTGATCGCCATGCACCAGGCAGGCTTTACCGAGGCCATTGCCTCACTGGGAACCGCCTTTACCCAGCAGCAGGCCCTTCTGATCCGCCGCTTTGTCAAAAACGTTCTGCTGGCCTATGATTCGGACGGTGCCGGCGTACAGGCAGCCCTTCGCAATATTAAGATCATCCGCGGCACAGGGCTCAACGGCCGGGTCATCGATCTCAGACCCTATAAGGATCCGGATGAATTCATGAAGGCCCTGGGGTCGGAGGATTTCCAGAAGCGGATCGATCATGCGGAAAACGGCTTCTTCTACGAGATCCGGCAGCTGGAAGGAAATTACCAGATGGAGGATCCCGCCCAGAGGACGGAGTTTTCCCACGAGATCGCAAAAAGGCTCTGTGATTTCACAGATGAAATCGAAAGAAATAACTACCTGCGTGAAATGGCCAGGAAGTATTTCATAGAGGAGGAAGCCCTGAAAAAAGCAGTGGCGACCTATGGAAGAGCCGGCGCGGGGACGCCGGAAGGAATGCCGGAGACGCCGGCCAGGCCATCAGGCCGAAGCGGCGACAAAAAGGACAGAAAGACCGCTGCGGGGGCTTCCGATCTGCGTTCGCAGAGACTCCTTCTGACCTGGCTGATCGACGATCCGGGGCTCTTTGGCCAGATCCGGGAGTATTTTTCGCCTCTGGACTTTGAAGAAGGTCTTTACCGGCAGGCTGCCGAGGCCCTCTGGGAAAGACTGGAAAAGGGCGAAGATAAGGACCCTGCCATGATGGCGGCGTCGCTGATCGGATCCTTTGAATCGCCGGAGGACCAGGAAGGCGCTGCGGCCCTGTTTTCAGAAAGGGTCCCGGACGACCCCAATCCCGGCAAGACGCTGATGGAAGTCATGACGTCGGTCAAGCGGGGAACGGTGGCAAGACTTGTCAGAGGAGAAGGCAGTGGGGACGCCGCTCTGACCATCTTCCGGGAAAAGAAAAAGCAGGAGAAGCTGCCTGGGGTGAATATTCATCTGTCCTCCCCAGGCTGAAGCAGCCTCTTTATATAGATCAGAGATTTGAGAAAAGAAAGGTAAGATCCAAATGAGTACACAGTTTGATGAAAAGACCCAGGAAGAATTTATGAAGCGTCTGAATACCCTGATTGAAAAAGGGCAGAACGAAAAGATGCTGGACTATAATGAAGTCGTCGATTATTTCAAGGATATGAAGCTGGAAGAAGAAAAGTATGAAGAGATCATGCAGTTCCTTGAAAACAAGAAGATCGACGTGGTCCGCGTCAAGGAGACGGAGGACGATGTCCCGGAGGAGGAACTGGACGCCATTGCCGAGGAAGGAACGGACGAGGTCGATACGGAAATCGATCTGTCGATTCCCGACAGTGTCAACATTGAAGATCCGGTCAGAATGTATCTGAAGGAAATCGGCAAGGTCCCGCTCCTGACAGCGGAAGAAGAGATCGAACTGGCCAAGAGAATGGAAGAGGGCGACGAGGACGCGAAAAAGCGTCTTGCAGAAGCCAACCTTCGTCTGGTCGTCTCCATTGCCAAGCGCTATGTGGGCCGCGGCATGCTCTTCCTTGACCTGATCCAGGAAGGCAATCTGGGCCTGATCAAGGCTGTTGAAAAATTTGACTACAACAAGGGCTTTAAATTCTCCACCTACGCTACCTGGTGGATCCGTCAGGCCATTACCAGAGCCATCGCCGACCAGGCCAGGACCATTCGCATTCCTGTTCACATGGTCGAGACCATCAACAAGCTGGTCCGGGTCCAGAGGCAGCTCCTCCAGGAGCTTGGCCGTGAACCCAGTCCGGAAGAGGTGGCCGAGCACATGGATATTCCTGTGGAGCGGGTCCGTGAGATCATCAAGATCTCTCAGGAGCCTGTTTCTCTGGAAACCCCCATCGGTGAAGAAGAAGATTCCCATCTGGGCGATTTCATCCAGGACGACAATGTACCGGTCCCTGCGGACGCCGCGGCCTTTACCCTGCTCAAGGAGCAGCTGACGGATGTCCTGGGCACCCTGACGGAAAGAGAACAGAAGGTCCTGCGTCTACGCTTCGGCCTGGATGACGGCAGAGCCAGAACCCTGGAGGAAGTCGGCAAGGAATTCAACGTTACCAGAGAAAGAATCCGGCAGATCGAAGCCAAGGCGCTCCGCAAGCTCCGTCATCCTTCCAGAAGCCGCAAGCTGAAGGATTATCTGGACTGATATGGGCAAAGAGAACAAGGGGATCCGCCTTTCGGGAAGACTCTCCGCCATTGTGGCTATGGTCACGCCCGGCATGCGGGTCTGCGACGTAGGCTGCGATCACGCCCATGTGCCGATCTGGCTTTTGCAGGAAGGCCTTATTCCAAAGGCTCTGGCCATGGACGTGATTCCAGGACCCCTCCTGAAGGCGGAGGAAAATCTGGCCTTATACGGAGAAACGGACAGGGTGGAGCTTCGGCTTTCCGACGGGCTGGATGCCTACAGGATCGGCGAAGCCGATACCCTGATCGTCGCCGGCATGGGCGGCAGGATCATCCGGGATATCCTGATGCGGTATCCGGACAGAGCTATGGACTTTCAGGAAATGATCCTCTCTCCCCAGGCGGACCAGTGGTTGGTCCGGGAGGCTCTGCGAGAGCTGGGCTTTGGCCCGGACAGGGAGACCCTGGTCCTGGAGGACGGGAAATACTATCCTGTGATCCATGCCGTAAAAGGCGCGGGAAGAAGGCCCCTCTGGCCGGAGGATGTAAAGGCAGAGGATGGCCTGGAGGCAGAAGACCGCTTCGGCCCGGTCCTTCTGGAAGAAAAGGATGACCTGCTTCACCGCTTCCTGGTCTGGCAGCTGGGGATCAATGAAAGAATCCTTGCTTCCATCGGCAGCTCCAACGAGGATGGGAGACACCGGGAAAGGTATGAGGTCATTTCCCATACGGTACATATGATCCGGACAGGGCTCAGAGCCTATGAGGAATGACTTTTATAAAGGAAAGATACTATGCGACTGGAAACAATGATAGAGGATCTGGAGATCCTGTGCCCGCCCGGCTATGCCGAGAAATGGGACAACTGCGGACTCCAGGCCGGAAGCTATGACCAGGAGGTCCGCAAGGTCTATATTGCCCTGGATGCCACTGGCGAAGTCATACAAAAAGCAAAAGAGAGCGGCGCGGACCTGATCCTGACCCATCATCCCCTTTTATTTGACGGGATAAAGCATGTCACGGACAGGGACTTTGTGGGAAAGCGGATCCTGGAAATCATCAGAGGGGGAATGGCCCTCTATGCCATGCATACCAATTTCGATGTGGCGGTGATGGCGGATGCAGCGGCAGATATGCTTGGCCTTGACCAGAGAGAGATCCTGGAGGTGACAGGGGCCGATGAAAAAGGACCCTATGGCATCGGCAGGATCGGAAGGCTCAGGGAAGCGGCGACCCTTGCGGAAACAGCCAGGAGGGTAAAGGAGGTCTATTCCATTCCCAGTGTCCGCTTTTACGGAGACCCTGCCATGCCCGTAGAAGCGGCTGCCATTTTGCCAGGATCCGGAAAGAGCGAGATCGATCTGGCCCTGGCCGGCGGCGCAGACGTCATGATCACCGGAGATATCAATCATCACGCCGGCATCGATGCGGTGGAAAAGGGAATCGCCGTGATCGATGCAGGCCACTATGGGGTGGAAAAGCTCTTCATACCCTATATGGCGGACTACCTGAAGAATCATTTCCCTTCTCTGGAGATCTGCATGGAGGAGGAAGAAGAATCCTTTATCCAGATATGATTTTGAACAAGAAACTGCCGTGCTTATGTTCTTTTCAGGGAATATATTAAAATTTTACAGAAAGAATCGGTGTTTTGAAGTATAATGCTAATAACAGGATTCTTTTTACAGGAGGGGTTCTATGCCTACAATTATGATCAACGGTGCCATCAGGCAGTATGACAAAGGCACTACCTACGAGAAAGTCGTTGCAGAATTTCAGCCTCAGTACAACAATTCCATCGCGCTTGTATTCTTTAATGGAAAGATGAAGGAGCTGACCAAGCGGGTGGAGAGAGACGGCGTGATCAATTTTATCACGACCAGAGACTCGGCCGGACACAACGCCTATATCCGGACTGCCCAGATGATGCTGATCAAGGCTGCGAAGAATGTTCTTGGCAATACGGAAAAGAAGATCCGCATTATGATCGACTTTGCCATGGGCAACGCCATTTACTGCCGTGTGATCGGCGGGATCCGGGTAACGGCAGAGCTGGCCAGAAAGATCCAGGATGAGATGATGGTCCTTGCGGAAAGGAATATTCCCATCACCAAGAAGACCTATCCCATCGACGACGCCATGGAGCTCTTCCGCCATCAGAATATGACAGACAAGGAGAATCTCTTCCATTTCCGCAGAAGCTCCACCATCAATGTCTATGGCATGGACGGCTATTATGACTATTTCTATGGCTTTATGCTTCCTGCCACCGGCTATGTCAAAAAATTTGAAGTAAAGGCCTATCAGGGCGGCTTCCTTCTGGTCCTGCCCACAGCCGAAAAGCCCGACAGCCTGGAGGAGTTCCAGGAATCTCCCAAGATCTTTGCCCAGCAGCTCCTCTGCTCCCAGTGGGGAGACCTGGTCAATATCAACAATGTGGCTGAACTCAACAAGAGGATCTGCGCCGGCAATATTTCCGATATGATCCTGGTGCAGGAAGCCCTGCAGGAGAGAAGAATCGGAGAGATCGCCCGTCAGATCTTTGAAAGAGGCAACGTCAAGTTCGTCCTGGTGGCAGGTCCTTCCTCCTCCGGTAAGACGACCTTCTCCCACCGCCTGTCCATTCAGCTGCGGTCCTTCGGAATGATCCCTCATATCATCAGTATGGACGATTATTTCGTCAACCGGGAAAAGACCCCCATCGACATCGACGGCAACTATAACTTCGATGTGATCGAAGCGCTGGATCTGGATCTCTTTAACGATGACATGAACGATCTTCTGGCCGGGGAGACCATTGAGCTGCCTTCCTTCAATTTCAAGACCGGCAAGCGGGAATACAAGGGCAATTACCTCAAGCTCTCCGAGTCCGACGTCCTGATCATCGAAGGAATCCACGGGCTCAATCCCAGAAGCACCGAGGATCTGCCGGATGAAAACAAGTTCAAGATCTATACCAGTGCGCTGACGGCTCTGAATATCGACGACCATAACCGGATTCCTTCTTCTGACAACCGGCTCCTGCGCCGTATGGTCAGAGATGCCAGGACCAGAGGATCCAGCGCACAGAATACGCTGTCCGGCTGGAAAAAGGTCAGACAGGGCGAAGAGGAGAATATCTTCCCCTTCCAGGAGGATGCGGACGCAGTCTTCAACTCCGCGCTGATCTATGAGCTGGCCATTCTCAAGCAGTTCGCGGAACCCCTGCTGTTCGGCGTAAAGCAGAACGAGCCCGAATACTATGAAGCCAAGCGCCTGCTCAAGTTCATGGATTATTTTGTAGGCGTAGATACCGCTTCCGTACCGACCAACTCCATCTGCCGCGAGTTCGTTGGAGGCGGATGCTTCCCGGTGTGATTTTGAAAATGGTTTTCATTTTTATTGACAATTATCACCTTCTGGTCTAAAATTCATTATTTGAAGATGATCAGATTTCCGTGCGGATACGATCCTTCGTATCCGCACTGTTTTTTGAGGAACATTATGAGCAGGGCGGGTGATCGCGGCTGCAGGTCCCGAAAGGGCGCAGGTGAGGAAAGTCCGGGCTTCATAGGGCAGGATGCCGGATAACGTCCGGTGGAGGTGACTCCCAGGCCAGTGCAACAGAAATATACCGCCGGCTTTTTGCCGGTAAGGGTGGAAAGGCAGTGTAAGAGACTACCGTCATCGTGGTAACACGGTGAGCCATGTAAACCCCATCCGAAGCAAGACCAGAACGAAAGCTATGGGGCGGCCCGTCCCGCTTTCAGGTAGGTCGCTTGAGGCCGTCGGTAACGGCGGTCCTAGATAGATGATCATCCAAGACATAACCCGGCTTACAGCTCTGCTCATTTTTTTTAAATAATCAGGAAAGGAGTCCTTATATCATGACAAAAATTGACATTGTTTCCGGTTTCCTGGGCGCAGGCAAAACGACTCTGATCAAAAAGCTTCTGAAGGATGCGCTGGCAGGAACCAGAGTGGTTCTGATTGAAAATGAATTCGGCGAGATCGGCATTGACGGCGGCTTCCTTAAGGAATCCGGTATCGAGATCCGTGAAATGAACAGCGGCTGTATCTGCTGCTCTCTGGTCGGCGACTTTGGTACTTCTCTTCGCGAAGTCATGGACACCTATGCCCCTGAAAGGATCCTGATCGAGCCCTCAGGCGTAGGCAAGCTTTCCGAGGTCATGGCCGCTGTCAGCGGAGCCGCAGAGGATACCGAAATGGTCCTCAACAGCGCTGTCGCTGTGGTTGACGGTTCCAAGGCCAAGGTCTATATCAAGAATTTCGGTGAGTTCTTCATTGACCAGATCGAGCACGCAGGCACCATCATCCTGACCCGTACAGACAAGATCTCCGACGAAAAGATCGATGAAGCGGCAGCCCTTCTCAGAGAGCATAATCCCAAGGCGACCATCATCACCACCCCTCTGACCGAGCTGGATGGAAAAATGATCCTGGAGACCATTGAAGGCAAATCTGATCTGCAGGCCCAGATCCTTGCAGAAGTCATGGCTGACCATGACCATGACGATGACGAGGATGAGGACGAGCACGAGCATCATCACCATCATCATGATGAAGATGAGGACGAGCATGAGCACCATCATCACCATCATCACGACGATGATGAGGATGAGGACGAGCATGAGCACCATCATCACCATCATCACGACGATGATGAGGATGAAGACGAGCATGA
>CAMNJZ010000061.1 GCA_946541955.1 uncultured Lachnospiraceae bacterium | reverse complement strand
GGCAGCGGATCTGGACGTACAGGACTTAAAGCTGATCCCCCTGGTACAGGCCGGCCTGGCTCCCAGAGTCATCCAGTATTTCAACGAGCTGATCGCAGGGCCCGGCGCCGTCCGCAGGACCTTTGCCAAATATGTGCACTGATCCCTGACCAGGGCTCCATACAAAGCATAAGAAGAGGCGCAGGCCCCGGAGTGATTCATCCGGAGGCCTGCGCCTCTCTTCATTTTTAAGACATCTTTGTTTCATGCATCATCCCCGGCCCTTTCAGCCGGAAGCTTGTTTCAGATGGCCCGGAAGGTCACGGAAAAGTGCATGGGGCCGGATACATCCGGCAGGTATTCGTCATGGGTCCTGGCCCCCCAGCTGTCGTCGCCGCCAACGCCCATCTGGCCCAGGCTGCAGCGGACAACGGTCTTGTGGACCGGCGGCAGGTCATAGGGATGGTCTGCGTTTTCCAGCTCGGCAGGGGTATAGGGGATGGCGGAAAAGTCCATGGTATTCTCGGCCTCGAAGAGAAGCCCCCTTCCCAGGCGGTCGGTGACCCTGGCCCAGCGGACCCCGGTCCGGTTCCCGGTCTCCTGGGGCACCAGGTAGGGCTCCACGTTGTCCGCGGCCGTCCCTTGGTGGACGCCCAGTCTGGCTCCCCGGTTCCTGTCACAGTAGTTCTCCTGGGGTCCCAGACCATAGTAGGTCACCTGGTCATAGTCGGCGCAAAGGGTAAAGAGGAAGCCAAAGTCAGGCATGACGGAAAGGCCCTGGGCCTTCGTGGGATCAAAGTCCATGGACAGGGTGATCCGTCCGTCCGGCCGGATGGTATAGGTCAGCTCTGCAGAAGCCTCCGGCGCCGTATGGAGCAGGTAGGGCAGGCTGATCCTGACGGCGTCTCTTCCGTTCCGGATCCGGATCCCCTCCTCTCCTCTTATGGTCACAGGCTCTCCGTAGAGGGATGCGATCTTCCACTGGCCATAGCGGGCAGGCATCCTGCTGCCCCTGTCGTTGGCTGTGGGGGCCCGCCAGAAGTTTGGCTTTGGCGCCTTCCGGATCAGCTCCCTGCCGCCGTAGCGAAGGGAGATGAGGCTCCCGCTCTGCAGGGAGAAAAGGACCTCGAAGTCGTCGCCCCGAACGCCCAGGTTATAGTCGCCCCGGGTGACCCGGAGGGGACCGCAGGGGGCAGGGACCCGGGAGGCAATGCCGGGCGCCGTAAAGGCAGCCTGGCCATAGGCCATCTCATGGCCGGCGCTGGCCCAGAGGGTATCCTTACGGAGGCGGAAGGACAGGGTCAGGACATATTCGCCAGGACCCGCCAGGGGAAGGACCGGCAGGGAAATCTCTTCTTTGGAGAGGGGCTCTGCCCCGGTCTCCAGCTCGCGCTCCTCCAGGAGCTCTCCCTCCTTTTCCAGGGTCAGAAGGGCCCGGAAGGCCGAGGAGGGGGTAAAGAGATTCTTATTGGTCACAAGGGCCCTGCCGGAGACGGTCTTTCCATCCTCCGAGACCGCCGGCTCGATGGCGGCCGTCAGGGCCATGTAGTTATAAAAGACCTCCCGCAGCTTGGCGTAGGGCTTTCTGTCTGCGCTCACAAGACCGTTGCCGGAAAAGTCTCCGTCGTTTGGCCGCTCGCCCAGATCTCCCCCGTAGGCCATGTATTCCCGGCCATACCGGTCTCTGGTCCGGACCGCCTGGTCCACATAGTCCCAGATAAAGCCGCCCTGGTAGCGCATCTCCCGGTCCGAAAGGTCCGTATACTTGTGCATGGCTCCCGTGGAGTTGCCCATGGAATGGCTGTATTCGCAGCAGATCATGGGCTTTCCGGGATTCTCGGCCAGGAATTTCTCGATGGCCTTCACGGAAGGATACATCTGGCTTTCCATGTCGCTGGTCTCCGGGTACCTTCTGTCATTGAAGATGCCCTCATAGTGGACCAGCCTGTAGGGATCCAGGCTGCGGAAGAGGTCTGCCATATCCCGGATCACCGTGCCGCCGAAGGACTCATTGCCCACCGACCAGATCAGGATGGCGGGATGGTTCTTGCAGATGGCATAGCAGGACCGGACCCTGTCAAAAAGAAGGTCCTTCCACTCCTCCCTGTCGCCGGGCACCACGTCCTTCGGAGACCTGTCTCCGGCCAGGACCCTGTCCCAGCTGCCATGGGATTCCATGTTGTTTTCGGCGATCATGTAAAGACCGTACTCGTCGCAGAGCCTGTAGAGGCAGGCAACGTCGGGATAGTGGCTGGTCCGGATGGCGTTGATGTTGTTCTTCTTCATGACCTCCACGTCCTCCAGGGCCTCGGCAAGGCCCACAGCCCTGCCCCTGTCGCAGGAGAAGTCGTGGCGGTTGACGCCCCGGAAGACGATCCGCTTTCCGTTCAGGCACATGATGCCGTCCTTCATTTCAAAGCGGCGAAAGCCCGTCTTTTCCCGGACGGTCTCCAGAAGGTTCCCTTCTTCGTCCAGGACCCGGAGCTCCAGGTCATAGAGGACGGGGTCTTCGGCGCTCCAGAGGGAGACGCCCTCCAGACGGGCCTCGATCTCCATGTCGGGCCGGATCTCTTCCCGGCCCTCCAGAACGCAGCCCTCGGGGCCCCTCAGGGCATAGTGGAGGCAGGCGCCGGGCAGGTTACCCTGCATCCGCAGGGCCAGGCGGAAGGAAGCGGCCGAAAGGTCCTCCTCGGGGAGGGCCTGGATCTTCAGATCATAAACATGGACCGGGGGCACGGTATAGAGATATACGTCCCGGTAAATGCCGGAGAAACGGAAAAAGTCCTGGTCCTCCAGCCAGCTGGAGGAGGTCCGCTTGAAGACCTGGCAGGCCAGCTTGTTCTCGCCGGACCGGACATAGGGGGTCAGGTCGAACTCAGCCGGGGTAAAGCTGTCCTCGCTGTAGCCCACGTACTGGCCGTTGCACCAGAGGGCCAGGCCGCTCTCGACGCCCTGGAAGGAGATATAGACCGGTCCCTTTTCCATAAAGGCGGGCAGGCGGAAATAGCGGACATAGGAACCCACGGGATTGTCCCCTGCAGGGATCTGGCCGGGCCGGATCTTCTCATGCCCGTCCCAGGGATACTGGATGTTGACGTAGCCTGGCCTGTCCCAGCTGCCCCGGACACAGTCCGTATTGTCCAGGCTCTCCATCTGGATATGGGCCGGGACCCGGATATCGTCCCAAAAGCGGCAGTCGAAGGAGATCTTCTCAAAGCCGGGGATGGTGCTCTGGGGATTGGGGGCCCAGGCGAACTTCCAGACGCCATTTAAGGACATGGCAAAGCCTGTATCCTCAAAGGAGGCAAAGGCCGGCCGGAAGGAAGCGCCCGGCTCCCTCCCCGGTGCGAAGAAGAAATGGTCGGAGTGGGCCTCCATCCGGTTCTCCTGGAAGATCTCGGGGTTCTTGAGGATCTGGCTGCGGAAGGCCCCGGTCCTGCGCAGACCTGCCGCAAATACGGCAAAATCAAATTTGGAATCCTTGAAATTGGCCCCTGCAAAGGCGGCGAGGCGCCCGGCCAGGGGAGAAAGGCACTCAGCGATCAGATCCACCCCTGTCAGATCCGCATAATCGCTGCATCTGCTGCGGAAGCGGGACAGGGTCCTGACCGAAAGTGGCTGCTGGTTGGCGTTGGTGGTATGGAGGGCCATCTGGAAGCGGATGTCGAACATGACCGACGCCACCAGCTCGTCGTCCGTCAGATCCATAAAGCCCTTGAGGAGCAGGGCCCCCACCAGGACGTTGACAGGCACATTGGGCCTGGGAGATTTGGAGGAAAAGAGGATGGCAAAGCCGCTCTCATCTATATAGGGGAAAATGTCCTCGGCAAAGGCTTTGGCCCAGGAAGTCTCCAGGATCCTCCGCTCCCTGTCGGAAAGAGGGATCAGCGAATCCATAAAACCAAGCTGCTCATATTTATTGGAAACAAAAGACATGACTGGCCTCCCGTCTGTTATAATACTTCCAGGTCAGTATACCATGTATTGGCCCCTCTTTGGCACGCCATTTTAATGAGGATGGGCTGGAAGTCTGTGAATCCGGAGGAAAACAGAGTATAATAGTGACAAATCACCAAAAATACGAGAGTTTGGGAGGACAAAACTTATGAATCCTATTTCGCAGCGTATCCTCTGTCTCCTGCTTGGTTATGTATGCGGCAACTTTGTTACCGGCGAGCTGGTAACGAGAGCTGTCACCGGCCGCCCCGCCAGTGAGCTGGGGACCAGCGGCAACCCCGGTATGGCCAACGTCATGTACGAGATCGGCTTCAGGGAAGGGCTCCTGGTCCTTCTGGGAGATGTGTCCAAGACCTGCATCGCCGCAGGCCTGGCCTTTTATCTCTTCCGGCAGGATCTCGGCATGCTGGCCGTCATCTGGGCGGGCCTTGGCACGACCCTGGGCCACAACTGGCCCCTCTGGATGAAGCTTCGGGGCGGCAAGGGCGTCGCCACCACCTGCGCGGCCCTGGTCCTGACTTCCCCCGCCTTTGGACTTTTGTCCATGCTGGCGGGCCTCCTGACGGTCCTGGCCACCCAGCTCCTTTCCGCCGGCGGCGTGGTGATCCCCCTGGTCTTTACCGTCCTGGCCTTCCTCTTTCTGGGGCAGGAAACGGGGATCCTGGGCCTTGTCCTGACCCTGATCATGATCCAGCGGCATTTTTCCCAGCTGCGTCTGATCCCCTCGGGCCAGGCGGAGAAGACCGACGTGGCGGGAGACGCAGCCAGAAAGCTCCGTCCCCTCCTGGACAGGGTCAAGGAAAAGTACGGCGCCTCCGGCGGGGACGGGTCCGCCATGCCGACCCTGGATACCTCCGGACTGGAGGGCGCGGCAGATAAGGAAAAGATCAGAAAAGGCCTCCGCTTTCACGGACATGTCCAGGGCGTGGGCTTCCGCTATCAGGCCATGAACGCCGCCAGGCAGCTGGGCCTGACCGGCTGGGTCCGCAATGAGATCGACGGATCCGTCACCATGGAGGTCCAGGGGCCGGAGGAAGCCATCGACCGCCTCCTGCTCTTTTTAAAGGAGAACCGCTGGATCGATATCCGGGATATGGAAGCCGAAACCCTTCCCCTGGAAGCCAGGGAAAGCTCCTTCAAGGTCGAAGGATATTAAGAAGTACAGATCAGAAAGGCGTTATAAACTTGAAGCCGGAACTCAGCACACTCTGCTACATGGAAAAGGACGGTCAGTATCTGATGCTGCACCGGGTCGTAAAGAAAAATGATGTCAACAAGGACAAATGGATCGGCGTAGGCGGCCACTTTGAAAGGGATGAAAGTCCCGAGGACTGCCTGCTCAGGGAGGTCTATGAGGAAACGGGCTGCCGCCTGAAGAGCTGGCGCTTTCGTGGGATCGTGACCTTCGTTTCCGGGACCGGGATCACCGAATACATGCACCTTTTCACCTCGGACAGCTTCGAGGGAGAGGTGGGAGAATGCGACGAAGGCGTCCTGGAATGGGTCGATATCGAAAAGGTCTGGACCCTCAATCTCTGGGAGGGGGATAAGATCTTCTTCCGTCTCATCGACGAGGACGTCCCCTTCTTCTCCCTGAAGCTCGTCTATAACGGAGAAGGAGGCCTGGTCCAGGCCGCCCTCAACGGAAAGGACCTGGAGCTCTTCGATATCCTGGCGGAGGACGGCACAAAGACGGGCCTTGTCCGGGAAAGGGGCGTCGCCCACCGGGACGGGTCCCTCCACGGCACGGTCCATATGTGGATCGTCCGGGAAAAGGAGGATGGCTACGACGTCCTTTTGCAAAAGCGCAGTCAGACCAAGGATTCCAATCCGGGGGCCTATGACATTTCCTCCGCCGGCCACATCGGGGCAGGCGGCGCCCCCCTGCCCGCTGCCCTCCGGGAGATGGAGGAGGAGCTGGGCCTGGCCCTGACCCCCGCAGATCTGGAGTATGTCGGCCTCCACAAGGCCGGCTTTGAGGCCGTCTTCTACGGCAGGCCCTTCAGGGACCGGGAGCTGAGCCATGTCTATGTCTGCAGAAGGCCCGTCCTGGAAGGAGACCTCCATCTCCAGGCAGACGAGGTCGAAGCCGTCGCCTGGATGGACCTGGAGGACTGCCTGGAGGCCGTCCGGCTGGGCAGCATCCACCACTGCATCTATATCGATGAGCTCCTCATGCTGAGGGACTATCTGTACAAAAATGAACAGAACGGAAATACCGGGAGGTAAGAAAAGAATGAAGACACTTGTATGGGGACACCGGGGAGCAGCCTCCTGCGCGCCCGAAAACACACTGGAATCCTTTGCCCTGGCCCAGAGCCAGGGGGCGGACGGCATTGAGCTGGACATTCAGCTGACCAGAGACGGCCAGATCGTCGTCTGTCATGACGAGACCCTGGAGCGGGTCAGCAACGGCAGCGGAAATGTCAAAGACCACACCCTGTCGGAGCTCAAGGCGCTGGTATTCAACAAAACCCATCCGGAATACCAGGGCGCCAGGATCCCCACCCTGCAGGAGGTCTACGAGCTGGTAAAGCCCGGCCGCATGCTGGTCAACGTGGAGCTCAAGACCGGGATCTTCCACTATGACGGCATTGTCGACAAGGTCCTGGACCTGACCGCAGCAGCGGGCATGGAGGACCGGGTCGTCTACTCCTCCTTCAATCACCATACCCTGGTGGAGCTGAAAAAAAAGAATCCCCAGGTCAAAACGGGCCTTCTTTATTCGGATGAGGCCATCGACGTCCACTCCTACGCCAAAAAGGTGGTCGGCGCCGACGCCCTGCATCCGGCCCTCTACCATATGCAGGATCTGACCTATGTAAGAAAGGCCCATTCCCTGGGGCTGGCCACCAGGGTATGGACCGTGGATGAAGAAATCTATATCAAGATGCTGCTGCAGATGGGGGTCGAAGGGATCATTACCAACCGGCCCGGTCTTGCCAGGTTCCTGGTGGACCAGGAGGTGGATTTCCCCGCCCTACTGCGGGATGCGGCTGTGGTGACAGGTAAAATAGATGACCTGTCTGTCCGCTGAGAGCCCCTTCACCAGCTTCAGGCCGGCCTGGAGCCTGTCCTGATCCAGGTTGACAAAGGGATCGTCCATGATGAGGAAGGGCTTTTCGCCCCGGTACATGGTATCGATCATGGCCAGGCGGCGGCAGAGCCCGATCAGGTCCTGGGAGCCGGCGCTGAGAAGGCCAGGATCCCGGGGAAGCCCCTGGTCCCGCAGGCGGATGGAAAGGGAAGCGTCGGTCTCAAAGGCCTCTCCGCTTTCTCCCGACAGATATTCATAGTAGATCCGGAAAGCCTCCAGAAAGGTGTCCTTATGACGGGCGTGGTAGCTGTTCCGGGCCTGCTCCAGATAGTAGAGGGTCCTGTCCAGGACCTGATAGCGGTGCTGCAGAGACTCCAGTTCTCTGCAGCCCTTTTCATATTCCCGGGAGGCTTCCCTGGCCTGGGAGAGCTGGCCCCGCAGGATCTGCAGGGAGTGACTGTCCTCCTCGGCGCTGGCCCGGTACATTTCCAGATCGGCGCTCACCTGGCCCAGCTGCCTTGTCAGATCGGCCAGGGAGGGGCCCTCTCTGTCCGCTCCGGCCCTGTCCAGCATTTCCGCCCTGAGGCCATGCTCCTTTTCAAAGGCCTCCCTTGCGGCAGCGGCCATGCGGGTCTGCCGCCGCATGCGGGCAGCCGTCTCAGCCCGGGCCCGGATCTGCAGGAGGGCTCCTGCCGGGTCCTCCTCTCCTTCAAAGCCCAGGTCTGCCAGATAGGCCTCCGTCTCCTGGTCGGTGGCCAGCAGATGGTCCACCAGGGACTCCTCCTGGCCCCGAAGATCGCCGATGCTCCGCTCCAGCATTGCCTGCCTGCCCCGAAGGCCCTGCAGCTTTTCCTGGAACTGGAGCTCCTTTTTGCTGAGTCTGACCTTCTTTCGGATCGTAAGGATCCGGACCATCATAAGGGACCCTGTGCCCGCAAGGATCAGGCCCCCCAGGGCCATGGCAATGGCGTAGTTCCTTTTCATATGAAGGGGCCCGATGAAGGAGGCCACCAGAAGGGCCATGCCTGCCATCAGGAGCCAGAGCCCCGGCGAGGTCCCTTCCTCGGTCTGTTCTGCCCTTTCTCTTCCCCCGGAGGGGACCAGGGCCGGATGGGCCTCCTCCAGAGAGGAGATAGTCACCGACAGATCCTCCAGGGTATCCTGTCTCTGGTGGATGGCGCTGCGGACCTCGGCCAGGGCCGCCGCATTTTTCTCTCTTTCCTCCTGGGCCAGGATCAGGGCCTCCAGGCGGGGATCATCCGGCGCAGGGATGGCCTCCGGGAAAAAGGACAGGACCCGCTCCTCTTCGGCCGCGGCCGCGTCCTGGGCCCCCAGGAGCATGGCGTAGCGCTCCATCAGGCCGCCCGGGGACTGGATATCCGCCTTCTTTTCCAGGGCTGTCTGCAGGTCCTTTCTGGCGTATTCCAGGCGGACGATCTCCTCGTTTTCCCGGTCCAGCTTTTCAGAGGTGTCTTTGCAGGCCTGGTCCAGGTCTTCCAGAGAGGCCATTCTGGCCCGGAGGGCCTGGAGGTCTCCCTGTCTGCGGTGGATCTGCCCGGCGGGACGGTCCGGGGAGAGCCTGTCCGCCTCCTTCTGCAGACGGCTGCGGACCCCTTCGTAGCGGACCAGATCGTCAGCCCCGTCGCTCCCGCCCATGACGGCCTGGATGCCTGCCGTGGATCCGGTGGGACAGTCCAGCTGGCCGATAAAGAGGGTCCGAAGGAAGGACTCCTGGTCGATCTTAAAGAGCTCCTCCCCGATCTTCTGGCTGTAGTCCCCGGACAAAAGCCCTGTCTCCTCGTCATAGAGCAGGAAGGTATCCTCCCTGGGCCTGTCTCCGAAGGTCCGCTCGATCCGGTAGACCCTTCCTCCGGTCTCAAAGGTCAGAGTCCCCCCGCAGACCCCCTGCTGCCAGGGCCGGAACCTTGCCCTCTCAGAGTCCGCCTTCCGGCCCGTGCCTGCAAAGCCATAGAACATGACCCGCAGAAAGGCGGCAAAGGTGGACTTGCCCCAGCCGTTCTCCTCGGGAATGATCATGAGACGCTCGTCAAAACGGCAGTCGAAATTCTGAAGTTTTCCGAAATTGTCTATATGACAGGTTAGAAGCCTCATTGCCTGCTCTCTCCACTTGTTGTGCCGGACAGGGCCCGAATCCCGCACCGGATGATCTCAGCCTTCATATCCTCCGGCAGGGAAGGATCCTCCCGGACCAGGCGGATGAAGGTGCCCCGGAAGGACAGATCTCCCTCATAGCTGTCGTAGTCCACCCGGATCCCGGTCCGGTCCTCCAGCCGCAGGGCGTAAAAGGCCTCCTCCAGCCGGGAACTGAGAAGGGCCGGGCTCAGTTCGCTCTCCAGGGCCAGGTCTCCTTCCAGAATGATGTGCAGGATATCCTCGCGCCGGCAGCCCTCCTGGTCTGCCCTCTCCCGGATCAGGTCCATGGCGTCCAGGGAGGACATGCAGTCTGTCAGATCCACGGAGAACTCGTAGAAACGGCGCTTTGCGAAGGGGACAAAGCTGTGGGTCAGGGTCCGGCTCTTCTCATCGATCCGGATCAGCTCGAAGCCGTGGGGGCCGCATTCATCAAAGCCCCGTCCCTCCAGGCAGCCTGCGTAGCACCAGCTGCCCCGCTTGTCCAGGCTCCCGCTCTGGTGCTGGTGGATATGCCCCAGGGCCAGGTAGTCGATCCCCCGGTCCCGGAGAAGGCCCAGAGGGATCTCCTCGTCGCTCAGCAGGGCCTCCCGGCCGCCCACGGCGGTCCCGTGGAGCATGACCAGGTTGATGCAGGTGGGGTCTGGCTTCAGCTCCTCCCAGAAGGCCCGGCTTCCCTCCAGGTCCGCCGGCCTGCCTGCATAGGCGCTCAGCTCCGCGCCCCAGAGCCTGACCTGGCCGGAGATCCGCCAGGTCAGCCAGTTCTCATCAAAGAGGAGCAGATTGTCCGGCTGCTCCTTTATGGCAGACAGAAAGGACCCCCTGTCATGGTTGCCCTGCAGATAGGCAAAGAGAATGTCGGGGTTGTCCTCCATGGCCCGGGCCAGGGTCGCAGCCGAGGCCGGGGATACGCTGTCGGTATCAAAAAGATCGCCGGCGATCAGGATCAGCGAGACCCCGTTCTGCCTGGCAAAATCGATCATTCGAAGAAAATTTCCCAAAAGCTCCTGGCGCCGCCGGGCTGCCCGGCCGGGCTCCAGGAGGGTCTCCATACGGGAATCCAGATGCAGATCTGCGCAGTGGATGATAGTAAGCATGGGCGCCTCCCGCTGCCTCTCTCCCCGGCAGCGCCCCCCGGAGGGGCCCTGGCTGCCTGAGGAAGGCTGAATTCGAATATATATTCGGCGTATTCAGTATAGCACAGATCGGAGGGATTGGACAGGGCTGCCGTCAAAGAGCCGGGGGCCCTTAAAAAGACCCGAATTAGACAGGAAAAGACAGAAATCTCCGCCGGCCAAGCCGGCGGAGATCCCTGCCAAAGACAAACGAATATGAGAAAATTTAATAAAGGGGCCTGTGTTATGTGAGTTAGTTTCTTCTAACAGTTAGTATTGTATAACTCGTCTCCCCTTCTGTCAATGCTTTTTCTGATTTTTACAAAAAAAATTTTTAAGATAGACAAAAAACCAAAAGAAAAGGTTCTAGGCAGGAGATTATTGTTATAGAATAGGAAGAGCATAATCCTCAGTATTTCATGGAAAGAGAGGCAGGCCCATGCCCGCTACCTACGCCCATCTGCGCTTCGGCCGCGAGGTCCTGGAAGCGCTGCCGGAGGACATCCGGGCCGTCATCGAGTCGGCGCCGGACCTCTACCATATCGGTCTCCACGGACCGGATCTCTTCTTCTATTACAAGCCCTACCGCCACAATCCGGTCTCGGACATCGGCAAGGGCCTGCACCGAAGGCCCGGCCGCTATTTCTTTGGCAGGGCTGCCAGCATCTGGAAGGCCAGAGGCCGGAGGCAGGAAGACCTGGCCTATCTGTATGGGTATCTCTGCCACTTTGCCCTGGACGCCTGCTGCCACGGCTATGTGAACCAGAGAGTCCCGGAGGCCGGGGCCAGCCATACGGCCATCGAGAGCGATTTTGACCGCTTCCTTCTGGAAAAGGACGGCTATGTCCCCACTGCCAGGGATCTGACGGCCCATATCCATCCCAGAAAGGACTATGCCGGGACCATTGCCGCCTATCATCCGGAAGCCAGTGCCGGGACCATCTACCAGTGCCTCAGGGGCTTTGTCTTCTTCGATCATCTCCTCCTGGCCCCCGGGCCTCTCAAGAGGACCCTGCTGACAGGGATCCTGGACCTGGTCAGTCCCAGCGGGTCCCTTAAGGAGCACATGATCATGGAGGAAGCGGACCCCCGCTGCGACGAGACCCGGGAGGTCCTCTTCCAGAAGTACCAGGCGGCCCTGCCTGCTGCCGCCGCCCTGATCGAAGCCTTCAAAGATCTGGCCGAAGATCCCGGGGCCCTGGAAAAACAGGACCCTCTCTACCGCTTCAATTTCGAATCCATTCCGATGCCCTTGCCAAAGGCGTGATCTTGGAGCCGGGGCCCTATCCCCGGCCGTATTCCATTGCAAAGACCGGCGCAGCCGGAAAAAAATAATCATACAGGGGAGACTATACAATGGACAACAAATTCAGACTGACAAAGCTGGAACGCAACTGGGTCATGTACGACGTGGCCAACTCAGCCTTCACACTGCTGGTGTCGACACTGATCCCGATCTTCTTCAATTCCCTGGCGGAATCCGAGGGCGTCTCGTCCGTGGACTATCTGGCCTTCTGGGGCTACTCCATCTCCTTTTCCACGCTGATCGTAGCCGTTCTGGGCCCTGTTCTGGGCGGTTTTTCCGACCGCAGGGGCCGCAAAAAGCCCCTCTTTATGACCGTCATCTTCCTGGGCGCCGCAGGCTGCCTGGCCATGGGCCTGGCCAGGAGCTGGGTCATGTTCCTGGTGATCTTCATCATTGCCAGGATTGGCTATCAGCTCAGTCTGGTCATCTATGATTCCATGCTGGCCGATGTCACCACCGAAGACAGGATGGATTCCGTTTCCTCCAGCGGCTTCGCCTGGGGCTATATCGGAAGCTGCCTGCCCTTTATCATCTGCCTTGTCCTGGTCCTCCAGTCCGGGAAGATCGGCATGAGCCAGGGACAGGCCATGACCATCGCCTTCATCATTATCGCCCTCTGGTGGCTGGTCATGAGCGTGCCCATCCTTCGCTCCTATAAGCAGATCCACTACCTGGAGGGGGAAGCCCAGGGCGAAAATCTCCTGGTGACTCTGGGCCATACCCTGAAGGAAATGGTCCGGGACAAGCAGATCCTTTTCTTCCTCCTGGCCTTCTTCTTCTATATCGACGGCGTCTATACCATCATTGACATGTCCACCGCCTACGGAACGGCTCTGGGCCTCAACAGCACGGACCTGCTCCTGGCCCTCCTGCTGACCCAGTTCGTGGCCTTCCCCAGCGCCCTGATCATGGGCCGTCTGTCCAGAACGAACCCGGCGGAACGGCTGATCACCATCTGCATCGCCGCATACTTCTGCATCGCCTGCTTCGCCTTCTTCCTGGCCCACGAGTGGCAGTTCTGGGTCCTGGCCGTCAGTGTCGGTATGTTCCAGGGCGGCATCCAGGCTCTGTCCAGATCCTATTTCACCAAGATCATTCCTCCGGAAAAGTCCGGCGAATACTTTGGCTTCCTAGACATCTGCGGCAAGGGCGCTTCCATCATGGGCACCACCGTCATGAGCCTGGTCTCTCAGCTGACCGGCCATATCAACTACGGCGTCGCCTCCATCGCCTTCTTCTTCCTCTT
>CAMNJZ010000060.1 GCA_946541955.1 uncultured Lachnospiraceae bacterium | reverse complement strand
CGCCCAGAGGGTTGTTCTGGTCCATGAACTGGGACAGCTGGGAGGATCCGAAGAACTCCTTGACCGCTGCCTGCACAGGCTTGATGTTGATCAGGGCCTGGGGAGAGATCTCCTGGGCTGCGTCATGGGTGGTCATACGCTCCCTGACGACTCTTTCCAGTCTGGACAGACCGATCCTGTACTGGTTCTGCAGCAGTTCGCCGACGCTGCGGATGCGGCGGTTGCCCAGATGGTCAATATCGTCATCGGTGCCGACGCCGTATTCCAGATGCATGTTGTAGTTGATGGAGGCCAGGATGTCTTCCTTGGTGATGTGCTTGGGGATCAGCTCATGCACGCTCTTGCGGATGGCTTCGCCCAGGGCTTCCTCGTCCTCGGACTCCTGATACTGGAGAAGGATCTGACGCAGGGCGGGATAATAGACATCCTCGGTGATGCCCAGCTCGGCGGGGTCGCAGTCCACGTAGTGGGTAATGTCTACCATCAGGTTGGACAGGACCTTGATATCCCGCTCCTCGCCCCGCAGGACGACATAGGGAACCGCCGCGTTCTGGATAGCATCTGCCATTTCGCGGGTCACGAGCTCGCCTTCCGCAAAGAGGATCTCGCCGGTGGCTTCGTCCACCACGTCTGCGGCCAGGATGTGGCCGGTGATCCGGTTGCGCAGGGCAAGCTTCTTATTAAATTTATATCTGCCGACCTTGGCCAGATCATATCTGCGGGGATCGAAGAACATCGCATTGATCAGGCTGTCAGCACTCTCAACGGAAAGAGGCTCGCCGGGACGGATCTTCTTGTAGAGCTCCAGCAGACCAGTCTCATAGTCATGGGAGGAGTCCTTGGTAAGGCTGCCCATCAGCTTGGGCTCTTCGCCGAAGAGGTCGATGATCTCTTCATTGGTGCCGATGCCCAGGGCACGGATCAGGACTGTGACCGGTACCTTTCTGGTACGGTCCACTCTTACATAGAAGATATCGTTGGCGTCTGTCTCATACTCCAGCCATGCGCCCCTGTTGGGGATCACGGTGCAGGAGAAGAGCTCCTTGCCGAATTTATCCTTGTCAATTCCATAATAGATACCGGGAGAACGGACCAGCTGGCTGACGATGACACGCTCCGCGCCATTGATCATGAAGGTGCCGGTAGGAGTCATCAGCGGAAGATCGCCCATGAAGATTTCCTGTTCCTTGATTTCCTTCTGGTTCTCCTTGTCATAGAGCTGTACGCGGACCTTCAGCGGCGCTGCGTAGTTCGCATCATGCTCTTTGCACTTTTCGATCGAATACTTGATTTCATCTCTGCAGAGTCTGTAGCCGACGAAGGACAGGCTGAGATGACCGCTGTAGTCTTCGATGGGAGAGATGTCGTCAAAGACCTCCTGGAGGCCTTCGTCCAGGAACCACTGATAGGAATTCTTCTGGACTTCCAGCAGGTTAGGCATTTCAAGTACCTCTTTCTGCTGCTGAAAACTCATCCGTACACTCTTACCGTTGTCGGTAGGATGCATCCTGTATTTTTCCATCTAGTTCACCCCGTTTTTCTAAAAAAGAAATAAGTGTTTAGTGTTTGTATAATTATTTGCACGCAAAAAAGATGCGTATGATATTATACTACGCGAAAAGTCAAGAGTCAATTTGAATTTTTTCTTTTTCTTTTTTCACAGACATTCGTCCGGATGCGCCGCTTCACCCGCCAGGGACCGGCCGCGGGGCCTGCCTGCGAAAAGAACGCAGGCCTGTAAAAGACAGACCTGCGTCGTTTTCCTAAAGCTATGTAGGCTAAAATTACTTAATGGTAACGGTAGCGCCGACTTCTTCGACCTTAGCCTTGATCTGCTCAGCTTCTTCCTTCGGAACAGCTTCTTTGATCTTTGTGGGAGCGGCTTCAACCAGAGCCTTTGCTTCCTTCAGGCCCAGACCTGTGATCTCACGGATAACCTTGATAACCTTGATCTTCTGATCGCCAAAGCTGGTCAGCTCGACGTCAAACTCGGTCTGCTCTTCAACTGCCTCAGCGGGGCCTGCTGCTACGACTGCAACACCTGCTGCTGCGGATACGCCAAACTCTTCTTCACAAGCCTTTACCAGTTCGTTCAGCTCAAGAACGGTAAGCTCTTTAATAGCTTCGATAATTTCAGCATTGGTTAACTTTGCCATTATTTTTTCCTCCATTTAATTATTTTTCACTGATCAGGCCGCCCTTCCGGCGCCTGTCACATAACTGCGGTCCAGAAACCGTATGCTCCGATCCCGGGGATGGAACTTATTCTGCTGCGGGAGCAGCGCCTTCGCCGTCTTTCTCGGCGATCTGTTTGATGACTCTTGCAAAGCTTGCAATCGGGGACTGCCAGCTGCCGAACAGTCTGCCAAGCAGGACCTCTCTGGAAGGAACGGTTGCGATCTGGCCGATACCGGCTGCATCATAAACATCTCCTTCCACTACGCCGCCCTTGATCTCCAGTTTCTTTGCCTTCTTTGCAAACTCAACCAGGATTCTTGCGGGAGCGGTAGCGTCGTCCTTTGCCACTGCCATTGCGCTGGGGCCATTGAGCAGGTCATCGAGACCGGCACAGGGTGTGCCGTCAAAAGCTCTCTTCATCATGGTGTTCTTATAGACCTTGTAGTCTACACCAGCTTCACGAAGAAGCTTACGAAGCTCTGTGTCCTCTGCAACAGTCAGTCCTCTGTGGTCTACCAGAACCACGGAAGCTGCGCCTTCGATCTTCTTTGAGATTTCCTCAACGACCGGAGCCTTCAGTTCAACTTTTGCCATTTGATTTACCTCCTTATAGATTTTCTTGCCGAAAACAAATCAATCGTATAAAGCAGGTCGCATATTCATAAAAAAAACGCTCCCTGTCCACACAAAGACATGGGAGCGGTAGATCCGTGCGTTACGATTACTGTCTCCTCGGCAGGCCATCATGGTTACGCCCGCATCAGGGCACCTGCTGTCTTCGGCTATGACGCAAAAGATAGTATCACAGCCCGCCGGGGTTTGTCAACAGTATTTTTTATTTTCTGCCCTTGATAAAGGTGATAAAAACGTTGATAAAAAGAGGACCCCGGACGCTTCCGGGATCCCCTTAAGATTGTCATTTGAAATTAATAGCGGTTGGCAATGATCTTGACGCCAGGGCCCATGGTGGTGGAGAGGGTAATGCTCTTCAGGTACTGGCCCTTGACTGCTGCGGGCTTAGCCTTTACGATCGCGGTCATCAGTGCGTCGTAGTTCTCCTGCAGCTGCTCCTCGGTGAAGGAAGCCTTGCCAAGCGGAACGTGGACGATGTTGGACTTGTCCAGTCTGTACTCGATCTTACCGGCTTTGATATCCTTGATGGCGCCAGCAACATCCATGGTAACTGTACCAGCCTTGGGGTTGGGCATCAGGCCCTTAGGTCCAAGGATACGGCCCAGACGGCCAACGGTACCCATCATATCGGGAGTTGCTACGACTACGTCAAAGTCAAGCCAGCCTTCATTCTGGATCCTGGGCAGAAGCTCTGCGCCGCCGACATAATCAGCGCCTGCAGCCTGTGCTTCGTCGATCTTGGCACCCTTTGCGAATACCAGAACTCTGACGGTCTTGCCGGTGCCGGCAGGAAGGACAACAGCGCCACGGATCTGCTGATCGGCGTGACGGCCGTCGCAGCTTGTACGGATGTGGCACTCAACAGTCTCATCAAACTTTGCGGATGCAGTCTTCTTGACCAGAGCGATTGCATCAGCGGGCTCATACTGAGTAGCGCGGTCGACTAACTTTGCTACTTCATTATATTTCTTTCCATGTTTCATTTAAATATCCTCCTATAGCAAACGGGACTTAGTCTACTACTGTGATGCCCATGCTTCTTGCTGTGCCGGCGATCATGCTTTCAGCTGCTTCGATGGAAGCGGCGTTCAGATCGGGCATCTTTGTCTCTGCGATCTCGCGGACCTGAGCCTTGGTAACGGAACCGGCCTTGACCTTGTTGGGAGTACCGGAAGCCTTGTCCAGGCCGGCAGCCTTCTTAAGCAGGACAGCTGCAGGGGGAGTCTTGGTAATGAAACTGAAGCTTCTGTCGGAATAGACAGTGATGACAACGGGGATGATCAGATCGCCCTTGTCTGCGGTCTTGGCATTGAACTGCTTGGTGAACTCAACGATGTTGACACCATGCTGACCAAGTGCGGGACCTACCGGCGGAGCGGGGGTTGCTTTGCCGGCCTTAATCTGTAACTTGATGTAACCTGTAACTTTTTTAGCCATTTTTTCCTCCTTCGTGGTGAATATGCAGCGGCTAGTGCTGCTCCCACATTTCTATACTTAGAGATGCTTCTCCAGTATTCTTCTTTTAGTTGGCCCTGCGGACCTCTGCAAAGTTGATCTCCACAGGGGTTTCCCGCCCGAACAGCTCAACATTGATGGTGGCTGCCTGCTTGTTGTAATCGATCTTCTGTACCAGACCGACCGTGTCCTTCCAGACGCCGGCTACAACAGCAACCAGGTCGCCGACTTCAAAGTCGACGGTGATGTTCTTGGGACGGATGCCCAGAGACTTCATTTCTGTCTCGGTCAGCGGAACGGGCTTGCTTCCCGGTCCCACGAATCCCGTCACACCACGGGTATTCCGTACCACATACCAGGTATCGTCGTTCATGATCATGTTGACCAGGACATAGCCCGGGAACATCTTCTTGGGAACAGCCTTTCTGACACCGTTCTTGACCTCGACGACATCCTGCATGGGGACGCGTACTTCAAAGATCTGATTTTCCAGATGACGGTTCTCAATGGTCTTCTCAATATTGATCTTGACCTTGTTCTCGTATCCTGAATACGTATGGGCAACATACCACTTGGGTTCGTCGGTGATGGCGCTCTCGTCCAGCTGCTCCTCGTCGGAGCCGGCTGCCTGCTGGGCTGCCAGGGACGCGGCGACTGCTGCTTCGTCGGCAGCATCTTCATCCATCACTTCGCCCTGCATCAGGACCCTTTCCGCCTCAGCCTTTTCGATATCGGCTGCTCTGCTGGTAAAATCGGGTCTTCTGATTTCACGGACACCGGGAAGAACGCCTCTTTTCAGGCGGGCCCTGCCTGTGCCGTTTTCTAACTTCTTCTCTGCCATTAATCTACCTCAACCGATTATCTGAATCAGGCCGCGCCGACTGATGTCAGGAAATTGATCACAATCTGGAAACCATAATCCATAAGGGCAATGACGGTTCCAGCGATCACTGTCACGACGACGACTGCAATCAGCTGCTTGATCAATGTGTCACGATCAGGCCAGATGATCTTTCTGAACTCAGTCCTGACGCCTTTAAAGAAGCCAGCGATCCAGCTTTCGTTTTTCGCTTCCTTCTTATTGTTGCTCATGCAGCACTCCTTACTTCGTCTCTTTGTGTACAGTATGCTTTCTGCAGAATCTGCAGTACTTTTTCATTTCAACACGTTCAGGATGAGACTTTTTGTCCTTGGTCGTATTGTAGTTACGCTGCTTGCATTCGGTGCAGCTCAGTGTAATTCTTGTACGCATTTTTTACCTCCGCTTCATTTTGGGCAGGTCTTCTTCCGGATCCGGTCACGATCCGCCCGTCACGCCCGGCCAGGGCATTTTTGAGCATAAAAAAAAGACCTGTGACAATCTCGGACTTTAGAATAGCACACTGCCTGCGCCCCGTCAATGGATTTTTTTAAGATCCCGGGGCAGTCCAAAGGCAGTCCGAATGGCAAACCTAAGGCGGGATGGCGTCCTTTCGGGGCTCCTCTCCCGCCTTCCTCTGCAGGGCCGTTTCTCTTTACGATGGATGCGGCAGCTTCCTGCCGCGCCTGCAGGCTTTCCTTTTTTACAGGGCCTGGGCTGCCGCCAGATCCAGGGCCTGGCGGATGACCTTGTCCATGTCAAAGTAGCGGTACAGTCCCAGCCTGCCGCCGAAGATCACGTTCTTTTTCTCATCGGCCAGGGCTTTGTAGCGGGCGTAGACCGCATCGTTCTTTTCATTGTTGACCGGATAGTAGGGCTCCATGCCCCGCTCCCAGGTCTGGGGATATTCCCGGGTGATGATGGTCCCGGAGATGGGCTCGCCGGTCTCGGCGTCCCTGCCGAACTCGAACCACTTGTGCTCGATGATCCGGGTGAAGGGGACCTCCCGCTCCGTATAGTTGACCACCGCGTTGCCCTGGAAGTTGTCCTCCTCCGGAAGGATCTCGGTCTCAAAGCGCAGGGACCTGTATTCCAGAGGGCCGTAGCATTCATCGAAGAACTCATCGATGAGGCCGGTATAGAGGACCTTGTCAAAGCTGTCCCGGCCCAGATGGAAGACGCCGCCTTCCTCGGTCACTTCCTTTTTGAAATCGCAGGAGAGCTTCACGGGGATGCCCTCCAGGAGCTTTTCAACGATGGCCGTATAGCCGCCCACGGGAATGCCCTGGTAGGGATCGTTGAAATAGTTGTTGTCAAAGGTAAAGCGCATGGGAAGCCTTCTTATAATAAAGGCGGGGAGTTCTTTGCAGTCCCTGCCCCACTGCTTCTCGGTATAGCCCTTGACCAGCTTTTCGTAGACGTCTCTGCCGGCCAGAGAAAGGGCCTGCTCCTCCAGGTTCCTCGGCTCTTCCACTTTGGCTTCCGCCACCTGTCTGTCGATGATGGCCTTCGCCTCCGCAGGCGTCTGGATGTTCCACATCTTGCTGAAGGTGTTCATGTTGAAGGGGAGGTTATAGAGCTCCTTCCCGTAACGGGCCACCGGGGAATTGATATAGTTGTTGAAGTCTGCGAACTGTCTGATATAGTCCCAGACCTCCTTATCCGAGGTATGGAAGATGTGCGCGCCGTAGCGGTGGACCTGGATCCCGTTCACCTTTTCGGTATAGATGTTGCCTGCAATGTGGCTGCGCCTGTCAATGACAAGGCTGGTCTTTCCCCTGCCCTTCATTTCATGGGCAAACACAGCTCCGAACAGACCGGAGCCCACTATCAGATAATCATAATGCATATCGAACCTCCATGCCGGAGTACGAAAGGGCGGTCCTGGTCTGCCGCCTTGTCAGATCAGGTCTTCCTCCTCCAGCTCTTCATTGACATAAGCAGGGATCTGGGCATAGTCATCCATAAAATCCAGGACCTTTCTGCGGCCTGCTCTGTTCAGCTTGTTATAACGTTCCATGACCTTGCGGGTAATGATCTGACCCGAAAGGCCCTCATTGTCATCCAGAGGAGAAAAATCCACCGGATTGAGCTCCAGCACCTCGCACATGCGGATCACTGTGGAATAGGCCATGCCTTCAATGCCGCGCTCAAGGGCTGTCACCAGGGTACTGTAGGGGATGTCCATAACGCCGGCGAACTGGCGGACACTCCTGTATTTCTGCAGAATCACTGACTTAAGTACCAAAGTTTTATTCTTTTCTGATTCCATTCCTGAAACCTCCTCTGTGAGTCTGATGATTAGTTGTAGTTCAGTCTCAGGTATCCCTGTGCCGAATCCGCTTTACATTATATCATAAAATGTTCATCTAAAAATACAAATCCCGCACCTTTTTCATTTTTTTCTTCAGATTCTAAACGAAAATTCAACCACATCCGCCGAAACGGCCGCAGCTGAGAGGGATGCATGGTTGGCCTTTGCAATGGCCATGGCTGCGGAAAGGCCGATTCCGTAGCCGCCCGCCTTCTGATTCCTGGCCTTGTCCTCTCTGTAGAAGCGGTCAAAGAGGCGGGAAGGATCGGACGGCATCTGGTCCGGGCGGCAGCTGTTGGAGGCCCGCACCAGGGCGTAGCGGCTGTCCCTTTCCAGGGAGATCCTGATTTCTCCGCCCTCCGGCGTATATTTCAGGGCGTTGTCAAAGAGGATGGAAAAGAGCTGCTGGATGGAATCTCTGTTTCCCGTGACCCTGACGCCCTCTTCGATCTCCAGGGTGACACCAAGCTTTCTTACCGCCGCCGGATCCGCAAAGGGCTTCCAGGACTCCGAAAGGGCCGCCGAAAGGTCGAAGGCTTCCATGGCAAGATTCAGGCCTGTCTCGTCCATTCTGGACAAGGTCAGGAGATTCTGCATGAGGCCGGAGAGCCTCAGGGTCTGGGCCTTGATGTTCCTTGTCCACTTGCTCTCCCCCTGGAAGAGCTCCAGGGCGTCGGCGTTGGCCTGGATGATGGCCAGGGGCGTCTTGATCTCATGGCCGGCGTTGGTGACGAATTCCTTCTGCCGCTGTATGTTTTCCGCGATGGGCCGGATCATGTAGTGGGAAAGGAGCCGGACCGGCAAAATCATGGCTGCCAGGCAGACCAGGGCGATCCCCACCGAGATCAGAAGAAAGGACATGAGGTTTCCCCTCTGGCTTGCAACGTCCAGAAGGACCAGGACGGTGCCCGTGGTCTCCTGGGCCGGGAAATCCGGCGGTCCCTGGGCAAAGTCCTCCGGGGCTTCTCCCTCCGGCAGGGGCCTTTCACTTTCCAGCTGGGACAGGTCTTCCTTCCTGTATAAAAAGCCCTCCAGCCTTCCCTCCCTGTCCTCCAGGGCGTAGGCCTCGAGGGCCAGTTTTCTGGCTTCCTCTTCCTCCATCTCAAAGATGTGGGACAGGTCCGTCCTTGTGACCTGGCCGCTCTCGTCCAGATAGACTACGGCAAAGGCGCTGGTGCGCTGGAGGTCCTTTCGGCCGAAGATCCCCTGGTCCCGGTCGTCCTCCTGCATGAGCCTGCCCCGCTGGGTGCAGACCCTCTCCAGCAGTTCCTTCTGGTTCCTGTCCGTGACGATAAAGTTGAGGATGTTGATCCCGGCGATCAGCACCACCAGAAGGATGGTGATGGCCAGCATGGCAGTCATTATGAATTTTTTCTGCAGATTTCTGACCATGCCGACTCCTTTTCCTTACTGCTCCTCCAGCCGGTAGCCGATATTGCGTTTGGCCCGGATGACAGAGGAGGATCCGATCCCGGAAAGGCGCTTGCGCAGGTAGGAAATATAGACCCAGACCGAGCCGATGTCGGCGTCTGAATCATAGCCCCATACCTTCTCCAGAAGGTCCTCGCCGGAAAGGTAGATCCCCCGGTTGAGGATCAGGACCTCCATCATGCGGTACTCCAGCTTGGGCAGGACCACGGCCCTGTCGCCGCAGGAGAGCTCATAGGAATAGGGATTGAGAGAAATGTCTCCGAAGGTCTTGATGTCGGGCCGGAATTCCTCCCTGCGCCGCAGCATGGCCCGCACCCGGGCCAGGAGCTCGCCCATGGCAAAGGGCTTGGCCAGATAGTCGTCCGCCCCCAGGTCCAGACCTTCGATCCGGTCCTCCACCTCGTTCTTGGCCGTCAGCAGAAGGACCGGGGTGGTGCAGCCTTCCTTCCGGAGCTGGGAGAGGACCTCCAGACCGCTCATCCGGGGCATCATGACGTCCAGGATGATCCCGTCGTAGGAGGAGATCCTGGCGTAGTCCAGGGCCGCCTCGCCGTCGGATACGGCGTCCACCTGATATTTATGGTATTCCAGGATATCCACGACCGCTTCGGCCATGGCCTGTTCATCTTCCGCGTAAAGAAGCTTCATGGATCCGGTCTCTCCTTATGACTTACTCATCCGAAGGAATATCCAGGGCCTGTACGGTCCAGATGTAGAGATCCAGGGCCTCGGCAATTTCAGGGTTGTAGCCGGAGAAGGAGCTGTAGGCCATCTCATAGACGGAGTCAAAGCCGATCTCATATTCGCCGGTCAGGACCTCCCAGGCCATTTCGGCCCCGTTGGAGCCCTGGGTATGATAGTTGACGGATACGCAGCCCAGGGTGCCGGCCATGCACATGTTGACGTCGGCGGCGATGGTAGGGGTCTGGGACTCCAGGGTGAAGGCCTTGACCACGTCCATCTGGCAGGCGATCCTGTTGTCGCAGGGCAGGAAGATGGACCCGCATTCGGAGGACGCCAGATCCAGGACCGCGCGCAGATCGTCGTTCCTGCCCACCTTGTAGACCTTCAGGTAGTCTTCGATGTTAAAGTCCTCGTTGCCGCCCTCGATGTCATACCAGCCGCCCCGTTCTTCCTCGACATAGAGGCGGAGGACCTCATACTGGTAGGCAGCGCCGATCTCATCCTCGCTGTAGACGACGCCCACTTTGTCCCCTTCGGGGGTGACATATTTGAGCATTTCCCAGGCGTCCTTCATGGAAGCCAGGCAGGAGGAGCCGCTGCAGTAGCCGCCGGGCTCCGCATTGGACTCGATGATATCGGCCACCACAAAGTCCGTTACGCAGACACCTACGACAGGGGTTCCTGTGGAAGCGTCGGAAGCGATCTTGGTGGGCATGGTCCCGGCTGTCAGGACCAGGTCCCAGCTGCCGGACAGAAACTGGGTCACGATGGCCGCGCAGGCCTCCTCGTCGTTGTTGATGCAGCGGATCTCATAGCTGACGTCGTCCCCCAGGCGGCTGCTGAGGTCGCTCTGGAAGGTCTCCACGGCATGGGTGATGGCCGGATGGTCGGCCTGCTCCACGATGCCGATATGATAGGTCTTGTCATCCTGAAGCTCTTCCACCGGTTCGACGTCAAATTTCCAGGCGTTCTCTTCCTCGGCGGGCTCGGTCTCTTCCGCTGCCTCCTGGGTCTCCTCTGCCTCCTGGGTCTCTTCTGCAGGCGCTTCCTCCACAGGCTCCTTCTTTTCGCCTCCGCAGGCTGCAGTAAAGACCATCATTCCGGCAAGAATCAGTGCTAGTAATTTTTTATGCATAGGTATATTCCCCTTTAAATATGGTTATTCAGCGTATTTTTTCAGTGATCATTATAACCGCTTCCTCTTTCAAAGGACAAGTTTTATTTCCCCAAGTGTATTTTTTTCAGTACGATTCTTGACAATCCTCTCCAGTCTGCTATAGTCATGTCATTACATCTGACAAGACAGATGATCGTCAGATGCCGGAAAGGAGAAATCCCATGAAAGAATTCCTGAAGAGAAAAAATATCGAAATTTCCGTCAGACGCTACGGGATCGACGCCCTCGGGGCCATGGCCCAGGGCCTCTTCGCCTCCCTCCTGATCGGAACCATCCTGAATACACTGGGCAAGCAGCTGGGGATCGAATTTCTGACCACCGCCGGCGGCTACGCCTCCGCCTGCAGCGGCGCGGCCATGGCCGTAGCCATCGGCTACGCCCTCCAGGCCCCGCCCCTGGTCCTCTTCTCCCTGGTCACCGTCGGCTACGCCGCCAACGCCCTGGGCAGCACGACCCTTTCGGGCGGGAGCGGAGCAGGCGGCCCCCTTGCCGTCCTCTTCATCGCCATTCTGGCCGCCGAGGCCGGCAAGGCCGTCTCCAAGGAGACCCGGGTGGACATCCTGGTCACCCCCATTGTGACGGTTTTGGTGGGCGTAGGCCTGGCCTCCCTGGTGGCCCCCGCCATCGGCACGGCCGCTTCGGCCGTGGGCGGCATCATCAAATGGGCCACCATCCAGCAGCCCTTCCTCATGGGCATCGTGGTCTCGGTGGTCATCGGCGTGGCCCTGACTCTGCCCATTTCTTCGGCGGCCATCTGCGCGGCCCTGGGCCTGACCGGCCTGGCAGGCGGAGCGGCCGTGGCAGGCTGCTGCGCCCAGATGGTGGGCTTTGCCTTCATGTCCTTTAAGGAAAACAAGTGGGGCGGCCTGATCTCCCAGGGGATCGGCACCTCCATGCTGCAGATGGGCAACATCGTCCGCAATCCCTGGATCTGGCTGCCCCCTACCCTGACCGCCGCCATTACAGGCCCCATCGCCACCTGCCTCTTCCATCTGGAAATGAACGACCCTGCCAGCGCCGTGGCTTCCGGCATGGGCACCTGCGGTCTGGTGGGCCAGATCGGCGTCTATGCAGGCTGGGCCGCCGATGTGGCAGCAGGGACAAAGGCCGCCATCACCCCCTTCGACTGGGTCGGCCTTGTCCTGATCTCCCTGGTCCTGCCCGCCGTCCTGACGCCCCTCATCGCCCTTCCCCTTCGCAGGATGGGCCTCATCAAGGACGGAGACATGACGCTTCGCTAAAAAATAAGAAAGAAAGCACTGAAAAATGCAGGGCCGCCCGGCCGGGACCACCACTCCCGCCGGGCGGCCTTTTCCCTGGTCAATGCGAAAAGGGGATCCTAAAAGCGCAACTTTTGCAATGTTGACAATAATCCCGTCAATTCTGTTTCCAGTCAGTTTTCTGTATCCTGTAACTGTCAAAAAAAGATGCCGCGGGGCATCCCTAAAAATACAAGCCACACCCAAAAATCCAGGCAAAGCAAAAAACAAGTATGTAGAAAAGGAGAAAGATCACTATGGAAATGACTCTGAGATGGTACGGTTCCAAATTTGACACAGTCACACTGCAGCAGATCCGCCAGATCCCCGGCGTGACCTTCTGCGCAGGCTCCTACGGCACCAACCTCAACAACGACCTGCCGGATATGATCCGTTCCCTCAAGGGCAGGATCCATTTCGCCCATGTCAGAAACCTCAAGTTCCTGGATCCCAATCCCGAGACCCTGAACTTTGAAGAAGCCCCTCACCTGTCCCGCTGCGGCTCCTTCGATCTGTACGAGATCGTCAAGGCCCTCTATGACATCGGCTTTGACGGCCCCATCCGTCCTGACCACGGCAGAATGATCTGGGGCGAGGTGGGCATGCCCGGCTACGGCCTCTATGACAGAGCCCTGGGCGCCGCCTACATCAACGGCCTGATCGAAGCCATCGAAAAGAGCAACAAATAAGGAAGCAGAAAGCAGGAGGCATAAAGATGAAATTAAATGATATCGGCTTAAAGGACAGACAGGCATGGGAAGCAAAGGGCTACGCCCTTCCCGCCTATGACAGAGAGACCGTCAGAAAGGCCACCAGAGAAAATCCCTTCTGGATCCACTTCGGCGGCGGCAACATCTTCCGGGCCTTCCAGGCCAACGTCGTCCAGAATCTCCTGAACGAGGGCGTCCTGGACCGGGGCCTGACCGTGGCAGAGGGCTGGGTCAAAAACGGCGTGGCAGAGCCCGGCTTTGAAGCCTATGTAA
>CAMNJZ010000059.1 GCA_946541955.1 uncultured Lachnospiraceae bacterium | reverse complement strand
TTACCGTTGAAGTAGCAGAAAATAATAAAGTGACTGTTAAAGGACCCAAGGGTGAACTGACCAGGGTTCTGCCGTCTGAAATGACCATCAAGGTCGAGGACGGTCACGTTGTGGTAGAAAGACCCAACGACTTAAAGAGAGAAAAGTCTCTTCATGGACTGACAAGAAGTCTGCTCAACAACATGGTAACAGGCGTAAACGCCGGTTTTGAAAAGAAGCTGGAAGTCAACGGCGTTGGCTACAGAGCAGCTAAGAATGGAAATACACTGAATCTGACTCTTGGATATTCTCACCCGATCGACATGGTCGATCCTGAAGGCATCACAACTGAAGTTCAGGGTAACGTGATCATCGTCAAGGGTATTGATAAAGAACTTGTCGGACAGCATGCTGCCAACATCCGCGAGAAGAGAGCTCCCGAACCTTATAAGGGCAAGGGCATCAAGTATGCTGATGAAACAATCAGACGTAAGGTTGGTAAGACAGGTAAGAAATAAATAGGAGATTAGTGATGGTTAAGAAAGAGAACAGAAAAGCTATCCGCGAGAAAAAGCATGCTCGTCTTCGCAACCGAATCAGCGGAACTGCAGCAAGACCGCGCTTAGCCGTTTTTAGAAGTAATAAACACATCTACGCTCAGATCATTGATGATGATGCTCAGACCACTCTGGCAGCAGCCGGCAGCGTCGAGAAGGAAATCAGGGACGCCCTGGACAACACCGACGATATCGCAGCCGCTGAAAAGGTTGGTGAAGTGATCGCCCAGAGAGCAGCTTCCAAGGGTATCACCGAGGTTGTCTTCGACAGAGGCGGTTATATCTATCAGGGTAAGGTCGCAGCTCTGGCTGAAGCAGCCCGCAAGGCCGGCCTGGATTTCTAAGGAGAGGAGAACACACATGAAACGTGATATGATTGATGCAAGTCAGATGGAGCTGACCGAAAAGGTCGTTACCATCAAGCGTGTTACCAAGGTCGTTAAGGGCGGACGTAACATGCGCTTCACGGCTCTGGTTGTCGTAGGCGACAGCAACGGACATGTTGGTGCAGGCCTCGGAAAAGCAACTGAAATCCCGGAAGCAATCCGTAAGGGTAAGGAAGATGCCGCTAAGAATCTGGTCAGCGTAGCTCTGGATGAAGTAGCAAGTATCTCCCACGATTTTATTGGCAAGTATGGTTCCGCTCAGGTTCTTCTGAAGAAGTCTCCTGATGGTACCGGTATCATCGCAGGTGGTCCCGCCCGTGTCGTTTGCGAACTTGCAGGAATTAAGAACATCCGTACAAAGTCTCTTGGTTCCAACAACAAGCAGAACGTTGTCCTTGCAACCATCAACGGCCTCAGCCAGCTGAAGGTTCCGGAAGAAGTTGCTGCAGCTCGCGGCAAATCTGTTGCAGACTTAAAGGGCTGAAAGGAGAATAACAATGGCTGAAAACAAAATGCTGAAGATCACACTGGTCAAGTCCGTGATCGGTGCTGTTCCCAAGAACAGAAAGATCGTTAAATCCATGGGCTTCAAGAAACTCAACAGCTCTGTTATTTTACCTGACAACGCAGCTACCAGAGGACAGATCAGACTGATCTCCCACATGGTCAAAGTTGAAGAGCTGGACTAAGGAGGTAGACGAATGGAATTATCTAATTTAAGACCTGCTGCAGGTTCCAACGATACCAAATTCAGAAGAGGCCGCGGCCACGCTTCCGGCAACGGCAAGACCGCTGGTTTTGGTCACAAGGGTCAGAAGGCTCGTTCCGGCAGGCCGAGAGCCGGCTTCGAAGGCGGCCAGATGCCTCTGTACAGAAGACTCCCCAAGAGAGGCTTCAAGAACTACAACAAGAAGAACATTGTTACCGTCGACATCACCAAGCTTGAAAAGTTCGAGAACGATGCAGTGGTTGATATCCAGGCTCTTCTGGATGCAGGCATCATCTCCGATGTCTTCGATGGCGTAAAGGTCATCGGCAACGGTGAACTTACAAAGAAGCTGACTGTTAAGGTTGACGCATTCAGCGCCGGCGCAAAAGAGAAGATCGAAGCTCTCGGCGGCACAGCTGAAATCGCTGAATAAACCCCGGGCTTTCAGTAAGGAGGCAGGGGCCGCATATGCAGCCCCTGTTCACCATATTCGAACGAAAGGTTGTTTCTATGTTAGAATCGGTAAAAAATGTCTTTAAGGTCAAGGACATCAGAAGCAAGCTTCTGTTTACCTTCGCCATGATGGTTGTAATCCGATTTGGTTCTCAGCTGCCTGTTCCCGGTGTTGACAGAGAATATTTTGCCAGCTGGTTCGCGGAACAGATGAGTGACTCCTTCGGTTTCCTCAATGCCTTTACAGGCGGTTCCTTCCTGAACATGTCTGTCATGGCACTGAACATCACGCCTTACATCACATCTTCCATTATTATCCAGCTCCTTACCATCGCCATTCCCAAGCTTGAGGAAATGCAGCGCGAAGGCGAAGAGGGCAGGAAGAAGATGACTGCCATTACCCGTTATCTGACCGTCGGTCTGGCTGTTATGGAAGGTCTGGCCATGTCCATCGGCTTCGGCCGCAGCGGCCTTCTGCAGGAGTACAACGCTGTCAACGTCATTATGACAGTGGCGACTCTGACAGCCGGCTCCGCCATCTTAATGTGGCTGGGCGAGCAGATCACGGTCTATGGCGTGGGCAACGGTATTTCCATTGTCCTGACCATCAACATCATTTCAAGAATGCCGCAGGATATAGTAAGCCTGTTCCAGCAGTTCGTTATCGGCCAGAAGGTTGCTTATGGAGCCATTGCGGCTGTCGTCATTATTGCGGTCATTCTTGCTGTAACCGTCCTGGTCATTCTTCTGAACGATGCGGAGCGGAGAATTCCGGTCCAGTACGCACAGAAGATGCAGGGCAGAAGACTGGTAGGCTCTGCCGGTTCCTTCCTTCCCCTGAAGGTCAATACCGCAGGCGTCATGCCCATCATCTTTGCATCTTCCCTGATGCAGTTCCCCGGCATCGTTTCCCAGCTTGCCGGCTACAAGGGAACCGGGCCCTGGTCTGAGGTCCTCAGATATCTGAGCTCCTCCTACTGGCTCAATCCCAATTACATCAGATACTCGATCGGTCTTCTGGTCTATCTGGTACTGATGGTATTCTTTGCATATTTCTACACCTCCATCACCTTTAACCCGATCGAGATCGCGGACAACATGAAGAAGCGCGGCGGTTTCATTCCCGGCATCAGACCCGGCAGACCCACCAGCGATTATCTCTACAAGATCCTCAACTACATCATCTTCATCGGTGTGGCTGGCCTGATCATTGTGGCGGTGATTCCCTTCTTCTTCCAGGGCTTCTTCAATGCCAGCGTTACCTTCGCCGGCACCAGCCTGATCATCGTGGTCAGCGTTATCCTGGAGACGATCAAGCAGATCGAATCCATGATGATGGTGAGAAATTACAAGGGATTCCTGAACGACTGATGAAACAATTCCGGAGGCGGTATTCTTCCAAAGGGAGAATACTGTCTTCGGATTTATGAAACTTTAAAAAAGATATTCAGAAAGGAGCCAAAAATGAAGATTGTTATGCTTGGAGCTCCTGGTGCAGGCAAAGGCACACAGGCTGCTATGATCGCCGAGAAATTTGGCATTCCCCACATCTCTACCGGAGACATCTTCCGTTACAACCTCAAGAACGGAACCGAACTGGGCAAAAAGGCCAAGGAATACATGGACCAGGGTCTTCTTGTTCCCGATGAACTGACCTGCGAAATCGTTGCAGACAGAATCTTCATGGATGATTGCAAAAACGGCTACATCCTGGATGGTTTCCCCAGAAATATCTCTCAGGGCGAATATCTGACAAAGGTCCTCAGAGAAGCCGGACAGAAGGTCGACTTTGCCATCAACGTCGACGTACCGGACGAGAATATCGTTGTCAGAATGAGCGGCAGACGTGCCTGCCCTAACTGCGGCGCTACCTATCATATCGTAAACATCCCTCCCAAAAAGGAAGGCATTTGCGATACCTGCGGCAGCGAACTGATCCAGAGAGCGGACGACAAGGCTGAAACAGTCAAAAAGCGCCTGGACGTGTATCACGATGCCACTGAGCCCCTGATTCAGTTCTACAAGGGCCTGGGTGTTCTGTACACCGTAGACGGCACAAAGCCCATGAGCGAAGTGTTTGCAGATATTACTAAGATTTTGGAGGATTAAATGTCTAAAGCAGATGTGATCGAACTGGAAGGGATTGTTACGGAGAAGCTGCCGAACACCATGTTTAAGGTCAAACTTGAAAACGGCGTCATCGTACTTGCACATATCAGCGGCAAGCTGAGACAGAATTTCATCCGTATTCTTCCGGGAGACAAGGTGACTCTGGAAATGTCCACCTATGATCTGACCAAGGGCAGAATCATTTGGAGAGACAAATAAATCTTAAAAAAGTATTTGCCAAAGTACCGAACAGGTGATATACTATTTTGGTCTGTAAAAATGAGTAGGGGTGACACTCTGCTCATTTTGACGCGTACCAAAAAGCGGCGAAAACCGCTTCGATTACCAGCTGTTCTGCGGCTGCTAAGACCCGCGTACGCTGCAGTGCTGTAGTATCCAGGCAATGGAAGAAAGGAGAACACTATGAAGGTTAGAGCTTCCGTAAAGCCTATTTGCGAAAAGTGCAAAGTCATTAAGCGCAAAGGTACCATCCGGATTATCTGTGAGAATCCGAAGCACAAACAGAGACAGGGTTGATCAGAGGGTCGTTTTACGATTACTCTTTGATACCCTGGCGGTGCCCAAGGACATTTGTCCGCATCACAGAGGAAAGACCGGTACACAGTATCGGTTGGGCAGAATTGGCTGCCCCAATCAATCAGTAACAGCCGGAAATCCGGCAGAAAGTATTTTATTAAAAGGAGAGTTAAAATGGCTCGTATTGCAGGCGTAGATTTACCCAGAGACAAGCGTGTCGAAATCGGCCTTACAAGCATCTATGGCATTGGCCGCACATCATCCAACAAGATCCTCGAGAAGGCTGGCGTCAACCCTGACACCCGCTGCAGAGATCTGACCAACGAAGAAGTTCAGAAGCTCAGTGAAGTCATCCAGAACGAATACCTCGTAGAAGGTGACCTTCGCCGTGAAGTTGCAATGAACATCAAGCGCCTCACAGAGATCGGCTGCTACAGAGGCATCCGTCACAGAAGAGGCCTCCCTGTCCGTGGCCAGCATACAAAGAACAATGCAAGGACCAGAAAGGGACCCAGGAGAACCGTAGCAAACAAGAAGAAATAATCAGCGTTAAAAGGCTGTTTATGAAAGCAGACTGGTACCTCGCAAGAGGTATGATCAACTCATTATTTTTCACAAGGGAAAAGAAAGTAGGTTAGTTTTATGGCAAAACAGACTAGCGCAGCAAAAAGAAAAGCTGCAAAACGTGTCAAGAAAAACGTTGAACGCGGACAGGCACACATCCAGAGCTCTTTCAACAACACCATCGTTACTCTGACTGATACACAGGGCAACGCTCTGAGCTGGGCAAGTGCAGGCGGTCTTGGATTCAAAGGTTCAAGGAAATCTACTCCCTATGCAGCACAGATGGCTGCAGAAACGGCTACAAAGGCAGCACTCATTCATGGACTGAAGGCTGTAGACGTATTCGTTAAGGGACCTGGATCAGGAAGAGAAGCTGCAATCCGTGCTCTGAATGCAAACGGACTGGAAGTTCTTTCCATCACAGACGTGACTCCCGTTCCCCACAACGGATGCCGTCCTCCCAAGAGGAGAAGAGTCTGATCCTTCTGTTTTAGAGGGACCGGCCGCAGCTGCCGCATGAGCATGGCAGCCTGAAGCAAATGTAGAACCATTCACACGTTTGGAAGAAGACAGAGCGGAGGCGCTCTGTTGTAAACAACATATCACGGAAAACCGTGACAGATCATGAAAGGAGCCTGAAATGGCAGTTAACAAAACACCTGTATTAAAGAGATGCAGATCTCTGGATCTTGACCCCGTATATCTTGGATATGACAAGAAGTCCAAAAGACAGCTCATCCGCCGCAGCCGTAAGATGAGTGAATATGGCACACAGCTTCGCGAGAAGCAGAAGGCCAAATTCATCTATGGCGTTCTGGAGAAGCCTTTCCGTAACTACTATGACAAGGCTGATATGCAGAAGGGTATGACCGGTGAAAACCTGATGGTCATGCTGGAGAGACGTCTGGACAACGTCGTTTTCCGTATGGGCTTTGCCCGCACCAGACGGGAAGCAAGACAGGTCGTTGACCACAAGCACATCACTGTAAACGGAAAGGTCATCAACATTCCTTCCTACCTGATCAAGGCCGGTGATGTTGTGGAAGTAAAAGAGAAATCCAAAGCAGCCCAGAGATTTAAGGACATCCAGGAAGTAACTGCAGGCAGACTTACTCCTGAATGGGTTGACGTTGACAAGGAAGCCCTGAAGGGTACTGTCAGCTCACTTCCTCGCAGAGAACAGATCGATGTTCCTGTGAACGAGATGCTTATCGTCGAGTTGTACTCCAAGTAATAAGTAATTTAGGGGGGATCCGGACAAATCTGTCCGGACGCCCCTTTGGATACTTACTGTTTTCGATAAGTATATAAGGAGGAAATACCGCGTGTTTGATTTTGAAAGACCTCAGATCAGTGTAACTGAGATCTCTGATGACAAGAAGTATGGCAGATTCGTCGTAGAACCTCTGGAAAGAGGCTACGGAATCACTCTGGGAAATTCCCTCAGAAGGATCATGCTTTCTTCCCTCCCCGGAACGGCAGTCAGCCAGATCAAGATCGATGGCGTTCAGCACGAATTCAGCACGATCCCCGGCGTCAAAGAGGACGTGACAGAAATCGTTATGAATATCAAGAGCCTCGCGATCCGCAACATGAGCGAGACCAACGAGCCTAAGACTGCTTACATAGAGTACGAGGGAGAAGGAGTCGTACGCGCTTCCGATATCCAGGCAGATCAGGATATTCAGATCATGAACCCTGATCTTGTAATTGCCACCCTGAGCGGTAAGGCAACCAAGCTGTTCATCGAACTGACAATTACAAAGGGAAGAGGCTATATCAGCGCTGACAGAAACAAGACAGCCGATACCAAGATCGGTGTGATCCCGATCGACTCCATCTACACTCCCGTAGAAAGAGTCAATGTGACCGTGGAGAATACCCGTGTCGGCCAGCAGACAGACTATGATAAGCTGACTCTGGATGTAACCACCAACGGCACCATCGCTCCCGACGAGGCAGTCAGCCTTGCAGCGAAGGTCCTGAGCGAGCATCTGAGCGTATTCATCGACCTGTCTGAGAACGCGAAGAACGTGGATGTCATGATCGAGAAGGAAGACAATAAGACCGAGAAGGCCAGCGTCATGAGCATTGACGAGCTGGAGCTTTCTGTCCGTTCTTATAACTGCCTCAAGAGAGCCGGCATCAACACAGTCGCTGAGCTCTGCGCTAAAACACCCGAAGAGATGATGAAGGTCCGTAACCTGGGCCGCAAGTCTCTCGACGAAGTTCTGGAGAAGCTGAAAGAGCTTGGCCTGAAGCTGAACTCCAGCGAAGAAGCATAAATTTATGAATGTGCTCCCTGCACGGTAAACCCGAAGAGTGCGATGCAGGCGGTGTATTGGGAGACCGGATAAATCCGAAGAGTGCCGGGCTCTCGTAAAACATGGAAGGAGATTATTATGGCACAGTACAGAAAACTCGGTAAGAAGACCAAACTCAGAAAGGCCCTGCTTCGCAACCAGGTCACAGCTCTGCTTTACAACGGCAAGATCGTGACAACAGAAGCCCGCGCCAAGGAAATCAGAAAGATCGTGGAGCCCATGATCACTCTTTCTGCCAAGGAAGCCAACAACTTCGAGACCGTTACCGTTACCCAGAAGGTTGCCCGCAAGGACAAGGACGGCAAGCGCGTCAAGGAAGTCGTAGACGGCAAGAAGGTTACCGTATATGACGAAGTCCAGAAAGAGATCAAGAAGGATATGCCCAGCCGTCTGCACGCCAGAAGAGAGCTGATGAAGTTCCTCTATCCTGTCGTTGAGGTTCCCGCAGAAGGCAAGGGCCGCAAGGCAAACACCGTAAAGGTTGACCTTGTTGCCAAGCTCTTCGACGAAATCGGTCCCAAGTATGCAGACCGCAACGGTGGTTACACCAGAATCGTCAAGATCGGTCAGAGACGCGGTGACGGCGCCCTGACAGTTCTGCTGGAGCTGGTCTGATCCATTGACCGGATTTTAAGGAAACAAAAGTCTCCCGCTTTCCAAGGCGGGAGGCTTTTTCTTTTCCAGGCAGTGGACAATTGATTTGGCACAGTATATATTGTGGTAAGAATTAAGTGCTTCAGAAAGGCTGTAGATCCAATGATATCCATTAGGAAACTGATCCATGATTATTTCAGACAGGACGAAGACGGGAACGTATCGGAGAAGATCCGGGCCGTGGACGGCGTAGACATCGAGGTCAACGCCGGCGAGTTTATCGTGATCCTGGGCCATAACGGCTGCGGCAAATCGACCCTGGCCAAGCATATCAACGCCCTGCTCTTTCCCACCGAGGGAGAGGTCTGGGTGGAAGGCATGAATACCACAAACGAGGACCAGATCTGGGATATCCGCCAGAGAGCCGGCATGATCTTCCAGAATCCCGACAACCAGATCATCGCCCAGGTGGTGGAGGAAGACGTGGGCTTTGGCCCGGAGAATATCGGTCTGCCCACCGACAAGATCTGGCAGCGGGTGGAGGAAAGCCTGAAGACCGTGGGCATGTACGAATACCGGAAGAAATCCCCCAACCGCCTCTCCGGCGGCCAGAAGCAGAGGGTCTGTATCGCCGGCGTCATGGCCATGCATCCCAAATGCATCATCATGGACGAGCCGACGGCCATGCTGGATCCCTCGGGCCGCAGAGAAGTCATTGAGGCGGCGAGAGACCTGAATAAGACCGAAGGAATCACCATCATTCTCATTACCCACTACATGGAGGAAGCCATCCAGGCAGACCGGATCTTTGTCATGGACCAGGGCAAGGTCGCCATGCAGGGAACGCCCCGGGAGATCTTCTCCAGGGTGGAGGAAATGCAGGCCCTGCATCTGGACGTGCCCCAGGTGACCCTGCTGGCCCACAGCCTGAGAAAGCAGGGGATCCGGATCCCCAAAGGAATTCTGACCAGGGAGGAGCTGGCGGACGCCCTGCTGGGCAGACGCCCCGCGGCCCTTTAAGCACAAGGAGAAAATACGTTGTCACTTACGATAGAAGATATTTCCTATACCTATGAGACAGGAACGGCCATGCAGGTCACTGCCCTGGACCATGTTTCCGTTGAGATCCCGGACAAGCAGTTCATCGGCCTCATCGGCCATACAGGATCCGGCAAATCGACCCTGGTCCAGATGCTCAACGGTCTTCTGAAGCCTACGGGGGGCAGGATCCTCTATAAGGGCGAGGATATCCACGGGGAGAACTTTGACCGCAAGAAGCTCCGGGCCAAAGTGGGCCTGGTCTTTCAGTACCCGGAGCACCAGCTCTTTGAAGCGGACGTGCTCTCGGACGTCATGTTCGGCCCCAGGAACCTGGGCCTTACCGAGGAGGAATGCCGGAGACGGGCCCATGCGGCCCTCCGCAATGTGGGCATGGACAAAAAGTTCTATGAAAAATCCCCCTTTGATTTGTCCGGCGGAGAAAAACGCCGGGTAGCCATTGCGGGCGTCCTGGCCATGCATCCCGAGATCCTCATTCTGGATGAGCCCACGGCGGGTCTGGATCCCAAGGGAAGAGACGAGATCCTGGGCCTGATCAGCGAAATGAACAGCCGCATGGATATGACCATCATCCTGGTATCCCACAGCATGGACGATGTGGCGGAATATGTGGACCGGATCATGGTCATGAACCATGGCCATCTGGTCTACGACGACATTCCTGCAAAGGTCTTTTCCCACTATCAGGAGCTGGAGGGCATGGGCCTTTCCGCCCCCCAGGTCACCTATGTCATGCAGTATCTCAGGGAACAGGGCCTGCCGGTCCGGACCGATATCTTTACCCTGGAGGAGGCGGCCGCCGAGATCCTTGCCCACAGGAGGGACATCCATGTTTAAATCAATCACCCTCGGCCAGTACTATCAGACGGACTCTGTCCTGCACAGGCTGGATCCCAGGGTCAAGCTGACGGCTACCCTGGTCTATATCATCTGTCTCTTTGTGGTCAACAGCTTTCCGGGCTATCTCTTTGCAGGCCTCTTTCTGGTCTGCATGATCCGCCTGTCCCATGTACCCTTTGGCTACATGGTCAGGGGCATGAAGGCCATCGTCTTTCTGCTGGTTTTGACCATGACCTTCAACATGTTCCTGACGCCGGGCGAGCCCCTGCTTCGGATCTGGAAGCTGACCATGACCAAAGAAGGCCTTTCCACAGCCATCATGATGGCCGTCCGCCTGTCCTTTCTGGTGATCGGGTCCTCCCTCATGACCCTGACCACGACGCCCAACCAGCTGACGGACGCCATGGAAGCCATGATGAGTCCCTTTAAGAAGATCCACATGCCGGTCCATGAGATCGCCATGATGATGTCCATTGCCCTGCGTTTCATTCCCATCCTGATGGAGGAAACAGACAAGATCATGAAGGCCCAGATGGCCAGAGGCGCGGACTTTGATTCCAAAAACCTCATGAAGAAGATCCAGTCCATGATCCCCCTTCTGGTGCCCCTCTTTGTCTCCGCCTTCCGCAGAGCCAACGATCTGGCCATGGCCATGGAGGCCAGGTGCTACCACGGGGGCGAAGGCAGGACCAAGATGAAGCCCCTGGTCTACCAGGGAAGGGACTGGGCAGCCTATCTGATCCTTCTGGCCTTCTTTGCCGGCTGCATCGCCTTCCGGGCCACCTCCCACATGGTCCCCTTCCCTCTGGGCGCCATCAACTAAGGAGGCTGCCATGAAGCGAGTGATGCTGGTCGCTGCCTATGACGGCAGGGACTTTGCGGGCTTTCAGGCCCAGAAGAGCGGCGTTCGAACGGTGGAGGGCGTCCTGAACCAGGTCCTTTCCGAAATGACAGGGGAGAAGATCGAGGTCACAGGGGCCAGCAGGACCGACGCGGGCGTCCACGCCAGGTGCAACCTGGCCGTCTTTGACACAGAGAGCCGGATCCCTGGAGACCGGTTTTCCTACGCCATGAACATCCGTCTTCCGGAGGACGTCAGGATCCAGGAATCCTTTGAGGTCCCTTCGGATTTCCATCCCCGCCGCTGCAGGACCATCAAGACCTACAGCTACAGGATCTACAACGCCCCCTTCCCGTCTCCGGTCTACGACCGCTACGCCGCCTTTTCCTATACCCCCTTCGATGTGGAGAAGATGCGGGAGGCAGCGGGGTATCTTGTGGGGGAGCATGATTTTACCAGCTTTTGCAGCGTCTATTCCCAGGCCCTGTCCCCGGTCCGGACCATCACCGGCATTTCTGTGGAGGAGGCGCCCTGCGGCAGCCCGGTCCGTATGAAGGATTTCTTTCCCTCCCTGCCGGAGGCGGAAAGCAGGAGGCATCGGGAGATGGACCCCGCAGGGAAGGCCCAGCGGGACAAAATGCCCCGCATGATCACCATTACCGTCAGCGGGACCGGCTTTTTGTACAACATGGTCCGGATCATAGCGGGCACTTTGATGGAAGCCGGCCGGGGCGCCTTAGAGCCTTCGGCCATGGAGGAGATCCTTTTGGCCAGAGACAGAAGAAAGGCCGGGCCCACGGCCCCTGCCTGCGGCCTCATGCTCTCGGACTACCAGATCTTTCCGGACCAGGAGAAATATCCTGCAGGGAAGGGGAGCCAGGGCGAAGGATTCGCGTAAAATCATGAAAAAATAAGATTGACACGCCACTTTTCGTCCGATATAATATTTTCCGTGCGACGGCAGAGGACCGCATGTTTTTTGCATGCTCAAACTCCCCGGTTTTGGAAATCCGACTGCCGACTGCGAATCGCACAACACTTACCCGGACATTTGTTGATTTGATGGAGGATATATAATGAAAACCTACATTCCCAATGTAAATGAGATTGAGAAGAAGTGGTATGTAGTAGATGCTACTGATATGACACTCGGCCGTCTTGCTTCCGAAGTTGCAAAGGTTCTGCGCGGCAAGAACAAGCCCATCTACACACCCTTTATTGATACAGGTGATTATGTAATCATCGTAAATGCTGAGAAGGTTAAGGTTACCGGTAAGAAGCTGGATCAGAAGATCTACTTCAGACATTCCGAGTATGTTGGTTCCGCGAAGTATACAACACTCCGTGAAATGATGAGAACAAAGCCTGTCAAGGTTGTTGAGAAGGCCGTTCGTGGTATGCTTCCTCAGGGCAGACTTGGTGATGCAATGTACACAAAGCTTCATGTTTATGAAGGTCCCGAGCACAAGCACCAGGCACAGAAGCCCGAAGAGCTGAAGTTCTAATCGAAGTCTGAAGGATAGATCGAAAGGAGATTAAAAATGGCTAAAGCAGCAACATACTACGGCACAGGAAGAAGGAAATCCTCTGTTGCACGTGTTTTTATGACACCCGGCACCGGCAATATCACAATCAATGGCAGAACTGTTGATGATTACTTCGGACTTGAGACTCTGAAGGTCATCATGAGACAGCCTCTGGTCGCTACCCAGACTTCCGATCAGTTCGATCTGAAGATCACTGTTAAGGGCGGCGGATACACAGGTCAGGCAGGCGCAATCCGTCATGGTATCGCCAGAGCTCTCTGCGAAGCAGATGCAGAGTTCAGACCCGTTCTGAAGAAGGCTGGCTATCTGACTCGTGACCCTCGTATGAAGGAAAGAAAGAAGTACGGCTTAAAGGGCGCAAGAAGAGCTCCTCAGTTCTCAAAGAGATAATCTTTCGAGATTCAAAAAGAATTTACAAACCTCAGAAACTCAGTGTTTCTGGGGTTTTTCTTTTATCTATAATTGTATTCAGTTGTGGTGAAACGCAGAAAATTTTGTACCGTAAACAGCGAGTAAACAGCA